>NZ_JBEYEW010000009.1:0-290189 GCF_040634095.1 Streptomyces sp. NPDC007205
CCGGCGCCGCCTCGACGTCTTGTGGGCCCTCATACGCGACCAGCGGACCTTCACCGTCGAGCCACCTCAACCTGGCCCCGCAGCGGCATAACGCGGTCACCGTCCGCTACCGCAGCCCTTGACAAACCTGATTGGGAATCACTGATTGGCGGGCCTTGGGCTTCTTCCCGCCGTTGTGAAGGTTGACGCTGATCCCGCACCCGGCAGCGTTCAGGAACTCCTTCTCGATCCGGGCGTGTTCGCTCTCGTGCAGCGTGGTGTGTCCGGCGGCGTGGGCCTTCTCGACGGTCTGTCGGCCTCGCGCAGGATCCGCTGGGCGGCCGTCGCCCAGGCCGCGTGCTCTTGGTCGGGTGCGTTGCCGATGACGCCCTGCGGGTCCCGCAGCAGATGCGCGCAGCACAGCCGCACTCCGGCCAGGCGGGTGCCCGCTGCTCCGTACCGGGTCAGGCCGGTGGCCCGGACGGTGTAGGCGTAGCCGCGCTCACCTGCCAGGCTAATCGGGGACTCGTCCGCACCCAGCACCTCCGAGCGGCGCAGGGCCTGCTTCAGCTCCGCCTCGAACCGGCCGAGCGAAGCGTCCAGCCGCGACAAGCATCGGCCGACGAACCCGGTGGAGACCTCCATATCCAGGAGCCCGGCAATGAGGGTGACGGTGGACTTGGTGCCGATCTGCCCCTCCGCGGCCAGCAGTGTCGCGACGGCCCGCAGGTTCGGCCCGTAGCAGGTCGGACCACTGATCCCCGGTGGCGCGTCCGCGCAGGTCACCGCCCCCGCATCGGCAGCGGCGCCGGACCAGGCGCGTCTCGGTGACTTCCCGCTCGATCAGCGGGACGTCGAAGACCTGGACCGCCCGGAAACCCTTCTGCGCCGCACCGGACAACGGGCTGTCGCAGTCGGCGCATCCGGCCGGCTCGACCCGTTCCACACGGTCAGGCTCCACGATGGCTCCAGGCAACGGCCCGCCCGCCCCGGCTGTCCACCCGGATTACGGTCCTTCGACCGCTCACGCTGCGACCGCGTCGCCTTCTTCTCCGGCCCGTCCGACGACGACGGCCTGCTGCTGTCGGTGGAGTCCTTCCCCAGCCGACGCTTCAACTCGGCGTTCTCGGGCCTTGCCGCAGCTCGGCACCACCCGTGAATGGACACCGCACTTCAACTACTCGAATCACCCGAGCCTCCAAACTTCTGATCCTGCCAGTTCTTCACCGTCATAACGCCGTTCGTTGTAGCTGAGCATGTCAATGAGGCCCCGGGCGGTGAGCCGTTGCTGGTTTTCGGTCAAGCTACGGGCCTGCGGGATCGGCACTCCTCCAGGGTTGACCCATGTCAGCCAGCCGCGGCCGTCAATCTGAGCCCGGCAGCGGTTCGCGTTGTCTTGATGCAGGCAGAACGGAACGTCGAGATTTCCGAGCTCGAATGCGCGTATGAGCGCTGATCCCACGTCGCTTCCCAGGGTTAGCGTGTGAGTGATGATTGCCTGAGCCTCTTCATAGATCCCAGAATCTGGAATTCCGGCCGGTTCGACCACCGTGTCTCGCTCGGCTACCGACGCCGCGAATTCCAGGGCGTAAACATTCTCCGTAATCGATGGGATTCTGCTGGCTTCCGCCGCAGTCTTAACGATCAGTCGCTCGGTCCCGGAATGGGCAGCAAGCATCGCGCTCTCCTCAAGCAGCCTGTATGCCCCCAGTCGACTGCGTGGATAAACACCCATGTAGGTGTACAAGACAGAATGCCAGTTAGTATCTCCGAGCCAGTCGTTCGCCAGTGCGCGCAGGGCAGAAATTGCCTCGATATCCTGCTGCGGATGAGTTTGCTGAGCGTAGCTGACGGAAATATCATGCAGTCCGTGTTCGCGGAAGAACAAGCCTTCCAAGATACTCAGGGCGATAAGCAGGCTCGGCGGGCACAATTGCCCCAGCATGCATCCGCCGAAGCTCTCTAGATGCACCGGTTCACTGATTCTCGCGAGCATCTCACAGCATTCCGCCCATGCGGCGACGGCTTGCGACAGAGGGACGCGACTATAGGGCAGACAGTAGGAGACAGGGCCGCCTTCGGTGGCGTCGATGCCGGCCGCCATCAGTCCCGCAAACAACTCGCCAGGCAATGCTGATCCATGCCTTACCTGCACCGGAAAGTCGTCTGCCGCGATTCCGGCAAGCATCTGGCGAGTCACCGCCGCGCCGTGGGCCACCAGCGGGTATCCATTGAGGTCCTCACCCTTCTCCAGAGCGAGAAGTGCTGAGGCATGGTCGTTCACCCGAGTATAACTGTCAACAGTGATGGTACCTACAGTGGCTGCACTGACTTTGCTGACCGCATCAAGTCCCGCGCGCATCTGATCGACCGTGCCGAACCCCATGCGCGGCTGGACAACCAGTTTCCCTTCATTCGAAGCCTGCCGAATAAACCGGGTGAAGCGTCCGGGGCTGGGAGGAGTTGCCATCAGATACTCCGGGTTTTCGAGGACGGAATTTGCTTCGGTGCCGACGACACCAGTCCGAGATAATCGAGGAATTGGTCAAATTCGGCGTCCGCTTCGAATACCGCATCGAAGCCATTCGCGACCAGTTCCGCTCCGAATCCTCCATGCCGGGAACCGTGAACGCCCAACTTGCCGCCGATAACAACTTTCATAGGGGCAAGCTCCGGATTCTGGCGAATCTTCCTGATCAGTCGCAGGCCATCGATATGACCGTGCCCGTTTACCGTGCTAATGACCAAGGCGTCTGGCTGGACTCTGATACATTCAGATATGATGAGCTCGTCCGGAGTGCACGCGCCCAGATTCACCACCTGCCCGTCATGTTCCTCGAGCAGCAGCTGAAGAAACACGAGGTTCCACATATGAGCATCCGATGACACGCTGGTCACAACGAATTTACCTCCGCTTCTATGGGAAATAGAATTCACGGGCGGTTCATCTCGCTTCCTTGTGACGTGAAAATTCGAGCTGACGCAGAAGCAGTCTGTGTTCTGTGATCTGGTCATGCCGACGGCGCTTATCGGAGCAGCTAATTGTCACACTTTATCGGACCGCGCTTGCCAGCCTCTTGCAGCGGCCTTAGCTGATTCCTTGGGGTGGTGTGACGAGGCGAAGCTCCTGGTCGTTGCGGTGGTGTTCTCTACGCACCACCGCAACGACCAGGAGCCTCGCTCGGTCCCGTACAAGGAGACTTCGTCATCGTCGACGGCACGCTCCTCCCCACCGGCCGCATCGCCGCGGACCAGCCGTACCACTCCCAGAAACACAAGCAGCACGGCATGAACGTCCAGGTCGTCGCACGCCCGGACGGCACCCCGCTGTGGTTCTCACCCGCATTGCCGGGCCGCACCCACGACCTCACCGCGGCCCGCGCACACGGCATCGTCCAAGCCTGCCTCACCAGACAGATCCCCGTCCTCGCCGACCGCGCCCACCAGGGCGCCGGCGCCACCTTCCGCACCCCCTACCACCACCGGCTCCTACGCCGAGCCCGCTGCTGCTCGGCGGCTCCAGCCCTTTCTGGCTGGCACACAGCTCGGTGTCGGCATCGCCGCCGAGCGCGGACACCGCTGCACAGGCGTAGAGCGCAATGGCCCGGTCATGGGGCGTCGCGGCGCGCTCGGTCGGCAACAGCAGTTCGTCGCGCTGCCGGGCGGCACGGGTCTGCTCGCCGATCAACCAGAGGGCGAGCGCACGGCAGATCCGGATCGGCAGGCGCCGACGGCAGGTCGGCACCTGCTGCCGACCCCCGCCGGGAAGGGCGTCATTGTGCTCAATTGCGGCGTCGAACTCAGCAAGCGCTTGCCCGAACCGGCCGCGTACGTGCGTGATCGCGCCGCTGGTGAGCTGATGTGCCGCCTTCGCCAGCGGATCGCGGTGCGCCTCGGCGACTCCGCGCAGGTTCTCCACGTGGGGGCGGCACTTGTCGTAGCGCCCGCTGACCAGTTGTATGTAACGCCACGTCCTCTGCAATGACGCGGCGTCCCGTGCCGAGGCTGTCGCTCCCGACGCGCACCGTACCCAGCATGATGGTCAGGTGCCGGTACAACGGCATCGCGGTTCGGTGTGCGCGGGAGAGTTGAGCCGGTGCGTAAGCAATCGCAGTCCACGGCGAATCACTGCTCGGCCGTGTCGTAGGCGTGTCGCCGGATGGCCTGCTGCCCGCCCGCAGCGTATGCGCCGACGCCTCCTGGTCGAACACCGCTTCGGCCTGCCACAGGTGACAGGCGATCCGGTCGAAACAGTCGCAGCCCACGACCACTGGACGAGACTGAGACACGGCGACTTCGACCGGCCACTGCGGACTCGATGCCACGTCGGCACGGCAACGAAATCGTTCGACTGGCCGCTCAAACGGATTGAGTACGGAGGCCCTAAAAGTTCGGGCCAACCGCACCCATCCGATCCAGCCCGTATTGCTTGGCCGCTGCCAGGAACGCGTTGTTGTCCTCTGCGGTCCCTATCGTCACTCGGACGCCTTCATCCGGGTAAGGCCGCACGTTGACCCCGACCGACGCGCACGTGACGGCGAACTCCTGTGTACGACTACCAAGCGGCAGCCAGATGAAGTTCGCCTCCGATGGCGGAACGTCGAATCCCAGGGCGAGCATTGCGGCGCGGACCCGGTCACGTTCGGCAACCGTATGCTGGACGCGGCTGAGGAGCTCTGTCTCCGCCGCCAGCGACGCGATGGCAGCGGCCTGGGCAACGTCGCTGACGCTCAACGGCATGATCATACGCTGGATCCGGGAGACGAGGCAGGGATCCGCGAGCATGTAACCGACCCGCAGGCCGGCGAGGCCGTAGGCCTTGGAGAAGGTCCGGGCGACGATCAGGTTCGGCCACGACCTGAGCAGGCGGACGCCCAGGCCGGGATCCCGCGCATACTCGCAATAGGCCTCGTCAAGCACCACTAGGCACGTCCGCGGGACCGAGTCGAGGAACCGCAGGAGGTCGTCCTCGCTCGACGCCGTGCCGGTCGGGTTATTGGGGTTGCAGACCAGCACCAGACGCGTCCGCTCATCGACCGCTGCGGCCAAAGCGTCGAGGTCATGTTTGCCCGCAGCCAGTGGCACTCGCACAGAGCGGAACCCGGCGAGATCCGCGAGCACTGAATAGCCATCAAACGACGGCCACGAGTAGACAGCGGCGGCCCCCGGCTCGGTGGTCACTGCGAGCAGCGCCTGAATGAGCGTGATTGACCCGGCACCTACCGCGATATGATCCGGGGAGACGTCGAAATGCCGGGCGAGTTCGGCTAGCAGCGCTCCGCATGCCGGGTCCGGGTACCGGTTGGCCTCGGCCGCAGCGCGGGTGATCGCGTTTACTACGGACTCGGGTGGCTGGAACGGAGTTTCGTTGCGGGAAAGCAGATAGGCGCGGCCGTCCGCGGCGCGGGCAAGACCGCTGGGACAGTCAGGGCGGAAGCTGTCCGGGACGCCGAGCAATCGGGCGAGTCCGGCATCCTCGCTGACTTCGGCATGGTCCACCGCCTGGGAACCGGTTTCTCCTGGGAAACTTGGGAGGCCGGCGGTCCGCTTCTCGATGAACTCAGCAATGTCTGCCAGTGTCTTGAGACTGAACAGTTCTTCGTCAGCGATTTTGATGCCAAGGCGCTGGCTGAGCGCCAAGGACAGTTCAAAGGTGGCGAGTGAGTCCAGGCCCGCATCTTCGCGGCTTACGTCCGGGGACACCTGGTCGGCTTCCAATTGCAGATCGTCAATCATGATCGTCTTCAGCAGTTCGTACATGGGTCCTCCGGTGTCCGATAGCTGGGCTGTTATGCGCTGGTCACAGAGATGCGGCTGATGCCCTCGAAGACACCCGTCACATCCGTGCCGGCCGTCGGGACGTCTTCCAGCGGTCGGGTACCGGATTGGTCCGGCGTTCCCAGACAACGTTGTTGTCCCACCACTGTTCGACCTGCCGCAGTTCCGCCTCGGTGTCCCGCTCGGTGAGCCGGAAGACCATCTCTGCGATATGGGGGCCGAGTCCGGTGGTGCCGTCGTAAGAGCGTCCGACGTCGCCGCAGGATCGGTAACTCACCACCCGCGGTAGCGAGCATGAGCCGGGCAGCGCGCGCAGGATTCCCCTGGCCGGTGGGAACCAGGCGAAGCCGAGTCGTTCGCCGCTCGGGCGAATATCGACCTGATCGCCGCGTCCGGCTTGGCCGAGCAGACTTGCGCCGTGGAAATTGACCCCCAGCACGGCTTCATGTACATCGGTGACGAGTGCCGCGCCCGCCCGGCAGGCGATCTCGCAGACGACCAGGCGATCGTCGGCGGTATGGAACAGTTCGAGATGGAAAGCGCACAGGTCCGGTACTGCGGGCAGCGCAGCCACGACCCGCTGCGCAGCACGCCGCAACTTCTCGGACAGTGGGTGCTCGTCGGGCAGCATCCCCGTCATGGCCGGGGCGTCGAACGCGACCGAGAACCAGTCGGAGTAGAGGTTGCGGGAAGGCACCCCCAACACCACCTCACCGCCCTTCATGAGGCCGTTGACATGGTAGAAGTCGCCCTCGATCCAGGCTTCGGCCAATCGGGAGGATCCGGTGGGAAGAGCCGGGAGGCTGCACAGGGCTTGTTCGTCCATCAGGACCAGGGTGCCGTTCGACGCGCCGGAGTCGAGTTCTTTGACCACGACCGGGTAGCCGACCTGTCGCGTGAAATCGGCAAGCTCGTCGTTGGTCTGGATCTTGCGCATGGGTGCGACGTCGATCCCTGCTGCCGCCAAAGTCGACTTCATGACGTGCTTGTCCCGATACGCCGTGGCCGAAGCGAGGCTCTGTCCAGGCAGGCCGAGTGCGGCCCGGATTCGCGCCGCAAGCAGCACCTCACGTTCACCGAGCGACAGAATCCGGCGCACGCCGAACCGTCGGGCGAGTTCGACAAACGCGTCGTCCGATACCTCTGCGAGGCTGGTCACCACCTCCAGGTGCCGGAACCGCCGTGCGTATTCGGCATCGTCGGCAGGAGGGATGTCCGCTCTGGTGGTCACCACAACCAGCTCTCGCGCGGCGTCCGGGAACCACTCGTGCAGGCGCGAGACGATGTGCTTGGTGTTCAGCAGGAGAAACGGACCCTGTTCGGCCGCCATTTTCACCCTTCGGTCAGTCGTTGTTTCCACGGTCTTCCCCGGTGCCGTTGAAGTAGGACAGGATCAGCACACCCCGTTCCAGGCCACGCCCACTGGCCATTGGCGCGGTGTTGTGCCCCAAAAGAAACGACGCCGAGTACACGACGCACGTCCCGCCGTTTGTGCGGCTTGCCGGTGCTGAGCTCTTCGAAGTCGCCGTCGATGTTCGTAGGTCCCGCAGGTCCGATGCTTGCGGTGCTCGGTGAAGCCGGCCGCTTCGCGCGGCTACCGGTCGAAGCGCGCCGACACGACCTCCGAGACGAGTTCCTGCCAGGACGGAGCCAACTGCTCGCCGGGCGGTCGCAGTCCTGTCGACTCCCGTCCCAGAACTTTCACGCATGGACGCGGTGGTGCCGCCGTGCAGTGCCGATCGAACCGTCGGCGCGCACATGGCGGTCGGGCTCCGGACGGGTGTCGTGCAGTTCCCGGAGCTGATCGGCCCTGTCAACTCCGGGAAGGGCCGGTCCAAAACGGTCAGGAGGGCATCGGTGTTGATCACGCGGCTGCTTTCCGCTCGATTCGCAGGCCGACTGGGACACCTCCAGTGTCATCGGCACGGTTGCCGTCCAATGGCCCAGGAGCTTGCGAAGATCTTGCCGTCCACGAACCGGTCGACGCGATTCCCAGAAGGGGTCAGCCGGATTTGGTCCAGCGGCTAACCCTGGATGTTGGACACAGGGTTATGCGACTTCGGGACGTAGCCGATGTTGAGTCGAGACTGTCCTCGTAGACGGTCGGGGGACCGTTGCCCGAAGCAGGAATGAAGGCGTCGGGTGTTGTAGCGGTGGAGCCGGCCGAACGCCGCCGGAGCAGCTTCCCTTGCGGTGGCCCAGCTTCCGGCACCCGGCAGGGTCTCGCGTTCGCGAGAAGCGTTCAGGCTCTCCGCCGTTCGGTCGTTGCCTGGTTGGCGTAGTGCTTCTCCTCGAAATGTCCGCGCTGCCATCCGCCGACAAGACAACGATGCAGCGCCCGTTGTGCCCTGGCCGCAGTGACCGAAGCGGTGCATACCGCCGAGAACCTCTCCCCCGGCGAACGCGCGGGGCTGACCGCAACAATTCAGCACGACTTGCGCCACGTCGCCATGAACCACCGCGCCCTCGGCCTGAGCCTCCTTGGCGCCACCGACGAGGCGCTTCGGGTGTGCGAGATCCTGATCCCGCTTACCAGTCACGACGGCACGCCCGTGGACCGGGCGAGCGCCCACTGCTTCCACGCGCTGGTGGCCGCGCTGGCCGGCGATCCCCAGACGGCCGCGGCGTCCAGCAGCCAGGGCCTCGACATCGCCGACGCCCACGCACTGACGCACTGACGCACTGACCCACCGACGCACTGGTCCCCTATGCTCCGGGTGTGCCGGAGCTGGGCGCAGCAGCAGTTGGCGGCACCCGGCGCGCTCGCCGGCCTCGAATCTGCGGTGGCCGAGCTGCGCGAACGCCGTGTGCCAATCCGTCTGCCGCTGCATCTCGGGCTGCTGGCCCTGTACTGCGCCGGGCGGAACAGGAGATCAGATCCCGCGGAGAACTGGCGTACGCCAGCCCCACGCTGTCGTTCAATCGGCTGCCACAGCCGCACCGGCCCTACGAGGGCTGCTGCAGCCGCGCCGGCGCTATGTGTCCGTGCCGAAGTAACGGTCCCCGAAGTCCCCTACGCCGGGCAGCATCCACGCGTTCTCGTTCAGCCTCTCCTCGATGGCGGAGGTCACGATCCTGACCTGCGGATGCTGCTCGCACACGGCGGCGATGCCCTCCGGGACGGTGATGAAGTTGACGAAGACGATGTTCTCCTCGGGCACGCCGAGGTCCCTCAGCACCCGGAGCGCCGACAGCGCGGTCCCGCCGGTCGCCATGACCGGGTCGAGCAGCAGGACGTGCCGCTCGGCGATGTCGGCGGGCAGGGCGGTGTAGTACAGGCGGGCCTCTTTGGTCGTCTCGTCCCGCTGGATGAGGATCTTCCCGATCCGGATCCCTGGGCAGACGGCCCGCAGTTCGCCCTCCATGCTCTCCCCGGCGCGCACCACGGTCACCCCGCACAGCCCGGAGGCGAAGCGCAGCCCCTGGTAGGCCGCGCCGGTCGGGGTGCGGACCTCGTGCGGCTCGAAGGGCAGCAGATCCATTCCGGCCTCGATCAGCATGCGGATGATCCGGCGCGAGTAGTGGACGAAGTCCTCCCGGCGGGCGTCCCGGTCGCGGATCACGGTGTGCAGGGCGCGCAGTTGGTCGGTCTGGGGCAGCAGACGGACGCTGGTGCCGAGGTACTTCTCGATCGAGGGGGTGGTCGGCGCGGTCATGGAGTATGTCTCCTCAGGCTCTCGGAACGAACTTCACGGGAAGCGAGTCGAACCCCCACAGCAGGTTCGAGCGCAGGCGGCGGACCTGGCCGGTGAGTTCGGCGACCTCGACCCGCCCCAGGAGTTCCTCGAACATCACCGTGAGTTCCAGCTTGGCGAGCGAGGAGCCGATGCAGTAGTGGTTGCCCTGGATGAAGCCCAGGTGGCGGTTGGGGTCCCGCTCGATGTCGAAGCGTTCCGGATCGTCGAACACCGTCTCGTCGCGGTTGGCCGAGGGCAGCCACGCGGCGACGTGGTCGCCGGCGCTGATGCGCGCTCCGCCGAACTCGACGTCCTCGGTCGCGGTGCGCAGCGCGTGCATGACGGGCGAGGTGTAGCGCACGATCTCCTGGATCGCCGAGGGCATGAGGCCGGGGTTGTCCCGCAGTGCGTGCCACTGGTCCGGGTTGTCGATGAGGGCGAGCAGTCCGCCCACGGTGGCGTGCCGGGTCGTCTCGTTGCCGCCGGAGACGAGGGCGTCGCAGTTGTAGAAGATCTCCTCGTCGGTCAGCGGGGCACCGTCGATCTCGCCGCACACCAGGGCGCTCATGAGGTCGTCCTTCGGCGCCCGCCTGCGTTCGGCGGCCAAGTCCTGGAAGTAGAGCAGGATTTCGGTGTGGGCCTGTACCTTCCGCGCCTCTTCCGCCTCGTCGAGCGCGGTGGAGCTCCAGGCGAAGCGGGTGCGCTCGACCATGAAGTCCCAGTCGGCCGGCGCGACACCCAGCATGTCGCAGATGACCGAGACCGGCAGTTTCTGCGCGACCCGCGTGAACTCGCACTCACCCGCGGCCAGCGCCTCGTCGATGGCCTTGGCGGCCGTCGCCCGCATGTTGGTCTCCAGCCGGCTCACCATTTTCGGCGTGAACGCTGAGCTGACGACCTTCCGGATCTTGTCGTGCCGGGGCGGGTCGGTGATGTTGAGCATCTTGCCGGCCGCGGCGGCGAGGACCTGCGGGTCGGAGTCCAGCCGCATCCCGTTCTCGGAGCTGAACAGGCGGGGGTTGGTCAGCATGTCCGTGCACAGGCCGTGGGTCATCACCGCCCAGAAGCGCTCCCCGTTCGCCCGCTGGTTGCGGTACACGGGGTGTTCGGCGCGCAACTGCGACCAGACCGGTACCGGATCGGAGTTCCGGTAGAAAAGCGGGTCCGAAAGGTCAACGTTCATCAGCTCTCCCCGGTGTCGATGATGCTTGCAGGACTCGGCGCCGCCGCGTGCGCCGCCCGGTCGAGCGGGCTGAGTACCTCGCGCACGGCTCGCAGGACCTCATCCGGGTGCTCTCCCAGGTAGAAGTGGCCTCCGGGGAACGTGCGGAGCGCGAAGCGGCCCCGGGTCGCGCCGGCCCAGGCACCCGCGTCGTCGGCGCCCACCGCCTCGTCCTGGCGGCCCACGAACGCGGTGACGTCGGTCCGCAGGACCGGGCCGCCGGTGCGCGGGACGTAGGACTGGACGATCCGGTAGTCGTCGCGGACCGCCGGCAGGAAGGCTGAGCGCATGTCCGGGTCGTCCAGTAGCCCCGCGTTGCCGGAGCCCAAGTCCTTGAGCAGGGCCACGAGCCGGTCGTCGTCCAGGAGATGGGCCCCTTCCTGGCCGGCGAAGGGGCGCACCCGGTGGGGGGCGCCGCATCCCGAGACCATGAGGTGGCGCACGGCGTGGTCCCGGCCGTCGGCCGTCAGGCGGCGGACGACCTCATAGCCGACGACCGCGCCCATGCTGTGCCCGAAGAAGACGGCGGGCCGGTCGAGGAACCCGCTCAGCTCCTCGGTGACCTGGTCCGCCAGAGTGTGCAGGTCGGGCGCGAACGGCTCCCGGATCCTGTTCTCCCGGCCCGGATACTGGACCGCCCACACCTCCGCCCCGGCGGTGTTCCGGCCACCCCAGTCCCGGAAGTAGCTGGCCGCGCCCCCGGCGTGCGGAAAGCACACGAGCCGAGTCGGGACCGACGGCGCCGGCGGCCCGAAGGCGCGGATCCACGGGCTGTCCGGCCGCCGTCCCGGCCTCGTGGCAGCGGTCTGTCGCCGCACCACTGCCGGTCAGCTCCGCCCGGCGCGGTCCGCCGCGCCGTCGCCCGTCACGCGGGTGACGGCCTCGGCGAGCCCGGCGATGGTCGGGGACTCGAACAGCACGCGGGCCGTCATGCCGGTGTCGAACCGGGCGCGGATCCGGGAGATCAGGCTCGCGGCGAGCAGGGAGTGACCGCCCACCTGGAAGAAGTCGGCGTCGACGCTGATGTTCTGCTGGCCGAGTATTTCCTCCCAGATGGCCGCCAGGGCCGCTTCCACGGGGGTGCGTGGCGCGATGTGGGCGGCCTCGCCGTCGTCGTCCGGTTCCAGGGCGAGCAGGGCGGTCCGGTCGGTCTTCCCGTTGGGTGTCATGGGGAACGCGTCCAGGACATGGACGGCCGCCGGGATCATGTACCACGGCAGCTGCCTTCTCAGATGGGCGATCAGCTCGGCCGCCGGCGGTGCGGCCCGCCCGTCGGCGACCACGAAGCACACCAGGGTGCTGTCCGGGCCGTCGCCCTTCACCAGGGCGATGCACGCCCGGACGTCCTGGTGCTCGCCGAGCACGGCCTCGATCTCGCCGAGTTCGATGCGGTAGCCGCGCAGCTTCACCTGGTGATCCCGGCGGCCGATGAACTCGATGCAGCCGTCGGCTTCCGCGCGCACCAGGTCCCCGGTGCGGTACAGGCGGCTGCCGGGTACGCCGGAGAAGGGGTCGGGCAGGAACCGCTCGGCGGTCGTCTCCGGCGCGTTCAGATAGCCGACGGCCACTCCCGCTCCGCCGATGTACAGCTCGCCGGGCGTTCCCCCCGGGACCGGCCGCATGGCGTCGTCGAGGACGTACGTCCGGACGTTCTCGATGGGGCGGCCGATCGGGACGGACGCGTACTCGCCGGCCTCCCAGTCGGCTCCTGGCTCGTGGACCGTCGAGGTGATGGTCCCCTCGGTCGGGCCGTAGACATTGAACCAGCGGATGTCCTCACCGACCCGTTTCTTCCAGGTCAGCAGCGCCTGCCGCGATGCCTTCTCGCCGGCCACGATCATCGTGCGCAGCGAGGACTCCGTGGCCAGCCGGAGCAGACAGTCCTCCTCCGCCACCCAGCTGTGCCAGAAAGCCGTCGGCACGCTCAGGAAGGTCGTCTTGGTGTCGATCACCTGCTGGGTCAGGGCCCGGAACGTCTGGCGCAGAGGATCGCTGCCGAGGACCAGGGCCGCGCCGTGCAGGAGCGGAGGGAAGATCTCCTCGGCGGCGGCGTCGAAGCTCAGTGGCCTGCACTGCAGTACGCGGTCGCCGGGGGCGAAGGTGAAGTGCCGGTTCACCGCGGAGCTGTGGTTCGTCAGCGAACGGTGCGTCACCAGGACGCCCTTGGGCCGGCCCGTGGATCCGGAGGTGTGGATGACGTAGGCGACGTCCGACGGAAGCGGGGCGGGGCTGTCCGTCGCCGACGCGGTGGGCAGTGCGTCGATGTCCCGCCGGTGCCGGTCGAGGCAGACGATCTCACCGTCGTAGTCGGGAAAGAGCGGCCGGAGCGGCTCCTGGGTCAGGAGCAGCCGTGCTCCCGTGTCGGCCAGGACATACCGCAGCCGCCCGACCGGGTACTCCGGGTCGAGGGGCACGTAGGCCGCACCGGTCTTCAGGACACCGAGCAGGGCAGTGATCATCTGCGGTGACCGCTCGACGCACAGCCCCACGAACGCGCCGGGCCCGATGCCGCGTTGCCGCAGAAACGCGGCCAACCTGTTGGACGCATCGTCGAGTTGACGGAACGTCAGCTGCTGGTCCCGCCAAATCAGGGCCGGTGCCCGCGGGGTGCGCGCGGCCTGGGCGGCGAACAGGTCGTGCAGGCAGGCGCCCGCGGCCTTCCCGTCGTCCGGCGACCTGGCGGGCCGGATGTCCGTCCAGTGGGCGCCGACGTACTCCAGGCACTCCCGGCGGCTCTCCGCCCGGTGCGCGACGCGCCAGCCCGGTGGTACGTCGAGACCGCCGGCCCACAGAGCGTGCCGGCCCTCGCTGTTCACCAGGACCAGAGAGGCACCGTTGACGTCATGAATCGGGTTGACCACGGCTCGCAGTCCCCTTCGGATGTTGAATGTGCGGCGTACGGACTGGCGTTGTGCTGGGGGGAAAGCCCCCACGAAGAAGGCGGCAGGCGCTGCTCCCAGGGCGATGCCCGCACAGCATGGCGCCGCGTCCCTGCAAGGGCCTCGACGCCTCGCTTGCCCCGCTCGCGGCCACTGCCCGCCGTGCGCTTGCCGACGCTTGCAGCGGCGGCCCAGGCGTTACGGCGAGCCGGCCGCGGGAGTCCCTCCCGCATACTCTTCGGGGCAGGGGCAGGGGCAGGGGCAGGGGCAGGAGCCGGAGTCCTGGACGGGGTCCTGGAGCAGGCCCAAGCGGAGGTGAATGCCGCGCGGGAGCGAGTCGAGCGGGCCCGGGTGGGGCGTGAGGAGTTCGTGTCGGTGCCGGCCGAGGAGGGCACGGTGGATACGCCGGCTTCCGTGCTGGCCGGTGGTGAGGCGGCTGCCGCTGTGGGATAGAGCGCCTCCGGTGCGGGCTATGGCGAGCGGCCGCCGGTGTGGCGGTCGGGCATGGGCAAGGAGGTGCAGTTGACGCGGGCGGTGGACCGGGAGGCGGAGATCAAGAACGAGGTGGAGAAGATCCGTCACCGTGCCTACGCGCTCGAGAAGCGGGGCCGGCTGGTGCGGGCGAAGAACGGATGGTTCACGCCCGCACCTGAAGCAGCCGGCCGGGACACTTCTCCGGCCAGTGCGGAGTGTCCTCGACCAGCTGGCAAGACAGCCTGATCACGGCGGCCCTCCACACCATCTGCCGGTGGTGATCGGTACGGCGATCGTGGTCTCGGTTGAGACGGCGTGAGCGGGAGAGCCGGCTCAGCGTGCGTTCCACAACCCACCTGCGGGCCAGTACGACAAATCCGCGCCGTCCGTCGGCGGTGTCGAGCCGATCTGCAGGACACTCACCGGGCACGACTGCAAGACCGCCCCTTCCACGTACTACGCCTACAAGAGACGCCTCGAAACTCCGTCCGCCCGTTCCGTGCGCGACGAGGAACTCAAAGAGGGGGTCCAGGAGTTCCAGACGTCCAACCACCGTGTCTACGGGGCACGGAAGATCTGGCGCGAGCTGAACCGGCAGGGACATGCCGTGGCCCGCCGCACCGTCGAGCGCCTCATGCGCGAACTCGGCATCAGCGGCGCCGTCCGCGGCAAGAAGGTGATCACCACGCTCCCCGGCGGACAGGCCGAACGGGCTCCCGACCGCCTGGAGCGCGACTTCGTCGTGGCCACCTTCTCCCGCCGGCTCGTCGGCTGGTCCGCGGCCACCGTGAAGGCGGCGGTCTTCGTCCTGGACGACGCTGTGGAGATGGCGATCCGGCAGCGCGACCGCGACCAACTCCCTGTTCAGCCAGGCGAGTTGATCCGTCATTCGGATGCGGGGTCGCAATACACGAGTTTCCGGCACGCCGAGCATCTGGACGCCGCCGACATCGCCGCGACCCTGAGATCTCTATCGAACCCAGGGCGGTTCACAATCCCCCTCGCTTGAGTCGCGGCAAGGTTCCCAGCGGCGACTGGTCAGCGCGACGACAAGCCGTCGGCAAGGTCCCGGGCACAAGCTGGTCGTCGTTCGGAACCGGCCGTGTACCGCGCTGACCACGCATCCACCGTGGGACGCGACACCCCTACAAGAGGTGTCCGACCGGCCCGTGGAATCACTACATCTGTCCTCCTCACCAATCGGCGGACCTGGATCTGGGAGGACGAGACCTCCGGAACCGCGTTTTGCAACTGGCCCTAGGACGGATCACGCTGCACCTTGGCGGAAAGGCGACCGTAAAATGCAAGCAACTGGACGGCTGTCCGTATCGGTACTTGGCGCCGGACTCATCGGTATGGACCTGGCGACCAAGATCATGCGTTCAGACTGTCTCGACCTGCGGCTCGTCGCGGGCCGGCATGATGCCGCAGAGCTCCGGCGGGCGGCCCGGCGCGGCCTGCCGGTCGCGACCGGGGGCATCCAGTCCCTCGTCGACGCCGAGGAGGATTTCGATGTGGTGTTCGATGCCACCAACGCGTCCTTCCATGCCGAGCACGCGGAGAAGCTCTCGGCGTCCGGCGCGATGCTCATCGACCTGACGCCCAGCAGAGTCGGGCAGATGATCGTCCCGACCGTCAACAGGGCGGACATCGGCTCCCACCGCGACATCAGCATGGTGACCTGTGGTGGGCAGGCGTGCGTACCGATCCTGCACGCGATATCAAGGGTGCACGAGATCGACTACATCGAGGTCGTGACCACGGCCGCCACCCTGAGCGTGGGCCGCGCGTCGCGCCTGAACCTCGATGAGTACGTAGAAACCACGCAGGATGCGATCCGCTCGTTCACCGGCGTCGAAGACGTCAAGGCGCTCGTCAATATCAGCCCAGCACGGCCTGCAGCCACCTTCCGGGTCGCCATGTACCTGCTGGGAAGGGATCTCACCACTGACTCGGTGCGCTCGCTGGTGACAGGAGCCGCGGATGAAATCCGCTCGTTCGTCAGGGGCTTCGACGTCAACGTGTGCACCGTCAATGATTCCATGGCCTTTGTCTCCGTGGAGGTCACGTCATCCAGCGATCGCTTACCTCAGTATGCCGGGAATCTCGACATCATCAATTCCGCCGCGATTCAGGCCGCCGAGTGTTATGCGGCGGACCGGCTCTCGCTGGCAGGTAGGGAGACGTCATGAGTCAGGCAGCGGTTCGGGACGCCGTCCCGGGCAGGCAGATCCAGATCCACGACCCGACTCTGCGCGACGGCCAGCATGCCGTCCGGCATAACCTCGGCCCAGAGCAGTTGCGTGCATACCTGAGGGCCGCCGACGCCGCGTCCATTCCGGTCGTCGAGGTCGGCCACGGCAACGGCCTGGCTGCCTCCTCCCTTCAGGTCGGCCGGGCTCGGCTGAGCGATGACGAGATGCTGTCGATCGCCAGGGAAACCCTGACGAACAGCAAGCTGGGTGTTCTCATGTTTCCGGGATGGGCCACGACCCAGGACATCAAGAACGCCATCGCGTACGAGGTCGACTTAGTACGCATTGCAACTCATTGCACTGAGGCCAACGTCGCCGAGCGGCACCTCGGCTTCCTACGCGATGAGGGCGTGGAGGCGCACGGCATACTCCTGATGACTCACATGGCGAGCCCGGATCAGCTCGCCGAGGAGTGTGCGCGCCTGGTCGGGTTCGGTGCAAGCGGCGTGGGCATTCTCGATTCTTCGGGGCATTTCCTTCCCGTGGACGTCACGGAGCGCATCCGGGCCATCCGTGCCGCCGTCGATGTGCCGGTAATGTTCCACGGGCACAACAACCTCGGTATGGCCGTGGCGAACTCGATCGCGGCCGCCGAAGCGGGAGCTGACATCCTCGACGCGTGCGCTCGGGGCTTCGGCGCCGGCGCCGGCAACACCCAGCTTGAGGTCCTGGTGCCCGTGCTCGAACGACTGGGGTTCCGGACGGGCATCGACCTGTATCGGCTCCTGGACGCTTCGGACATTGCCAGGCGAGAGCTGATGTCCGCACCGCCCACAATCGACTCCATCTCCATTGTCAGCGGGCTGGCCGGCGTATTCTCCGGATTCAAGAAACCGGTGCTCGACATCTCCGAGCGCGAGGGAGTCGACCCGCGCGATGTCTTCTTCGAACTCGGCAGGCGTCAAGCGGTCGCGGGCCAAGAGGATCTCATCGTGGAGGTGGCGCTGGCCCTGCGCGCCGCCCGGAACGGGGGAAGCCATGACGGCCAGTGAGATCGGGACGGGAGACCCCGCGGTCATCTGCCGCACCGGGTACCGGTTGCCAGACCGGGCCGTCACTGATATCGAGCCAGGCCGGGCCATATCCGACCTCGCGGCCGCGGCGGATGCTGTCGTGCTCGAGTCCGCGGGCGGCACATCAATACGGGCGGCATGCTGATTGTGAACGAAAATTCCAGGTACTTCATACCGGCCCCCAGCGTGGGAAGTGTCCTCGGGGACGCCGAGTTGGCAGTGCTGAGCAGGCTTATCCGGTCCGGCGAGAGCCTCTCGCAAGGACGGTGGAGGGACAAGTTCGAGCAGGCGATGCGCGAGCACATTGGCAGCCGGTATGCGATGACTGTCACAAGTGGAACAGTTGCAGTCATGCTCGCGGTGCACCTGCTGGACCTCGCGCCCGGTGACGAAGTCATCGTGACTCCGCAGACTTTCAAGGCTACCGCTGACCCATTGCTGGCCCACGATGTGACCGTTCGTTTTTGCGACGTGGAGCCAGACACTCTGAACGTGGATGTCGCCTCGTTCGAGTCGCTGATCACCCCGAGAACCAGGGCCCTGATCCTCGTCCACTATGGAGGCCGGCCGGCTCGGATGGACGAGATCATGCGTGTGGCCCGCCGGCACGGCGTCCGTGTGATCGAGGACTGTGCTCACGCGCTGGGCGCCCTTTACCGTGGCCGGCGGCCTGGCGTGCTTGGCGACATCGGGTGTTTCAGCTTCCACTCCAGCAAGAACATCACGACGCTCGGCGAGGGCGGGATGGTCACCTTCGACGACCCGGAGTGGGCTGAGCGCATCGACCGCATCCGCTCCAATGCCGCCGACGGAGTGTTCGTCCCTTCACCATTGCTGGCCGGGCCGTACAAACGCTCGGAACCATGGATGATGTGGGCGGGGGATTCATACGAGAAACAGTGCCTCAGCGTCCGTCATCCCGGTAGTAATGCCACTCTCAGCGAGGCTGGGGCGGCCGTCGGACTCACCCAGTTGCAGCGTCTCAAGGAGCTGACCGAGCGGCGGCGGTGGATCGCTGGACGCCTCACCCAGACGCTGGCGGAATTCCCGTACGTGCGGCTGGCTGAAGTACCCGAGGACATCTACCATCCCTACCACTTGTTTACCTTCTTCATCCAGCAAGGCCAAGGGAAGAGCCGCGACGAGGTCATCCGCGCTCTCGAAGATGCTGGAGTTCAAGTACAGGTGCGCTACTTCCCCCTCCATCTTCGTCCTGAGTGGCGAGGACGAGGTCATCGTCTGGGTGAGTGTCCGGTTACCGAAAGGATCTGGTTTCACGAGCAGGTCAATCTGCCGTGCTACCCATCGATGATCGACGGCCAGGTTGAGCATCTGGTGCTGGCTTTGAAGTCCGCGCTCGCCGGACGGCGAGGCATCGGCGATGGCGGAGCGTCGAGTTACGAGGAGGCTCGGGCATGACGGAGTCCTATGATGTGGTGGTCGTGGGAGGCGGGCCCATCGGCCTGGCTACCGCCTGGCAGGTAGCTGAACGCGGCCATCGGGTCTTGGTCTTGGAGCGGCACACGTTCTTCAACGAAATGGTGGGAACAAGCGGCGCCGAACGTCACTGGCGACTGCAATACACCCAGGAGGACCTGTTCCGCTTGACATTGGAGACCCTTCCGATGTGGCGCGCGTTGGAGAGCCGTTGCGAGCGTCGCCTCATCCACGAGATCGGCAGCCTTTGGTTCGGGGACACCGACGTAGTTACGAACGAGGGCCAGATATCGGGGACCGCGGCGATGATGGACAAGCTCTCGGTGCGCTACGAATGGCTCAACGTCACCGATATTGAGCGGCGATTCGGATTCCGCGGCCTTCCCAAAAACTATGAGGGGTTCCTCCAGCCTGACGGCGGCACGATCGACGTCAGGGGTACGTTGTCGGCTCTATTCACTCTCGCGCAGGCGGCAAATTGCTCCTTGCATGCCGCTGAGACGGTGACGGCACTTCTGCCGGACGCAAGTGGCGTGACCATTACCACCGATCGGGGCACCTACCGTGCCGGCAAAGTCGTGCTGGCCTGCGGTCCCTACACCAACGACCTGCTGGAGCCGCTGGGGGCGCGACTGGCGTACTCGGTGTACGAGATGGCAATTGCGACCTACAGGCAGGCCGATCCGGTAGCTGAGGCGCCGTTCTGGTTCGCCTTCCAGCAGCCAACGCAGGAAGACACCAACCTGTTCTACGGATTCGGTCACAACCCATGGGCTCCCGGGGAGTTTGTGCGCTGCGGGCCGATCTTCGAAGTGGATCCACTTGGCCACCCATCGACGGCCACAGGCGTTGCCGACCGGCGCCAGATGGAACGGCTGTCAGGATGGCTGCGGGACCATTTGCCCAGTGTCGATCCCGAACCAGCACGGACCTCAACCTGCCTGGCCGTGCTGCCCACGGATCCCGAACGGCAATTCTTCCTCGGCACCGCGCAGGACCTGATGACGCACGGAGACAAACTCGTTGTTTACGGGGCAGGCTGGGCGTTCAAGTTTGTACCGCTTTTTGGTCGGATCTGCGCCGACCTGGCTGTGGAGGATGCCATCAAATACGACATCTCACGGCTCGCCCTGCAATCGACTGTCTGAGCCAGTCCGCAGGGTGAACGTGACACCAGTAATCATCTTGGCACTCCTTGGCGTTCCTACGCTCAGTAGTCGCGAGAAAGGCATGTGCAGTGACGGTCCTGGAAGAACTGACGTCAATCGTCATCATTCTTGGCGTGGAACCGGAGGCCCAGGCAGGTGACGGGGCGTGAATTCATTCCGCCCCGAGGATCTCGATCTTCCGCGAATCCCGCCAGATCGCGCGCGGGAGTATCGCCACCGTCGGTGGTGGCTTCCTGAGCGGGTTGACCGCCTGGTGCTGCGACATGTGGCCGACCACCCTGAAAAAGAGGCCGTCTCCGGCCCCAGCGGCCGTCTGACCAGGCGCGAGCTGGCGCACGCGGTCGCCGGCGCCGCCGCCAAGCTGTCCGCCCTCGGGATCTCGCGGGGGGATCGCGTGCTGGTCCAACTCCCGAACGACCTGGAGTTGGTCATACTGCCGCTGGCGCTGATGAGGTTGGGTGCGCACCCGGTCATGGCGGTGCCCTCGTTGCGTCGCCGCGAGCTGCTGTCCGTAGTAGCGGCCACCCGGCCTACGGCCGTGGCCGTACCGCGCCGCTGGCAGCGTTTCGATCATGCCGCACTGGCGAGGGAACTACAGCAGAACTGTCCGAGCATCCGGCACATCCTGGTCGCCGATCGCACGCCGGACGTCGGTCTCGCAGGTCCTGGTACCACAGACCTGGTCGAGATGTGCCGACCGGATCCCGAAGCCAGGCACATGCCCGATCTGGGACCGCCGCTGGACGATGAGCCTGCCGTCTTCCTTGTGTCCAGCGGGACCACCGGTCCTCCGAAGGCAATCGCGCGCGCCCACGAAGGCTACGGCTACATGATTCGGACGGCCGCGCAGTGGGCCGCGCTGTCACCGGACACGGTCTACCTCGCCGTCATGTCGGGGGCTCATGGATTCGTCCTGAACTGCCCTGGGATATTTGGCGCCCTGGCCTTCGGCGGCCGGGTAGTTCTGGGCTCGCCGGGAGATCCCGCTGCGACACTCGATCTCATCGACCACGAGCGGGTGACGCATACGACGTTGGTGCCCGCACTGGTCACCCAGTGGCTGAACGAGGTCCGTCAAAGGGGCCACGGGCCGGGGTCGCTGCGCGTGCTGCAGGTCGGTGGCGCCCGTTTGGAGCCTGCCCCTGCGACCGAGGCCCAGATGCTGCTCGGCTGCACGGTGCAGCAGTGCTACGGCATGAGCGAAGGGCTGCTGACCTACACCGCTCTGGATGATTCCGGTGACGTCATTGCCCACACTCAGGGGCGGCCGGCCTCACCTGGCGACGAGATCCGCATTGTGGATGAGGACGGCAAAGAAGTGGCTCAGGGTGAGGCGGGAGAACTGCTGACCAGGGGCCCGTACACGGTTGCCGGATATTACGCGGCACCGGAGGCTAACGCGCGCGCCTTCACTGACAACGGCTTTTACCGTACCGGCGACTTGGTGCGGATTCACCCGTCAGGTGGCCTAGTAGTGGAAGGTCGGATCGGCGATGTCATCAACCGCGGAGGAGAGAAAATATCAGCCGGTGAAATCGAATCATTGCTCAGTGAACATCCGTTGTTGCAAGCAGTCGCAGCGGTCGCGATGCCGCACGCGGTTTGGGGGCAGACAGTGTGCGTTTTTGCCGTCCCCTTCGACCCCGAGACACAGCCGACACTGCTCGAACTCCGCCGTTTCCTCACCGAACGCGGAGTTGCCACGTTCAAACTGCCCGAGGAACTGAGGATCGTCGGCGCTCTCCCGATGGTCGGTGTCGGCAAGATCAACCGGGTCGCCCTTCGTGCGGCGGCAGCGGAACGGCAGGCCCAAGCGTGACGGGCGCTGCAGGTGTGAGCTGATGGGAACAACAGCCGGATATATCAGGATAAGTAGGAGTGCCGAAATGGCGCCGACCGATTTGAACGCTGGGGAACGGGTCCAATGACCGAGATGCTCGAACATGAAGTGCCGTCGTTCCCGATGGCCCGCGAGTGCCCCATGCGCCCGCCGGCCGAGTACCGGGAGCTCCGCAAGCAGGAGCCGGTCAGCCGGGTTCGCATGCCCGACGGCCAGCTGGCCTGGCTGGTCACCAAGTACGAGCTGGCCCGCAAGCTGCTCGTCGACCCGCGGGTCAGCGCCGACCGCCGGCACCCGGCGTTCCCGGGAAGGCTGACCGCCGAGCAGCGCTCGGCGGTCCAGCGCATCCGCCGGCTCAGCATCCGCCGGTCCATGATCCACCTGGACGGGGCCGAGCACGGGTCCCACCGCAAGATTCTGACCGGCGAGTTCTCCCTGCGTCGGATCGCCGCGCTGCGCCCGCGCATCCAGGAGATCGTCGACCAGAGCATCGACGACCTGCTGGCCGCACCGCAGCCGGCCGACCTGGTCGAGCACGTGTCGCAGGCGGTGCCGTCGCTGGTGATCTGCGAGCTGCTGGGCGTGTCCTACGAGCAGCGGCACGACTTCCACGAGTGGGCGCGCAAGCTGATCAGCCGGACCATCTCGACGGAGGAGCGCACCGCGGCCTCCGACGCGCTCAACGACTGCCTGGAGGCCCTGGTCACCGAGAAGGAGCAGGGCGAGCCCACCGACGACGTGATCGGCCGGCTCATCGCGCGCAACCGGGAGACCCCGGTTATGACGCACGACGAGATCGTCGGCACCGCCGTCATGCTGCTGGTCGCCGGGCACCAGACCACCGCGAACATGATCTCGCTGGGGACGGTCGCGCTGCTGGCGAACCCGGAGCACAAGGCGCAGGTCACGGCCGACTCGTCGCTGCTGCCCTCGGCGATCGAGGAGATGCTGCGCTACTTCAGCATCGTGGAGAACGCGCCCGCTCGGGTGGCCACCGAGGACATCGAGCTCGGCGGCGTGACCATCCGCAAGGACGAGGGCATCATGGTGTCCAGCCTGGCCGCCGACTGGGACGACGAGGTCTTCGAGAACCCGGACCAGTTGGACTTCCACCGCGGCGCGCGGCACCACGTCGCATTCGGCTACGGCGTGCACCAGTGCCTCGGCCAGAATCTGGCCCGGGTGGAGCTTGAGATCGTCTTCGAGACGTTGTTCCGGCGAGTGCCAAGCCTGTCGCTGGCCGTGCCGGCCGACGACCTGCCGTACAAGAACGACGCCGGGATCTACGGTATCTACCAGGTGCCGGTGAATTTCTGAGGGAAGAGGCACACCCATGCATATCACCGCGGACAGGGACCAGTGCGTCGGCGCCGGCCAATGCGTGCTGGCCGCGCCCGCCGTCTTCGATCAGGACGACGACGGACTGGTCGCGCCGCTGACGGTGGATCCGGCCGAGGGGGACCAGCCGGCCGTCCGGCAGGCGGTCAACCTGTGCCCCTCATTGGCCATCCGGACCGACAAGGAGTGACCGTCTCCGGCGGCCGGCCGGGCTGAATCTCCTACCACCATGTCGACGATCGGAGCGTCGGGTCGCGGCGGAGCGCGGTACTCGGCGCGCTTCAGCGCCCAGTTGGACACCTTGCGTTTGATCACGCGGGGGTTAGCACGCAACCGCCGGGGCTCCAGGAGACGTTCGCCGATCTCACGCAGAGTGGTGAAAAAGAGGCGGCCCGGATCGCGATCGGACCGCCGGGCGGCCTGGTGCATCAGGTCCCGGATCGCGTGGTGCACCAGGAAGAACGCGTGGACCTCTTGTTCGACGCCGTCCGGGTGCTGGGAGCGCAGGACCAGACCGGGGCCGCCCTGGCGGATGCGGCAGGGGGTGGGGTGCGGTGTCCGACCCCGACGTCCAGCCCTTTGACCGCAGTGTGGGCGACGCTGCCCGCCGCGCGGCGGGAGCTGACGGTGCGTCTGCCGGCGGCCTGGGCGGCGCGCGGCGACGCGCCGGAGCCAGGATGGGGGCGGGAGAGGTGAACGCGAAGTTGCTGCCGCCGTGGGGCCGGTCTCAGGACAAGTTCCGCTCCAGCCATCTGGACCGGGCGGCCGTGGTCTACGTCCCTCAGTCCACCCGCCAGCAGGTGGTTGAGCACGCCGAGTCCACGCGGATGCCGTACCGGCTGATCGAGCGGGCCGTCGTGCTGGGCTGGGCCCGTTCGAGGGTGGAGGTGATCGACGACGACCTGGGCTGCTCGGCGGCGGTCGCCGAGCCCCGGACGGGGTTCGCCAAGCTGGTGACCGAGGTGACCTTGGGCAGGGTCGGGCTGGTGGTGGGGGTGGAGATGTCCCGGCTGGCGCGGACCGGCCGGGGCTGACACCAGCTCATGATGAAGCACGGCATGGGTGAGTTGTCGAGGATCGGCGCACTCACGCGGTCTCTGCTGCATCTCGCCCTGCTCGCCCAGTCCCTTCGGGCGGCCGGGCGGGCCGAGGAACCCGACGAGGTGGAGCGGTGTCGAGCTGCGGAAGTCAGTCTTCGCGGAGAGATTGCCCCCGGCCGTCCCCTACTGCTCGGCGTTGCGGGCCCCGTCCTATGCGGACAGCAGCTCCGATATCGGGGGGACGCCTTCCACCGGTCCGGCACCTCATCGGTCCGCTGCTCCCGGAGTTCGCCGTCTAGGCGAAGAAGGACACGGAGACCCACTGCCGCACCAGGCCTCGCCCCTCGCTGACCGGCGCCATTTGGTGCCAGGACGAGGTCGAGGCCGAATAGAGCCAGGCGGTGCCCCCGGCCGGTGACATCGTCGAGGCGGGGCCGGCCGACTTGTCCGGACCGGACCAGAACTCCCATTCTCCGCCGCCGTCGCTCGGCCAGTTCTCATTGACGTGAAGTGATACATACAGCTTCTTGTGAAGCTTGCCGGTGCTGAGATCCTCGAAGTCACCGTCGTAGTGGCGAAAAATCTCGCTCCTGCGATGAAGCCCGGTGGTGTCCACCCCGGTCTCGCGTCGAATCCAGCCGGTGAACTCGTCGGACAGCAGATCGGTAACCAGTTCGCGCCAAGGCGGCGCCAGTACGTCCAGATCGGGTGTGAGCCCGCTCTTGTTGTCGGCCAACGGCAGGACGGACGAGCGGTAGCGACGCCGGACGTCGCCAGTCGACGTGTCTATTCGCTTGAACAGGTCCGGATCCGGTGCGGTGGCGTTGAGGTCGGCCAGGCTGCGCGCAGAGAGAAGACCGGCCCCGCGGAAATGCCGGAAAGGGTGATCGCAGGTCTCGAGCCGGGCGTCCAGGTTGATCAAGAGTCGCACCTTTCAGCGGTCCGTCCGTCGGCTTGTGCACCTGTTCGGATATCAGGGCTGCCCTGCCAGTGTCGTCGTCGCGCTTGCCGTGCGATGGCGCACCGGATTGCGAAGACCTTGCGGATCCGTGGCAGCGGCTGCAAGTCACCGACAGCGGCCGGGCAGCGGATCGACAAGGCGTCGGCAGGGGACCGCGTACAGGCTATGGCCAGATCGATTCCTGGCCGCCGACCGGCCGTCCTGAGAATCCCGCATCAACCCCAAGGAGGCACTGTGGTGCTGACGCTCGACTCGGCTCTGGAGGAACGCACCCAGCCGTTCCAGCTCTTCCGCGGCCGTGACCTGCTCAGTGGCGATCAACTCGAACAGTTGCTCTCCACCATGCCGACCGCCGACGTCGCGGAGATCGCGGTCGAAGACCCGCGACACGAAAAGCAGTATCGGATGAACCTCGTGGATCTCGTCGTCCTCGAAAAGGACGCCCCCGTGTTCCCGCGCCTGCCGGCCATCTGGCGCGACCTCGTGGAAGACCTGCGCGGTGCGGAATTCACGACCTGGCTCGAAGAGGCGACCGGGATCAAGCTGGCCGGCCTGCAGCGCAGCATCGGCCTCTACACCCACCGCAACGGCGACTACCTGTCGGTGCACAAGGACAAGCCGACCAAAGCGATCACCGTGATCCTCTACCTGAACCGCGACTGGCCGGTCGAGGCCGGCGGGCAGTTCCAGATCTTCGAATCTCCTCGCTCGGGCCCGACGGAGGAGATCAGCCCTGTCGGCGGCCAACTGCTCGCCTTCCCTCCCACCGACAAGTCCTGGCACGCGGTCTCCAGGATCGAGCACCCGGATGGGACCGAGCGGATCACGGTCCAGATCGAGTACTGGCTGACCACCGGGCTCGCCGGCTCCGCATACCGGCCGCAGAACTGACTGTCCGGCGCCTGGCACCCACGGTGCTGGAACCGAAAGGACCACACATGGCAAAGATCTTGGATGAGCCCGGGAAGATCCTCGTGATCTGGCCACCGCAGGTGCTCAGCTACTTCAACGCGGGGCACCACCTCGCGCTCTACCAGGTCGCCGGTCACCTGCGCGCCATCTATCCCGGCGCGCAGGTGACCACGATCGACGCCAGTGTCGAGCGACTGACGTGGAAGGACCTCGGCAACAAGCTCTTCCAGGAGCGGTACGACGTGATCGCCGTGATGAACGAGTTCGACGGCATCGACGGGTTCCGCCGGTTCGTCGCCTACGCCAAGGCGTTGAACCCGAACACCTCGATCGTCACGTTCGGCAGGCTGTCCGGGGTCAACCCCCGCTACTTCGAGCGCTTTGACATCGACGCGATCGTGGAGAACGGTGACTTCGAGGCCGGCGTCGGCGCCGCGATCGAGACCTTCCGCGACCGTGCGACCGAAGCCGCGGGGGTCCACCTGCGTCGCGACGGCTCCTGGGTCGCTCCGACTCGCCGTGGTGACTTGCTCCCGGCGGAAGATTGGTACCTGCCCACACCCGACGAGATTCCTCACGCGCTCTACGACACTCTCTACTTCGACGACGCCAACAAGTTCTGTGGCATCCCGCGCCGTCGCGAACTGGTCGTACCCGCGGCTCGCGGGTGCCCGATCGGCTGCTCCTACTGCGAGGTGCCGCTCATCTTCACAAAGAAGGAACGGCGGCTCACGGTCGAGCGGACGATCCAGTACATCGAAGAGTCCTTCGATGCGGCACCGTTCGAGTACGTGGCGTTCTACGCGCCGACGTTCACTCTGGACAAGAAGTGGATGGAGGAGCTCTGCCAGGAGCTGATCGGCCGCGGGTCCCCGTACCCGTGGAAGTGCGCGACGACGATCCACCACCTCAGCGAAGGTTTGATCCGATCAATGGGTGCGGCCGGCTGCATCCGGATCAGCGTCGGGCTGGAGACGCTCGACCCGGAGGAAAGCTCGTCGCTGCCCCGGCCGAAGCAGAAGTCCGCAATGGACCTCGACCGGCTTTCGGCCTGGTGCACGGAGTCGGGCATCGAGCTGAACTGCTTCGTCATCGTCGGGTTGCCCGGCACCACGATCGAGGGTGCCGAGCGGACCATTGAAGCCGTCCAGGAACGCGGCGGCCGCGCCCGGCCGACCGTATACGCCCCCTGGGAAGAGGCCCGCCCGGACCTCCTCGACCACGAGATGGCCGCGTTCAACCGGCAACTGTTCGTGCCAGGCACCCACACGCTGACCGACGACGAGCTGGCCCGCGGCTACGACATCATCTTCGGCAGCCAGCCGGATGTCACGCAGGTGTTCGAGAACATCCCCGCCCGCACCGCCGGCCCGGCCCTGCGCCCGGCATGACCGACGAGACGCTCGTGACGGCGCGGGAACGGGCGAGTTCCCCTTTCCGGCGGGAAAGCACCGGTCGGTTCCGCAACCGGCGTATCCGGATCCCCAACGAAATCAACCTCAAGAGCTGCGGGCTGCTCGACAGTCGGGCCGCGGCGGTGCACCGGGCCACGCTGGCGGCGTTCGACCCGAACGACGTGCTGACCTACCCCATCCTGCAACCGGTCTACAGCACGCTGGCCGACCGGTTCGGTGTGGACGTCGATTCCCTCGTCCTCACCGCGGGCAGCGATCCCGGGTTGAACCTGCTGACCCGGGCGTTCCCGGGGGTGTCGCGGATCGTTCTCCACCAGCCGAACTTCGACGGGTGGGCGAAGTTCGCGGCGATCTCGGGTTGTGTCCTCGACCCCGTCGCCCCGGATCCCGAGACCAGGCTGTTCAACCTCCGTGACCTCGCACGGCGGCTGTACGCAGGAGCGCCGGCGTTCGTCGTCGTCACCACACCGCACAGCTTCACCGGGCAGGTACACGGCGCGGAGGAGCTGGCCGAGTTGGCCGCCGCCGTGGCGGAGCACGGCAGTCTCCTGATCGTGGACACCGCCTACTTGGCGTTCACCGAAGGCGGCGAAGAGCTCGTGCGCGAGCTCGCCGGTCTGCGCCACGTCGTCCGCGTCAACACGTTCTCCAAGTGCTACGGGCTGTCAGGCGCCCGAATCGCGGTGACGATCGCGCACCCGGCGATCGCCCGCCACCTGTTCGACCTTGATCCGGAAGGCTCGGTCTCCACTCTCGCGCTCGCGCTGCTACAGCGTTCGCTGCAGGAACAGGCCGTCTTCACCAAGATCTGGGCCGACGTGCGACAGCTGCGGGAGCATTTCGCGACCGAGGTCCAGCGCGCGGTGCCCGGCTGGCACGCCCGGCCGAGCGGCGGAAACTTCGTGACCTGGGACGTCCCCGACCGGACAGCCGCCATGGCCGCGAGCCGGTACCTCCTGGACCAGGGCGTCGTCGTACGGGACCTGTCGGGCGCGCCGGGGCTCCCCGCTGCGGTCCGCATCGCGGTCGCGAACCAGCCCGTCGTCCGTCACGTTGTCGCCGCCCTGGGCGGCTGGTACCGCGGAGAGGTGGCATGAGCACCCGGAAGATCACGGTCCCGGGCCTGCCCAACGTGCGCGACCTGGGAGGGCTGCGCGGTCCTGGCAGAGGGTACCTCCGGCGGGGCATCCTCGTCCGAGGGCCGGCACCGTCACCGGAGACGGCGCCGGCGATCGGCAACCTGGGCATTCGCACGGTCATCGATCTGCGATTGGACGACGAACGCCGACAGTACCGGGGGCCTGAGTGCACCGGTGCGACCGTGCTGCCCCGTCCCGTGGCCGGCGACATGAGCCGGATCCGGGGTAATCTGCGGCCGCTGCCCAGCGACTACCTCGCGAATTACCGCGACATGCTGGCCAGAGCGGCGCCGGTCGCCGCGGAGATCGTGGGCCTGCTCGCCGACGAGGCGGAGGTTCCCCTCTACATCTGCTGCGCGATGGGCAAGGACCGCACCGGTGTCGTCAGCGCCCTGGTCCTGCGGGCGCTGGGGGTGCGCACGGCAGACGTCGCCCGGGACTACGCCCTGACCGCCCGCGCCTACCGCGCATTGCGGAGTGGTGATCCTCGCCCCAACTGGACCCGCACGGACACACTCGCGCAGCTGCGGCTGCGGACCTCCACGCCGGCGGCGACGATGCAGGCGCTGATTGCCGGAATCGAAGCCGATCACGGCAGCGTCGCCCGGCTGCTCATGCTCCACGGCCTCCAGGAGGAAACCCGGCTGCGCAGTGTCGCCAGCGCGTTCACCCACCCCGTTCACCTGTGAGGAATAAGAAGTGTCCCTCGTCGACATCGAGACCATCAGCCGGACCGAGCTCGAGCAGGATCCGTTCGGCCACGCCGTGATCCCTCGCTCGTTCGTCACGGGCGACATCGCCGAGAACCTGCGCAGCGAATTCAGCGATGTCGGCTTCGCGCAGTCGGAGCGCACGGAAGTGACCCGGTCCGACAAGCAGTACCGGATGTTCAACCGCAACCTCGTCACTGCCGGTGTGGTCGACAAGGACCAAGTGCGCGCGCTCCCCGCGAGTTGGCAGCTGCTCGTCGAGGACATCGTTTCGAAGTCCTACCGCGAGGCGGTGTCCGCGCTCACCGACGTGTCCTTGGACCAGTGCCTGGTCGAGGCTCGCATGACCCGCTATGCCCGTGGTTGCTGGATTGAGCCACACACCGACCGCCCGGACAAGGCGGTGACACACCTCTTCTACTTCAACGACGGGTGGAATGCGGACTGGAGCGGCGATCTCCGCCTGCTCCGCAGTGCCGACATGGACGACTGCGCGAAGCGGGTGCTGCCGACCACCGGAACGTCCGTCGTGCTCGTCCGTTCGGACCGGTCTTGGCACGGCGTCCCGCCGGTCGCCGAGACCTGTCCCGTGGACCGGCTGGCATTGCTCGTCCATTTCATCCGCCCGTGACCCGGCGGATCCGAACCCGCGACGGGACGACCTCGGTGGGATGAGAACCATGGCAGAAGGCCGACGCGGCGCGGTAGTCGTGACGGGCATTTCGTCCGGCTCAGGCCGTCAGGTGGCGCGAGTCCTGGCCGCAACGTCACCTCGGCCGTGCTCCCCGGGTTGGTCGAGCAAGGGCACGGGCACGTCGTCACCTGCATCGCACCGGGCCCGCCCGGGGCCGGGTTCTCCCACGTGCGGTTCGACGGTGCTGCCGACCGCCACCCCGCCTGGCCGATGACCTCGGCACCCTCTCCTACCCGACGAAAGAAGCGTTCGATCGTGATCGTGTGCGGACTTAGTCTCACTCATGACGGCGCCATCGCTTTGGTGGACGATGGCCCCGCCTCGTGTTCAGCGTCGAGATGGAGAAGCCGGCCGACAACCCCAGCCACAGCGCGATCCCGGACCTGCGCGTGGTGACCTCGGTGCCGGCGGACTTCGGTTTCCGGACCGAAGACGTCGACGAGTGGGTGGTCAACGGCGGCGAAGGCGCTGTCCCGGGCACGGTCGGGACCCGCGACCGAGAGGTGGCGTCGGACGTGGTCGTCCGACGGGAGCTGCGGTCCGACCGCGTCGATGCCCTTTCCGTGTCCGGGGACCTGATGGCGTACCTCGCGCTCGGCAAGGTCCACAAGTCGATCGTGACGCTGCTGTCCGAGGTGTTCGACGACGAGCTCGACGGCGAGTCGGAGCCGGAGCGCGCCCTGCGGTTCCGCCACTCGGTCGGCGGGTCCGGCAGCCCGGCCGAGCCGTCCATGCCTGTCCTGCACCGTTTCTTCGACGCCGCCCGCACCCGGCTGTCCGGCTCCGGCCACTCCGACGGGGACGTGCTCGCGAGGTTCAACCTCTGCTTCGCCGGCGGCCGTGCCCTGAACACCAAGTGGAGCTTGGGATGATCCGCCACACCGGCATCGAGGCGATCGAGCGGAACGTGCGAAGCGGCCCGACACTGCTGCCTACCACCGAGGTGCCGGAGGGCGGGACCTCGGCACCGTGCACGACGGCGGAACTGGCCCGGGTCCTGCACGAGACCGGCGAACCGGTCGTCGTGCTCAACGGCCGGGCGGAGCTGGGCGGGCGCAGCGTTCTCGCCGCGGCGACCTCACCGCGGATCAAGGACCGGCCGAACGACCTCAAGTACCGTGAGCACTTCCGGCCGGTCGCACCGATCTGCCTCGTCAACGAGGCCCCGGCGATCTTCGACCCGGGCACGCCGGACCCGCACATACTGTGCAACACCTGCGCGAACCTCGACGGCAGCGGCTTCTTCCCCGACGTCACCTCCGTCACGGCCTGGGGCGGGGTCGACCGGGTCTGGAGCGAAGGCAAGCTGTACCAGCGCGTCGGTACCGAATCGGAGACGCCGTGATCAGCCGGGTGCGCCGGGGACGTGAATCGCCCGGGAAACGCACCTACCTGCTGGCCATGACCATCGACTGCGTGGGCAACGGCTTGTGGACCCCCGTCGCGCTGATCTTCTTCACCCAGGGGCAGCACCTTTCCCTGGCAGACGTCGGTCTCGCACTGACGATCGGCGGGCTCCTCGGCCTCCTGGCGGGACCGGTGAACGGCCTGTTGGTGGACCGGTGGGGTCCGGCGAACGCGGCCGCCCTGAGCTACGCCGTGCGCACCGCGGTCTTCGCGCTGTTCCCCTTCGTCTCCGCCACGTGGGAGGTCGGCGCGCTCGCCGTCGTCGCGGCGGCCGCGGACCGGCTGTTCTGGACGGCCAGTACACCGCTTCTGGCCCGGTTGGTCCCGGCCGACGCGCTCATCGGTGTGCTGAGCACGTCGAGCGTGCTGAAGGTCATCGGGTGGGCGGTCGGCGGCGCGATCGGCGCGACCGCCGGCGGGCTGCTGATCGGCAGCACCACAGGCCTGCACATGGTCGCCTACGTCAACGGCCTGACCTACGTGGCGGCCATGGTCCTGGTGCTCACAGTGCGCCGGCACGTCCGGGCCTCCCCCGAAGCCCAGTCCTCGGCTGACAGGCGAGCGTGGCGGTGGCGCGACCTTCGTGACGACCCCGGCTTCCTGCGGTTGTGCCTGCTGACGCTCGCGCTGGCGTTCATCTCCGACTGCCTGACGGCGATGCTCCCGGTGGTCGCCATCGTGGTGCTGGGGCAGCCGTCGTGGGTGCCGGGGGTGGTGATCGCCGTTGCCTGTGTGTCGATGGCCGTGGCTCGGCGGCCCGCGGTCGCCTACGCGCGGCGCGTCTCCGCCCCGCGGGCACTGCGCCTGGCGACCGGCCTTTTCGGACTGTCGGTCCTCGTCATGGCGGCGACCGGCTGGGCGGGGCCGGCCACGACCGTGGTTGTACTCTGCGCAGCGCTGGTCGGCACGCTCGGCGATGCGTTGTTCGCCCCGGTCGTCACCACGATGGCGAACACCGCCGCCCCGGTCGGTCTGGAAGGTCGCTACAACGCGACCTTCCAGACGTCCTTCGGAATCGCGGGCGCAGTCGCTCCCGCGGCCGGGACGGCACTGCTGGCACAGGGGAACACCGTCCTGTGGGTCGGCCTGGCTGTTGTCTGCGCGGTGACGATTCCGGCGGTCGGGTTTCTCACGCGGCCGACCCGGCCGGTGGCGGCGCCCGAGCCGGGGCCGATGCAGCGGATCGTCATCGGCGGAATTTCCGGCGCGGGCAAGACAACTCTGGCCGCGGCCCTCGCCGGGGTGCTGGGCATCCGCCACATCGAAATGGACGCGCTCTACCACGGGCCCGGGTGGACCCGCCGCGCGGAGTTCGAGAGCGACGTGGAGCGCGTCACGCGGACGCCGTCGTGGATCTGCGACGCCCAGTACCACTGGGTCGTCGGTGACTTGCTCGGCGATCGCGCCGACACGTTCGTCTGGCTCGACCTGCCCCGCCGAACAGTCATGAGCCGCGTACTGCGGCGCTCGGTGGTCCGGGCCGCCACCGGTCGGCAGCTGTGGCACGGCAACCGGGAAACCTGGCGGTCGATGCTGCGCAACCCGCGCCACCCGCTGCGCTGGGCCTGGTCCCAGCACGCCACCCGGCGGGCCGAGACGGCTGCGTTTCTCGATCTGCACCCCGACCTCACTGTCGTTCACCTGACCAGCGCGAGGGAGGCGCGGCAGTGGCTGCGCTCGATTCCGGCCACGGCCTGCCCTCACCAGACCGCTTCGCCCAACCTCTCACTACTCAGCGCAGGAGGTATCACCATGCAGGAACGTCAACGAGAACCCGCTCGCCCGGGCGAGCCGCTGCTCGAGATCCATGGCGGGAACCGGATCTCCGGGTCCGTCCGAACCTCCGGGTTCAAGCACTCCCTGGTCACCACCGCGGCCGCCGCGGCCACCGCGAGCGCGCCGGTGCGTATCAGGAACTGCCCGGACATCGTCGAAACCACTGTGCTGGGCGAGCTCTTCCGCGCCACGGGGGCAAACGCGCACTACGACGGGCCGACCGAGACGTTCACCCTCGACGCGTCCACTTGGGACAGTGCAGAGCTGCCGGCCGATCTCGTCAGCCGGATTCACGGTTCGCTCTACCTGCTCCCCGCCCTCATCTCCCGCAACGGCATGGCTCGGCTGCCCGCGAGCGGCGGCTGCCTGATCGGCGAAGGACCCCGCGGGCGGCCCGTCGAGCACCTTCTGGGCGTGATGGAGCGGTTCGGAGTCACCACCCGGCTCACTGCGGACGGTTCCGTGGAGCTCACCGCGGAGCGGTTCACGCCGTGCACCATCGACATGCTCGACTACACGCGCAACAAAGCGCTCATGAGCGGGCCGTGCTACAGCAGTGCGGTCAAGACCGCACTGCTGATGGGCGCGGTCACGCACGGGACGACCACGCTGCACCACCCGTACCTCAAGCCCGACGTGACCGATCTGGTCACCGTGCTCCGCAGTCTCGGCGCCGACATCGAGATAGCCGGGCCTGAAACGTGGGTGATCCACGGCCGCGGCCCGGAGTCGCTCAACCGTCCCGTCGACCTCACGCTGATCCCCGACTTGATCGAGGTGGTCACCTGGATCTGCGCCGGCGTCGTGCTGGCGGACGAACCGCTGCGGATCACCGGCCCGAGTATCGACCGCGCGGTCCGGGCGCTCGCGCCCGAGTTCGACCTGCTGGACCGCATGGGAGTCCGCGTCGACGTCGGCACCGACGAGGTGATCGTGCACCCGTTGACGAAGCCGTTGCGGCCCGTGGAGTTCACCGCCGCGTCGCGGGGCGTGTTCAGCGACAGCCAGCCCTTCTTCGCCCTGCTGGCGGCGTACGCCGAAGGCCCCACCTACATCACGGAAGCCGTCTGGGAGCACCGTTTCGGCTTCGTCCCGGAGCTGGCGGCACTCGGCATGCGGACGGCGGTCGACGACACGATCCTGCGCGTCGACGGCCCTTGCCCGCCGCACCGGCCCGGCAACGACCTCTACGCCACCGACCTGCGCGCCGCCGCGGTCCTGCTTCTCGCCGCTCTCGCGGTACCGGGCCGGACCTCGCTGCGCAACCACCACCACCTCGCCCGCGGCTACCGCGACCTCGTCGCGGACCTGGTGAGCCTAGGCGCCGACATCCGGCACACGACCGCACCGGACGTCCTCACGAAGCTACCGGCGGGTGCCGACCCGGCCTGACCCCTCAGCCGTCCGAACGCACACCGTTCAGGAGTTCACATCATGAGTCGCGACATCAACGACGCCCTGCGGGACGTGCTCACCACCATCGACCGGGACGGATCGGCCGTGCCCTCTCGCGGCGGCGAACAGTAAAGAGGTCCTGGGCGCGCTCGTCACCATCGACCGTCCGAGCGAGCGCGCCCTCGCCGTCCCGCAGCGCAACAACAACGTGTTCGCCCAGATCGCGGAGACGCTCTGGGTCCTGGCCGGCCGGAACGACCTTGAGTTCCCGACCGGTACCTGCCGATGGCCGCCGACTTCTCCGACGACGGGTCGACGTGGCGCGCCGCGTACGGTCCGCGGCTGCGCGCCTGGGGCCTTGCAGCGAGTCGATCAGCTCGCCGCGATCCGGGCTCGCCTAGACGACTTCTCCTACTGCATCTCCTCCTGCCCCGCCTAGTTGTGTTGCCCTGAGAGGTTGGGGACACGGCTGGCGGGTAGCTGGCCCTTGAGCGCGGGGTGTCCGCGGTGGTGGTTGTAGCTAGGTGGCAGAGCTGCGGCGGCCGCCTCGGCGGTCGGAGTTGGGGCCGCCGGTCCCGGCAGCGCCGCCCGTGGCTCCGCCGGCCGCCGCCCGTCGGCCGGATCCGCGGACAGCCTTGCCGGAGGCGGCGCCGGTCGCGGACGGGCGCTCGGACGTGCGGCCGCCCGCTTTGACGGCACCGCCCTTGGCGCCGCCGGAACCCGCCCGGCGGGCAGAACCGCGTCCGCCGGTTGCGGAAGTGCCGCCCGACGCTGTCCCCCCGGCGGCGGTGCGGCGGTCGGAGGTCCGGCTCGCCGTCCTGGCGGGAGCGTCTGTCGCCGCTTCGGCCCCGCCGCCGTTTCCGCGTCGGCGGCCGGATCGTCTGCCGGGCTTCGTGCCAGTCTTGCGGTCCGAACGGGACCCCGACGGTGTCGCCGGCTGGGGGACCTCGATGATGACGGGTACGCCGGACGGCTCACGGGCGCCGGTGATGGTGGCCAGTTCCGCGTCGCTGGACTTGATGCGGGCCGTCCGGGGGCGGATGCCCGCGTCCGACATGAGCCGGGTGACGTCCCGGTTCTGGTCGGGCAGGACCAGGGTGACCACGCTGCCGGAGCCGCCGGCGCGGGCCGTGCGTCCGCCCCGGTGGAGGTAGTCCTTGTGGTCGGTGGGGGGATCGACGTTCACGACCAGGTCGAGGTCCTCGATGTGTATGCCCCGGGCCGCGACGTTCGTCGCCACCAGCGCGGTGACCTGACCGTTCTTGAACTGTTCCAGGGTGCGGTTGCGCTGCGGCTGGGAGCGGCCTCCGTGCAGTGCCGCCGCGCGGACACCTACGGCCAGAAGCCGCTTGGTGAGACGGTCGGCGGACCTCTTGGTGTCGAGGAACAGGATGACCCGGCCGTCACGGGCGGCGATGCGCGTGGTGACGGCCTTCTTGTCGGTCTCGTCCTGGATGTGGAGCAGGTGGTGCTCCATGGTGGTCACCGCTCCCGCGGACGGGTCCACGGAGTGCACCACGGGGTCGGTCAGGAACTGCTGCACCAGGCGGTCGATGTTGCGGTCCAGGGTGGCCGAGAAGAGCATGCGCTGTCCGTCGGGCCGTACTTGCCGGATCAGCTTGGTGATCTGCGGCAGGAAGCCCATGTCGGTCATCTGGTCGGCTTCGTCCAGCACGGTGATGCGTACGTGGTCGAGCACACAGTCCCCGCGTTCCACGAGGTCGTTGAGCCTGCCCGGAGTCGCCACGAGTACCTCGGCGCCACGCCGGAGCGCTGCGGCCTGCTTGGTGACGGACAGCCCGCCGACCACAGTGGCCAGCTTGAGGTTGACCGCCGTCGCGTAGGGGGTCAGCGCGTCGGTCACCTGCTGGGCGAGTTCCCGGGTGGGCACCAGCACGAGGGCAAGGGGTGCCTTGGGCTCCGCGCTCAGTCCGGCGGTGCGGGCCAGGAGCGCAAGCCCGAACGCGAGGGTCTTGCCGGAGCCGGTGCGCCCCCGCCCCAGCAGATCACGGCCCGCGAGCGAGTTGGGCAGCGTGGCGGCCTGGATGGGGAAGGGGGTGGTCACGCCCTGCGCGGTGAGGGTCTTCAGCAGCCCCGCGGGCATGTCCAGACCGGCGAAGTCCTCGACGGCGGGAAGTGCGGGTGTCGTGCCTTCCGGCAGCCGGAACTCCGTCGACGACGACGCGGACGGTCGGGGTGACGAAGCGCGTCGGTTGGACTTCTGGGGCCTACGGGACATGCGGTTGTCTGCCTTCCTGGAAACAGCACAAACCGGGGTCCGCACCATGACGGTGCGGACCCCGGAGAGCGGATACGCGTCCGGCGATCAGGCGGGGACGATGTTCTCCGCCTGCGGGCCCTTCTGGCCCTGCGTGACGTCGAAGGAGACCCGCTGGCCCTCCTGCAGCTCACGGAAGCCCTGGGTCGCGATGTTCGAGTAGTGGGCGAAGACGTCGGGGCCGCCGCCGTCCTGCGCGATGAAGCCGAAACCCTTTTCGGCGTTGAACCACTTCACGGTTCCCTGTGCCATGACCTTCTCCTTCTGTAGGCAGAGGCCCCATCCGGAGACGCCGGAAAACAAACAGTGCGCCCGAAGGAGAAACATTCCCGTCAGGCGCACATAGCTTCATGGGTACCACAACTGCAACAGCAAGACGGTAGCACAGCGAAGTTCGCCCGACCGCCGCTTCACGCACGATCTTCCCGCACTTCCCGCACATGTGGCGCCCGGTGCGGAGCTTCGCGCTCGGGGCCAGCCCTGACAGCTGACGCCTCTCGACCACACGGCCCGCGGCCGTACCGCTCGCCGACCACGGAGACCCAGTGCTAGAAAAGGGACATGAGCGGACGTTTCCGCAGGCCATGGGCCAGAGCGGCGCCGCCACCCGGCACACGGTGGTCATGGGGTCCTTTCCGACGGCCAGGGCCCGGTCCGTCCGGCAGGCGCCGCATGTCGCCCTCCATGAGCGTCCGAACCCTTGCCGCGCAGGTTTTTCTGCTCCAGGCACTGGTCGTGCTCGTACTGGTCGCGGTGGCGGCCGCGGCCCTGGTCGTGCAGGGCCGGTACGACGGCGAGCGCAGCGCACAGAACCGGTCGCTGGCCGCGGCCGAAGCCTTCGCACACGCGCCCGGCACGGTGTCGGCGCTCATGTCACCGAATCCCACGGCACGGCTTGAGACGGCGGCAGAGCAGGCGAGAAAGGGGGCCGGCGTCGACTTCATCACCGTCCTGGACAAGCGCGGGATCCGGCTCACTGACCCCGACCCCGCCCTGATCGGTACGAAAGCACAGGGTGTCGGCCGGGCTGCCGCGGGAGAGACGTTCACGGAGACGTTCCACGGCCGGCCTGCCGACGCCGTGCGCGCGGTCGTACCCGTGCTGGATCCGAGCAGGCGTGTGGTGGGGATGGTCAGCGCCGGTATCGAGTACGCCACGCTGGGCCATGTGCTGAACCAGCAGCTGCCCATGCTGCTCGGGGCGGCCGCGGCAGCCCTCGCGCTGGCCACCGTCGGCACGGCACTGGTCAGCCGCCGCCTGCGCAGACAGACCCGTGGACTCGGTCCGGCAGAGATGACCCGGATGTACGAGCATCACGACGCCGTGCTGCACGCGGTGCGCGAGGGAGTCCTGATCGTCGGCGGCGACGGGCGCCTGCTGCTCTCCAACGACGAGGCACGGCGGCTGCTGGGTCTTCCCGAGGACGTCGAACAGCGACCGGTGACGGATCTTGCCCTGGGGCCCGCGCTGAAGCGGTTGCTGGTGTCGGGGCAGCCCGCCTCCGATGAGGTGATCCCGGCGGGTGACCGGCTGCTGGCCGTGAACATCCGGCTCACCGCGCCGTTCGGCGAGGTGCCAGGTCTGGTCGCCACCTTCCGCGACACCACGGAGCTGACAGCGCTGTCCGGCCAGGCCGCGGTCGCCCGTGGACGCCTTTCCTTCCTGTATGAGGCGGGTATGCGGATCGGCACCACACTCGACGTACGCCGTACGGCGGAGGAGCTCTCCGAGGTGGCGGTCCCCCGATTGGCCGACTTCGTCACCGTGGAACTCCTCGAATCCGTCCTTCGCGGCGACGAGCCGACAGGAGCCGTGCACCGGATGCGCCGCACGGCGCTGCGCGAAGCGCGGACCGGCCATCCCCTGCAGCCAGTGGGAGACGTGATCCGGTTCGTCATGGCCGACACCCCGATGGTGGCGGCACTCAACCGCGGCAAGGCCGTCCTGGTGCCGGACCTGCGCACCGCCCAGGACTGGCGGGCCCAGGACCCGCAGGGCGCTCGCCAGGCGCTGGAGTACGGCATCCAATCCCTGATCACCGTGCCGGTACGGGCACGCGGGGTGGTCCTCGGCATCGCCAACTTCTGGCGGGCCGCAACCTCACCCCGGTTCGAGGAGGAGGACGTCGCCGTAGCCGAAGAACTCGTGGCCCGTGCCGCCGTCGCCATCGACAACGCGCGTCGGTACGGCCGCGAGCACGCGATGGCCGTGACACTGCAGAGCAGCCTGCTGCCCCTGGGCCTACCCGAACAGGACGCGCTGGAGATCGCCTCGCGCTATCTGCCGGCGGAGTCCGGCGTCGGCGGCGACTGGTTCGACGTCATTCCCCTGCCCGGCTTCCGCGTCGCACTGGTCGTCGGTGACATCGTGGGACACGGACTGCAGGCCGCGGTGACCATGGGACGGCTGCGGACCGCGGTGCTGAACTTCTCCTCGCTGGACCTGGCCCCGGACGAGCTGCTGGGACATCTCGACGAGATGGTGACCCGGCTGGACGCGCAGACGGCGCACGCCGACGACGACCGTGCTCCGCTCACCGGCGCCACCTGTCTCTACGCCGTTTATGACCCCGTCGGGGGGCATTGCGCCTTCGCCCGCGCCGGGCATGTCGCACCCGCGGTGGTGTCTCCTGAGGGCGGGGTGACCTTTCCCGACCTGCCGCTGTCTCCGCCGCTGGGAGTGGGCGGGCATCCCTTCGAGGCAGGCGAACTGGACCTCGCCGAGGGCAGCCGCCTCGTGCTGTTCACCGACGGCCTGATCGAGAACCGCGGCCGGGACATCGACGAGGGCATGGAGATGCTCCGCTCCGCCATCGCCCACGCAGGTGAGACTCCGGAGGAGATCTGCGGTGCCCTCGTGGAGACCATGCTGCCCGAGCACCCCAGCGACGACGTGGCGCTGCTGGTGGCCGGGACACGGCTGCTCGCCCCGTCCTGCGTCGCGACGTGGGACGTACCGTTCGACGTGACGGCCGTGTCCCCGATACGCGGCGAGGTGGGCCGACAACTCACCGACTGGGGGCTGGAGGACCAGGCGTTCGCCACGGAACTGATCATCAGTGAACTCCTCACCAACGCGATCCGCTACGGCGCCCCGCCCGTGCGCGTCAGAATGCTGCTGGGCCGCGGTCTCGTCTGCGAGGTGTCGGACGGCAGCAACACCTCGCCTCGGCTCCGGCGGGCGGCCACCACCGACGAAGGAGGGCGAGGCCTCTTCCTCGTCTCCCAGTTCGCGGACGGCTGGGGTACGCGCTACGCCACGCAGGGAAAGGTGATCTGGGCCGAACAGAAACTGGGCCGCACCTCGACACCGGACATGTCCGCGCTGTTCGACGACATGGCCTTCTGAGGCCGATGGTCTTGGAGCATCTCGTCGCATGTGTGCGCGCCGACTGCACACCTGGGGAGTGGCGGAAAAGTCCGTCAGCCAGTTCCCCCCTGCTGAACCCAGACCGACCGGTGGCCGGGCCTGCACGGCCCGGCCACCGGTGATGCGTACGGCGTGTCTACGGGGCCATCTCGTACGCGCCGGACAGCGCCTCGACCCGCTGCCAGACCCGCTCCGTGCGTGTCTCGTCGACGACCGGCCGCCGGACCGCACCCAGGGCCCAGTCCTGCTGCTGTTCGGTCGCCGAGTCCTTGCCGTGCAGCTCGACGGCGTGCGCGGAGAAGTCCCGCACGAGGACGGCGAAGAGTTCGTCGAGCACGTCCTCGTCGAGGCCGGTCAGGGCGACCTGCTCCAGGACGAGCTGCCCGTGCACGACGAGGGCGAAGAGCTGACCGACCGCGAGGACGAGGTCGAGGTCGCGGCTCTGCTCCGCGTCGGGGGCGGCGGTGGCGACGAACGCGCAGAGCGCGTCGGCCTGTTCGCGGAAGCGGGTCACGTTGGGCAGGTGCGCGTACGCGTCGAAGGCGGGACGCCAGTCGTGGAAGCGCACCGCGCCGAGGCCGCGAGCCGGCCCCTGCCGGAACAGGAAGTCGTCGTCGGCCGCGTCGAGGCGGGTCGGGACGGCGGGGTACTCGACCGGGTCGAGGAGGTGGCTGCGCATGAACTTCAGGATCAGCGCCAGGTTGACGTGGACCGTGCCTTCGAGCTTCGGCAGGCCGCGGATCTCCACGGCCGCCTGGCCGAAGTAGTTGTCCTTCTCGAAGCCCTTGGCCGCGATGACGTCCCACATCAGGTCGATGACCTTCTCGCCCTCCGTGGTCACCTTCATCTTCGTCATCGGGTTGAAGAGCAGGTAACGGCGGTCGTCGGGGCCGGCGGAGCGGAAGTAGTCGACAGCACGGTCGCTGAACAACTTCATGCCGACGAGCCTGACGTACGCGTCGGTCAGCTCGCGCCGCACGTGCGGGAAGCTGGTGACGGGACGGCCGTAGAGGATGCGGTTGTGGGCGTGGGTGACGGCCTCGTACATCGCGTGCTCGCAGATGCCGATCGAGGCGGTGCACAGGTTGAACTTGCCGACGTTGACGGTGTTGAGGGCGGCGTCGAAGGCCTCACGGCCGGTGTGCAGGACGTCCTCGGCCGCTACGGGATACTCCTCCAGGCGGAACTCGCTGACGAACTTCGAGGAGTCGACGACGTTCTTGACCAGGTGGTAGGCCGGGTGACGGCTGTCTGCGGCGAAGAACACGTAGCCGTCGGGGCCCTCGACATCGGTACGGCGGCCGAAGACGGAGACGAGTCCGGCGGCGTTGCCGTTGCCGATGTAGTACTTGGAGCCGGTGGCCCGGAAGCCGCCGTTGCCGTCGGGCTCGAGCAGCATGTCGGTCGAGTAGATGTCGGCGCCGTGGGCCTTCTCGGACAGGCCGAACGCGAACACCTCTCCCTGGGCGAGGAGTTCAGCGGCGCGGGAACGGGCGGCGGCGTTGTCACTCTGCCAGACGGGGCCCAGGCCGAGGATCGTGACCTGCCAGGCGTACCAGTAGTCCAGGCCGTAGAAGCCCAGGATCTCGTTGAGCGCGGCGATCCGGGCGGTGTCCCACCGCTTGTCCGGTTCCCCCTCCCCCGCGGCGGACGACGGCGTCAGGAAGGTGGCGAAGAGGTTCTCCTTCGCTGCGAAGGCGAGGAAGTCGCCGAGCCATGCGCGGGTCCGGTAGTCCTCGATCAGCCGCCCCTTCCCACGCTCCTCGAACCAGTCGACGGTGGCACGCAGCAAGCGGCGCGTCTCGGGGTCGAAGTGTGCGGGGTCGTAGGTGCGCGGGTTGAACAGCAGCTGGTCAGCCATGGGGATGACGCCTTTCGGCTGGTGGACGGGTGGGACAGGTGGGACCGTGGGATTCGATTCGTGAGGTCCGTCGGCTGGACCGGTCGGATCGGGAGGCCCGGCGGAGGGCGCGGCGGCGATCAGCGGCCCGGACGGAAGCGGGCCAGCGTGGCGAGCACGTCGTCCAGCCAGGCGATCATCATCCGCTCGTAGGCGATGCCGCCGCGCAGTACGACGTGCTGGAGCTCCCGCTCGGCGTCGAGCGGCGCCTCTGGACCGGCCGCGCTTGCCTCGGGCCCGGTGAAGTCCCGTGCCTCTCCCGCGAGATAGTGCTCCAGCCGGTCGCGGTGCGCCTGCCGGTGCCGCTCCACCTCGCGGATCAGGGCGGTCGGTTCGTCGAAGGCGGCGCCCCGGATCTTGACGGCCAGGTCGTGGCGGACGCTCTCCGGCTCGATCGGATCGTGCAACCAGGAGGACAGCGCGGCCCGGCCGAGGTCGGCGACGGAGTACTCCTTCTTGTCCGGCCGGCCCTGCTGCGGAACGTCCCGGACGTCGACCCAGCCGTCGTTCTCCATGCGCTTGAGCACGCGATAGATCTGTTGGTGGGTCGCGGTCCAGAAGTAGCCGATGGACCGCTCGAAGCGCCGGGCCAGCTCGTAGCCGGACCCTGGCTTCTCCAGGAGCGACACCAGAATCGCGTGTTCGAGCGCCATGCCGCAGATCCTCCTATGCAACTCGTTGCATAGCAAGCCTGCCCCCTCCGATGCGACGCGGCTCACCCCCCGCACCATGCGTCATCCGGTCCGAGATGAGGGCCGATCCGGGGTTGCAGCACGAACGGCAACGACCAGAAACCCGGGCCGTGAACTGGGCGACCCGGCGGTCCGTTGCCGGCCGCGGCGGTGGCATCGGCGGCGGCCCTGACGCATGGGTACGACACGAGGTGCTGGCGGTGCCACTGGCGGCGGGGCCGACCGGTGCGCGATCCTCAGAGGGGCGGCCACCGGCAATCCCGATGTCGACGGGCAGGGCCAACAGGGGGCTACGGACGACGAGTACAGGCGGATGGGCTAGATTCATGGTCGCCTTCACAAGTCCCCGCTGCCTGAGGAAGTGCCCGTGTCCCACATACCGCCCCAGGGCGGCCTGAACGGCTCACATACCCCGGAGCAGATACGACGCAACCGCCTGGTCTTCCTCGGTCTGGTCCTTGTCGTCGCGGGCTTGGTGGCGTTCTGGGCCTTGGGCCCGTACGACACGAAGGACCAGTCCTCGACGCTCAAGGCCGGTGACTGTTTCCAGAACATCGGGACGGACAAGGAAGCGAAGACCAAGAAGCTCGACTGCACTGACCCGCACGCCGACTACAAGGTCCTGAAGATGAACAAGGGCGCAGTCGTCGACACCTTGGCGTGCTCCGACGTCCCGGGCACGACCGGCTCGCTCACCCAGTCGGACCCCCCAAATTGGTTCGTCGTCTGCTTCAAGAAAAACGACGAGAAGGGCAAGAAATAGCCGGGCGGAGCCTACGGCGTTGGTCGAGCCGTTGCTGCCACCCCTCGCCGTGGACGGGGCGAACGGCAGGCCGGGGCGGCCTGTGTACGGGCCGCACCCGATGATCGTCCGGTCGCAGAGCCCCGTGACGGCGGGGGAGGCGGGCTGGGCGCAGACGCTGTAGCCGACCGACGTTCAGGTGGGGACAGTTCTCGTCGGTGCTGCCGCCGGGCGCCTCGCCGGCCGGCTGCGGGCAGGTGCTCGCGAGCCGGGTCGTACCCCGGACCAGGGGGAGAACACCGCGCACACGACGGCCGCCTTCCTTGGCACCGTCACCGTCGCGGCTTCTCATCCGGCTCCGCATGCCACCGAATATCCGCCCGACGATCTGTCAGACGGGGACGGGATCACTGGCCAGGCGAGCGTGCAGCTCTACGTCATGGCGCACGCCGTCATAGACGAGCTTCTGGCGCTGAAGGCCCTCCACCCCGAACCCGGCGCCGCTGGTGACTCGGCACGAGACCGGGTTGTTCACCCGGTGCCCCAGCTCCAGCCGGAACAGGCCCGCGTCCTCGAAGGCCCAGTCGGCCGGCGCGGCACACGCCCTCGTTGCCACCCCGCGCCCCCGTCCCGCGGAGGTGGTCCAGTACGACACCCATCCGGTGCCGTGCACCCGGTTGACCGCGCCCACGGCAACATTGCCCGACACCACGCCGTCGGCATTGACCACGGCGAAGGAGTACGCCGAACCGTTGGTCCACCGGCCGGGAATCTCTGCATACTCGCGCACACCACCAGTGTCCGGCGCACACCAGGCGACGGGCGACCTTCGGGTACTCGGCTCACCCGGTACGGCGGGACCGCCGCCTCCTGGGAGGCGACGGTCCTGATGCTGTCTCACCGCCGGGAGCCTGAGCCGGCTGGTGTGAAGTCCGCCCCGAAGTCAGTTCCAGATGCCGGCGATGTCGGAGGCACTGGCCGCGGCCCCGGCGTGGGTCGTCAGCCCGGCCAGGTCCTCAAGGGTGCGCAGCGTGTCGTAGTGGTTGTAGTGCGTCGAGGTGGAGCTGCCCGGCGCGACGTGCGCACCGTAGAACACGGTGGCGATGTGGTTGCTGTGCGAGCTGTCGTCCTCGTCGAAGGTGACGGCCAGGATGCTGTTGTGTGTCTGGGCCCAGGTGGCGTAGGCACCCAGGTTGTTCTGCAGCCACGTGTCGCCCGTCGTGATCGAGCAGTCGTGCATGTCGTTGCACAGGTTCGGGATGACGAACGAGACTTTCGGCAGGGTTGTGTAGTCCGTCGGGAACTGCGCGAACGTGTGCGCCGTGTTCAGCGCGACGTTGCTGAAGGCGAACCAGGGGTTGTGCTTCCGGGCGTAATGGGTGGCGGAGTTGGTGCACACCGTGGAGCCCTGGGAGGGCAGACCCTCGTTGTAGCTGCCCCAGGTCTTGCCGGCGGCGACGAGTTCGGATCCGAGGTTCGCGGCGCTGCTGAACTGCGGGGTGTAGCAGTTGTCGTTGGTGACGCCCTGGCTGTTGCCGGAGAACAGGTCCAGGTAGTTCGGCTGGCTGGGGTGGGTGATGGCGAACGAGTTGGTGAGGTTGCCGCCGCCGGCCTTCAGTGTGTTGTTCAGGTACGGGGCGCTCGTGCTGCCGATGACCTGTTCGTAGGAGTGGTTCTCGAACACCACCACGACCACGTGGTCGGGAGCGGGAAGAGCGGCGGCCTGCGCAGCCGGGGCGGCGACCCACACCCCGACCAGGGCGGCGGGGAGGGCGGGGACGAGGGAGAACGCCCGGCGCGAGCGCTTGATGCGGGACAGCAAGGACACGGTGGACCTCCTGTGTGAGCGGAGAGCGGGGAGGTTGTCCACTGATCAGGTCCTTTCTGATCAGGCGGTAGGAGAGTAGAACGGCACAGTCGGAGGCTTCAGGTGACTCGCAGTGAAAAACCGTCAAACAGCCGTTGTCTGCCGGGGGCTCATCCATCCCCTGTATTCACCTTCCGGAGGGTTGCACCGGACACCGCTCGACTAGGTGGCGCTGTCGGTAGGTGGTCTTGTCGAAGGTCGGTGGCCTGCCACCGGTCCGGCCGCGCTGTTCGCGCTCGGTGATCTGGTCTGCGGGCTGGGGCTTGACGGCCCGGACGCCCCGACATGGAGAACGAGTTGGTGGCCGACGCCAGGACGCTCGGCACGGGCACATCGGGCGGGTCATCGGTGGTCGCGGACGCGGCGTGAGGGCGAGATGGGGCGCACACTATGATCTCCGCTCCGGCCGAGGAGGACGTCACATGGCATTTCAGGAACACGTTGAACGGGCAGCCGGCGAGGCCGTCGCAGCGTTCCCGGCAGACAGCGGGATCTACGCGGTGACATTCCGTATGGACAGCGTCGATCAGGATCCACGGTTTCCGTACCTGGCGATCGGCTACACAACCGAGGCCGACGCCGCCGCGTCGCAACAGGAGACTTCCGACGCCTGGGAGGCACGCTGGAGCTACGCGTTCTTCCCGACGACGGGGCTCGACGGGGTGAAGACCGTAGCGTGCGACCCGGACGGTACCGAGTTGCACCGGCAGGAGGCGAAGTCCCGGGGGCTGTGGTACGAGGACGACGACGAGCCCGACGATCGCCACGAGAAGCTGGTCGAGTGGTTCTACGACGTGTGCGTCGCAGCCGCCCGGCACCTCCACGACAGCGGCCAGATCGTCCGGGCACTGGGACGACCGGTCCCGGTGATCCTTTACGACATGTTCGACCCGGACGCGATGTTCCGGCTGACCTCGCACGCCAATCCGGCAGAGCTGGTCACCGAGTTCCTGGCCGAGGACCCGGATCAGACACCTTAGACCGTGTCCTACATGGTCAGTTGGTCGAGCATGAGGTCGATATCCACGACGTCCAGGCCGATCAGCCGGCCCCCGGCAGTGCCCCCGCAGGCGCCAGCCCCTTCCCCCGACCGGTGGGGCGCGTTCCGGGCGCAAGGGCGGATCGCCTACTCCACCTCGATGCCGTAGTCCTTGAGGAGTTCCTCCAGCCCGCCCGGGTAGCCCTTGCCGCCGAGGACGAAGTCCCAGTCTCCATTGGTCCTGCGGCGGAAGGAGCCGAGAACCAAGGCGGTCTCATGGGACCGGCCGTCGGACACCTCAAGTCGTCCTAGTTCCGTCATCCCAGGATCGAGGAGGCGTAGGCACGCGTCCGTGAAGCCGGAGAGATCGGCGTCCGGGTTGACCTCTGGGTCGACGGCGGCCACGAGGACGAACCGGTCGGCCTCATCCGGCAACCCGTCGAAGGAGACGCAGATCGCGGCCTTGTCGGGTGCACTGGCGGAGAGAGCGCGCACGGAGCCGTTCGGCGTCTGCGGGTTGTTGAAGAAGACGAAGTGGTCATCACTGAGGACCTGGTTGCCGCGGCAGACGAGAGCACATACGTCCAAGGCGACACTTCCGGTCCACGACATTCCCAGGACGTTGTAACCGGCGGGCAATCGAGTGTCCGAAACCGTCGGCGTCGCCTGTGCTGCAGATCGTCGGGCACTGTCGCCCAGACGCCCGTGCAGCCCGTGACGATGCAGCAGGTCGACGAGTTCAGTTCCTGAAATCAGTTCCAGCGGCTTCCCGTTGGCGAAGGCGTGTGAGCCGGGGCCGAACTTCGACGTCGTCACGAGGACGCCCTTGTTGGCGCCGGCGTCCTGAACGGTCCCGTACAAGTCACGCACAGCGGTGGGCGGCACCGTGTTGCGGTAGCGCTTCACCTGCACGACGATCTTGCCGCCACGGATCGGCGTCGGGTCCACCGCGTCGACATCCACCCCGCCGTCGTTCGACCGTTGAGTGGTGACTGCCTGCATCCCCATGGCGCGGAAGAGATCGGCAACGAGATTTTCGAAGGCGATCGGATCCATCTCGTACAGATCGGGTTCGTCGTCGCTGCCATGCGTGACAATGCGGCTCCCGACTTCCTGCGGCAGGCGACTCACCCGCACCGACGCGAGTTGGTCGGGGCGGGCCGAGAGTTGCCCGCGCAGGGCATCGGCCAGGCAGCTTCCGGCGTCCACCTGTGCCAGGTGCAGGTCGCGGAATGTCGAGCGTGGAGCCATGACGGTTGCCAGGTAGATGTGGCCTGGTCGGCCCGTCGTAGGGTCATGTCCGTCCACGAACCCGTTCAGGGTCACGGACTCGAGCGCGTCCAGCTCATCCGCGGCGAAGAGTTCGTGCAGTACGAGCAGCATGCACTGCGCCAGTACCTCCCGGTACAGGGCTCGACGCTGACCCACTGGCCGGGGCGTCTCCTTGTCCTGGTCCACACCGGACAGGTATCGAACAGACTTCACCTCGGGCACGACGCTGTAGGCGGGCAGCTCCCAGTCCAGCACCAACTGTCCGGCTGCCGAGTCGTAGGCCGCTGCGACCTGACGCGGGAAACCCTCCGGCCACGCGGTCGAGAAGTAGAGAGCGGCCGAGAAGTACTCGACCACAGAAGCGGGATCGCGGCGGCTGACTCCTTCCGTCAGCTCGGCGACGCCGGCGTTGTGCCGCCGCACCTCGGCCAGCTGGCCATCGGCCCATTCCCGGTACTGCCGTTCGTACGACGCCAGCTGGTGCTGCCGCTGCGCCTCCGCCGTCTGGGCCGCGTGCCAGTCCCGCTCAAAGCGCGCCCTGGTTTCGGTCTGAGCCTGAGCACGGCGACCGGCAGTCCACCCGCGGTCCGTCTGGTAATGATCGAACTTCGGCATGGGCACGGGCTGCGCCAATCGTCCCGGGGCGAAGGGCTCGATCTCTTCAGGGCGCATGAGAGAGGAAGCCCTGAACGCCGGAGCCTGGCAACCCGAGGCGAGGAGGCTTTGGAGCGCCGTGACCTGCGCGTCCAGTTCCTCGGTGCGACGCAGTGCCTCTGCACGCCTGTGCTCGCGGTAGTTCTGGGCAGCTTGCCGTTGATACGCACGAGCTTGCTGTGCTTCTTGTCTCTGCCGTCTTGCGTCGGCCTCCCTCTGGCGCTGCTGCTGCCTCTGCATCTCGGCCCAGACGCCGTCCAAGCCGTGAGAGCGACGACTCATGTGTTGCAGGCCCTCCCCAAAGGCGCCCTGGTTGTCCCCACAACCAGTTGTAAGGGAACGACTCTACCCAGCGATGGCCGTCTCGCACATCCGCCCGGGCAAGGCCATCTCGCTCAGTCGTCTCCGCAGGTCAGCATGGCTGGAGAGTGACCGCAGCCGTGCCGGTGCCAATTGAAGCGGGTTCCGGCGGCCCGGGTGCAGCTCCTGCCCGGTGACCGGCCCTACCCCGTGATGCTTCAGATCGCGCAGAGGTGGGCCACCCGGAGGTGGCCCACCTTCATGGCGGTGCCCGTCACGGCGCCTGCGCCCCATCCGCGGTGGCGGGGCGCAGGCTCGCTCACAGAACGGCGACGGTCGCCTCGCGGGCGTAGCTGAACCCGTCGTTGTCGAAGTAGAAGACGGTGACCTTGACCTTGTCCCCCTTGGCGAAGTGCGAGCCCTGGGCCGGGCGCATGGTCACCTGGGAGATGTGGTTGCCGGCGTCACAGACCAGCTTGTCCTTCTTGATGGTGCCGGCGGCGATGCGTTGGTCATGGGCACCCGTGCCGAGCGTCCTGGCGTTGGCCACGAGCTCGTGGTCCATGCCCGGGTCACAGGAGTAGGTGACCTTCACCTGTATGTTCGGCTTCTGCAACGACACCTTGTCGATGGTCAGCACGTTGGCCTTCGCCACTGCCGACGGGGCGGCCGCGAGAACGCCGGCTGTGACCATCAGGGCAGTGGCCGCGGTCCCGGCAAGGCGTCTCCAGGTACGGGTTGACTTCATCGGCTTTCTTCCTTCCCCCTGCACGGTCACCCTTGGTCTGAGGCGTGGAGAGGTCTCCAACTGGGCGGGTGACTGAAACAGTTGATCGATTCCGGACTTGAATCCTATGTGATCTCGGGTGGGTGGCGATCCTCGCAGCCGGGCGCTGTTGCCCCGACCCGACGCACTCGTCGCCGTGCCGGCCCGCGTCTGCGTGCCCCATCGGCCCCGGGCGGCGCGGTGGCGACCAGGACTCCCCCACGTCGAGTGCGTCCCGGTACCGCGAGAACCGCCAGACATGGACGATGCCAACCAGCCAGGCCGTGGCCCGTGCCGTGGGTGGCGACGCAGGCCTGATGAGCGGTGCCACAGCCTGCTTCAGCGGCCTGCTGTCGCAGGTGCCACAGCCCGTGACGCCTCGACGGCCAAGGCCCCTTGCGGAAGCGCTAGCCGGCGGACGGCAGAGTGAGCCGCTGCCCCGGGCAGATCACATCCGGGTCGGGGCCGATGACGTCGCGGTTGGCCTCGTACAGCCGCTGCCAGCCGCCGGCAACGCCGGCCTGCCGCGCGACGCCGGACAGGGTGTCGCCGTCGCGCACGGTGTACGACGTGCCGGTGCGTCCGTCGGCGCCGCCACCCGAGCGGGTCAGGCCGCGCCGCGGATGGGCGGGACGCACGACCGGCTCGCGCTGCCCGCCGCCCCGCGTGAGGTGCGCGCGCACCGAGCAGACCGGCCACGCTCCCGGCCCCTGCCGGGCGAGTACCGCTTCGGCCACGGTGATCTGCTCCGCCCGGCTCGCCAGATCTGCCCGCGGAGCGTACGCGGTGCCCCCGTACGCCACCCAGGTCGGCTGGGTGAACTGCAGCCCGCCGTAGTTGCCGTTGCCGGTGTTGCTGCTCCAGTCGCCGCTGCTCTCGCAGCCGGCGACCCGGTCCCAGACGGTGCCGGACGCCGCTTCGCCGGTACCCGGGGCAAGGAGCGGCAGGACAATGCCGAAGCCGCCGATGGTCAGCGCCGTGCACAGCGACGACAGGAGTCGTGAGGGCGCGGTACGGCGGTGCCGCGGTCGTGCGGTCATAGGCCTTCCTCTCCACTGCGGATCCCGCCCACCGGTGGTCCCGACGGGCTGTAGGCAGTACCGCAGCGCCGCCCCGCCGCTCACAAGGCGCGAGGGCTTCACGCATGGTCATGCGCCGCTCAGTGCCACCCCGCACTTTCGTGACGCCCCCTCAGCTTCGTTGAGTGCGGGCATGCAAGTAGGCACGGGCGCGGGGAAGCTGAGCCGCTCCCGCTCCAGACGGCCGTCCCCTTCGCAGGCACGCCGCAGGAGCAGCGCACATCCGCGGCCGGTGTGGGAGCGCACCGCCCCCGTGCGGCGACCGCAACAGCGCCGAAACAGCGCCCGGCACTGCGCGGAGGAGCCGGGAGGCGCACACGGCCACCTGCCACGCGATGATCCGCGTCTTGGGCAGGACACGGGGATGGACTACAGGGCTCTGGCCCGCCGTCGAGCAGCCCCGCTCAGCCGGACCTTCGTCGCCGCGGATTCCTTCTCCGTGGCCCATCGGGCCGAGGCGGGGCAGCCGCCGGGTACGGGGCTGTCGTCATGGGCACGGCGGAGCAGGAAGATCGCCACGTCCCGACCCGTCCAGTCACGTCACGTCACGTCGTGGGAGGAAGATAAGCAGGATCTGCTGCCCCGCCATCAGTAGGAGGGTGACCGCATTACCGTCCTCGCGGCAGCGCGTCCAGGTCGGTCCGCTCCCAGCCGGCCGAGACCAGCGTGTCCGCGGCGCTGGCGTCGCCCAGCGCCAGCGCGGCCGCGGCCGCGGCTTCCGGATGGGGATCACCGGCGAGCGCCCGCAGCAGCACGTCGGTCCTTTCGTCCCGTTCCGGCAGCGCCGCGGCGAGGAGTGCGCCTGCCGTGCGCGTGGCGGGATCCTCCTCCTCCATCATGTCGGGGAGTACGCGCGAGAGGTCCGCGAGCATCTCGCGCGCGACCGTGTGCCAGTGTCCCTCGCCCACCTCCATGGCCTTGATGATGCGCAGTGCCAGGCCGAGCACCCGGCGCCGGACGTGACAATGGGGTGCGCCTACTCCCACTGCAGCGCCGATCTGCGTCAGATACAGGAAGGCCAGTACCGCGGCCGAGCACAGCCCGTTCCCCGGGGCGAGGAGCAGGTCCAGCTCGGCCATCGCGCGCCGCGCGTCGTCGGTGTCCCATGACAGCAGCTTCGCGAGGCGCCGGGGAACCACCTCCGGGTCGCTGTCCGTCACACACTCTGCCTTCTCGAAGGAGACCACCCGCAGCATGAGCTCGCGGGCCGGCCAGAGCGCGTCGGCGTCGAGCTGAACGACAGCGTGTCCGCTCGGACCATCGACCGTCAGCCGCAGCTCTTCGTCCAGTTGCACCCCGGTGATGCCGGGGCCGAGGTCGATGTCGGCACGTTCGCCCGACGCGATGTCCCACAGGGCCACCACGTCGTCGCGCCAGCAGGCGGCGAGGACCGTCCCGGTGGCGGTGTCGGACAGTGCGAGCCCGGTGAGCTTCGGGCTCTGACGCGCCACCTCAAGCGGCCCTTCGTCGGATTCCGGCGTCCATAGGTAAAGCGTCCCGTCGCGATGCCCGCTCGCGATCAGTGGCCCGTCGTCCGGTAGTTGGATGCAGGCCAGGGCGGTTGCGGGTCCAGCCTGCGGGTTGGCGAGGACGGGATCGGCGTCACTGTCCAGCCTGCGCACCCGCAGGGTGCCGTCCTCTTCGCTGGTGACGGCGAGCGTTCCGGAGACGGCCCAGGAGTCGTCGTCGCTCGCCGAGGACTGGTCGCCGGACTCGTCGGCGGACTTGTCGGCGGACTTGTCGGCGGACTTGACGCCCACGGACTCCCTGGGGTCCGGGGATGTCGAAAGCACCGTCCAGCGGCCACTCTGGTCCGTGTCACCAGCGCGCAGTGCGATCGGCTTCGGGGCCTCCTGCACCGAAAGGGGCGTCCGTATCCGCTCGGACCAGTCGAGTCCCATGCGGGCGCCCAGCGTCTTCAGCGCCTCCGGGGTACGGCCGTGAACGACCAGCTCGAAGTCGCCGTCTCCGGTGTCGTGGAACACGAGTGCGTCGGGCGCGCCGTACACGGTGATGTGTTGACCGAGTTCACGCCACGGCTGGAAGCCCAGCGTGGGCAGTTCTTCCTTGACCCACGCCACGATCCGTTCGGTGTCGTCGTCGCCGTACACCGTCCAGCCGTAGTGCGCGGGCAGCCGCTGCACGGCGAGTTGCAGGAAGAACTCGGAGAGGGACCCCGCCTGGAGCACCCAGCCTTCCTCGAAGACGGTGACCAGCACCCGTGGGTCCGGCAGTCCTGCCTCGGCCGCCGGATACCCCCACTCGTTGCAGTACTCGTACTCGGCCTTGAACACGCAGACCCGGCGGTCCGCGCCGGCGGGCACGAGGGGCGTGTCGTCGGGAAGCCCGCCCGCGATGCCGTATCCGCCCGGGTCGGGTCGCAGTGTCGGCGGGTACTCGGGGTTCGTCCAGTACAGGCGCGGGCTGTGCGTGAAGGAGTTGAACGGCAGCTCCCACCACTCGTCCAGCGCGGCCGGGACCGGCAGGCTGAGGTCCACGCTCTCGAACGGATCGTCGCCCTCCTCACCCGCCGCCTCGCCCTTCAGGCGGCGCAGGTACTGCCGGTGCTCGCTCTCGGACCAGCGTTGCCACGGAACGGCGTCCTCGGGGACCTCGTAGCCCCACTCCTCCTGGAAGCGGCGCAGCAGTTCCCACCGCGGTGCCGTGTCCGCGAGGTGCGCGGCGAATTCGTCCGGAGACATCCGGTCACGTTCGCCCCACCGCGGCATCACGCTCTTGAGGCGTTCTGCGAACCGTCCGTAGTCGATCATCCCGCTCATCAGGGCCCAGCCTAGGGCACGTCCTTGCCATGGAAATCCGTGACGTCCAACAGGTCTGGTCAGCACACCAACGGCCACGCAGCCCGGGCGGACACGCATGGGGCGGGCCGGGAGACGCAGTGCACCCTGGGGACCCGACGGATGCCTGACTCACACCACAGCCAAACTCACACCACAGCCAATGTGCCGGGCGGGTTTGGCGGCGAGCAGCGAGCGGACCTACGACGGTACGCGGCTGGTCGGCGCAGACGGAGTGTGCCCTGAGTGCGACGCGGCGGAGATGCTTGTTGCGCCAGAACTGAAGGTGGAGCTGCGTGCACAGGTCGTGCGCGGTGTGCCTCGCTGGGCCACGCCTCGTCCTGGTGGCCCCTTCCGTGCAAAAGGAGCGGTGAGCCGGACCCAGCCCACCTGACAGCTCCCGAGCGCCAACTCCGGGAGTTCTTGCCGGAAGCGGCTGCCGTATCGTTACGGCACATGTGGCCAGGAGAGCAGTCGTCGAACGGCGGACAGAACCCGCAGCAGCACCCGGTGGGAAGCCAGTCGAACCCGTACCAGCAGCCTGGGCCGCCGAACCCGTACCAGCAGCCGGGTCCCACCCCCTACCAGCCGAACTCCTACCAGCAGCCCAGCCCCTGGCAGACACCCACGCAGCCGGCCGCCGGCCCACCCACGCCCCCGTCGACGGGAGGCGGCCGGAACCGGACCGGACTCGTCGCCGTCATCGCCGCGGCAGCCATCGTGCTTGCCGCCGGTGTCACCGGCTTCCTTGTGCTCGGCGGCCACCGGCACGACGAGCCCGACCCGAAGCCGACCAACGCCACATCACCGTCGCCGAGTTCGACCAACCCTCGGAGACCCGACACCTCCACCGCCACGATCAAGGGCTGGAAGGTCGTGACGAACCCGACCCAGCACATCGCATTCGATATCCCGCCCCAATGGGAGATCCAGTCCCCCAGCTGGGTCAGCTACGTCTCCAAGGACGGGGATCCGGACGACAAACCACTCATCGCGATACGCAATGTCGCGATGCTGCAGAAGAATTGGTGTTCCTCGGACGACAACCGGGACGGCACTCTGGAGAACACCCCGCTGGCCCAGGTGGGGACAAGGGGCAACAACGGTTACCGAAGTGCTCAGGACATCGCCGGCTCCGACCCGCAGACCTGGGTGTACGGGGGATATGCCCAGCCGGACAAGACAAGGGTGAAGACCGGCACCGCCGAGGCGTTCACCACGAATTCCGGCCTCAAGGGCACTCTGGGCACCGCCTGGTCCGTAGGCGCGAAGAAGTCCAAGAAGTGCACAACGGACGGGAAGGCATGGGTCTTCGGCTTCAAGAACGCTGATGGGGACCTGGTCTCCTGGTCGTTCTTCGGCGCCAGGAACGTGCCCGCCGAGGTACCGGACTCGACCATTCGGAAGATCGCCGCCACGGTACGGCTTTACAACGGCCCGTCGGACTCCTGATCCATTACAGAACGGTCGCCTCTTGCATCAAGCGCCGGATGTACGAGCGGGCATCCTTCTCACTGATCAGAGGGCGCATCCTCAGCCGGCCGCAGGCATGACGCAACCACGGTCCGACCTCTCCGGTGGCGGGGTTCGCCGTTGAAGCGCCCGATCCGTCGGGACCAGGGCGCTTCAGCCCTGCGTCAGCCGAGCCCGACCAATTCGGCGATCGTCCCGCCGAGCACCCGGTCGCGTACCTCTCCGGGGCTGGTGACCCGCTCCACCATCGCCCGGCTGAGGACGGGATCGCCGTACGGCGCGTCCGATCCGAACAGAGTCCGGTCCGGGATCTCCTTGATGGCCAGCCGGACCGCGAAGACGATGTTGGCCGTGGACAGTTCCAGGTACATGCTCGGGGTGTCCCTCACCAGCTCGACTGCCTGCATCCAGTTCAGCCCTCCGAGCTGGCTGACCACCAGCGGAACTGTCGGATAACGGCCGGCGAGCGCCGACAACTTCGTCAGATCGTCCGCCGTGGTCGGAGCGAAGCCGTGCACGACCACGGGCAGCCCCCCGTGATCTGCCGCAGCCTGGAGCACTGGTTCGATCACCTCTGCCCGTCCCGGCGGCGGTGTCAGCTCGCCGATTCCGCGCAGCCCACGCCCGACGACCTCGCGTTCCACGGTCGCTGCAGTCTGCTCCGGCTCCAGGTCCAGCGGCACGGACAGGAAGCCGATGAACCTCTGCGGCTGTGCGGCGAGCGCGGCGTCCAGCTCCCTCCACGCTCTGCGATACCCCTCGACGCTGCCGACGCGACCCCCTATGGCCTCGTCAAGGACCGCCATCTCACGGCGCAGCGAGATAAGGTCGCCGGCCCGCTCCGGGTGTGGGCGGGTTGCGAACAGCACGGCGCGGTCCACCCCGGCCTCGTCCAGCAGCCCGACATGTGCCTCGACCGGGTCGTGGACGTGGCTGTGCGCATCGATGATCAATGACTCGCTCCCTCCTTGGCGATCGGCCCGGAATGTGGCCGACCAGTGCACTGTTGCTCCCTGACACCGTGGGAAGGTCAAGCCGAAGGGAGCCCGTCGGTGCTGATCGGGGAGCTGTCACGTCGTACCGGAGTCAGTGAGCGCCTGCTGCGCTACTACGAGCGGATGGAGCTGATCAGTTCAGAGCGCCGCGTCAACGGCTATCGCGAGTACGACGACCAGACGGTGGAGAGAGTGCGGCGCATTCGCGCCCTACTGGCCGCCGGCTTGCCCAGCCGCATCATCCGCCAGATCCTGCCCTGCACCTTCGACGAGGTGACGCTGCGCCCCTGTCCCGGTGTTCTCGCCAGCCTCCGCAGTCAGTTGGACGTCCTCGACCAGCGTGCCGCCGACCTGGACTCCGCGCGCCGCCTTCTGCGCCAGACGATCGCCGCCACGGAGAACGCGGCAAGCTGAGCCTGGTGTGGGGCGCCGGAGCCAGCACGCAACCGCGGTCAGAACCTGTTTCAGGGAGGAGGTCGGGGCCGATGGCGGTACTGACGGCTGGATAGAGCGTGGTCAGTTCGAAGGAGATCCGGAGTTCCTGCCCCGTCACGGTGGCCCGGAACGGGGCGTCGGGGTGTTCGTCACCGACCGTCCGGACGTGGAGGCCGTAGTGGTTCACGCATAGCGAGATCCGCTCACCCGGGTGTTCTTCCAGAGCGCGCAGCAGCGGGTCCTTCGGGACCGTCACGCGGGTGGTGACCTCGGGCAGCGACGTGAGCATCAGCCGGTGGTAGGGGAACTCCTCCGACAGCAGCCGGCAGAGCCGGTCTTCTCGGTTGGCCCTGCGCAGCCGGATTCCGTGCGGCGTCGCTTCGGCTCGCACCAGCGCGTTGCGACGGAACTCGGCAGCCAAAGCGGCATTCTGCCGCACCGCTACCGCCTCCTCCTCCACCTGCGCGACATGCTCGTCGATCAGCCTATCTGCCGCGTAATTCGCTGTGCAGGCCTTCGAACTTCGAGCGGCTGCGGCAGACATTTATTCACATGAGATGCGACATCAAGTCGCTTGCGATGCAAGATCACGAAGTCCGGCGCGCCGATGGATTATTTCGGACATTTCTCACTAATCTCCTTTTGCTGTAAGGAGTCGATCCTTCACTCACCGATCCACTTCGCTTCACCGGAGATGACATGTACAACCTTCGCAAGGCCGCCGTCCTGGTCGCTGCCCTCAGCAGCGTCGCAGTGCTGACCGCCGGTACCGCCCACGCCGCAGGCTCGGGTCGAGGCGACGGCCACGGGGGCAACCAATTCAGCGTCCAGCAGAGCACCCAGTGCAAGTCCCACGACCTGAACATCGATGTCCTCGGCGCGGTCGGGCTGCTCAACGGCCTGCTGGGCAACGGTCTCAACGGCGAAGGCGACGCGGGTAGCCAGAGCAGCCACCTCGGCTCGACGATGGGCTGCAACAACAGCGCCTTCTAGGCGGGCTTGTCACGGCCAGAGGTTCACAGGCGGTCAGCGAAACGGCTGACCGCCTGCCTGGTACGGAAACCACCGCGTTCCCCGCCGACCCCCCGCCCACGGTGAGGAGCGAGCACCCGGGCGATCACTGTGGCCGTCAGCGTGTCGTCCGAGGGAGGGCGCACCGTGCTACCAAGGCAGTTGTCCGGCTCCTGGCATGATCATTGTGTGATGAGTGAATCTGCGCAGTCCGGCCGGACGAGGTATGTCCTGTTCGATGTCGACGGCACGTTGATCGACGCCCTGGACAACCAGCGCCGGGTATGGCGAGCGTGGGCGGAGCGCTACGGACTCGACCCGGACGAGGTCTACAGGGTGGCTCTGCGGACAAGGCCCGCCGAAACCTTCGCGCAGGTCGCTGCGTGCCGTGATCCGCAGGAGTGCCTGGCCACGCTGCACGAACTGGAGGACGACGACGTCCGGTCCGGCTTCTACTCGGCCTTCGACGGTGCCGCAGAGGTGCTGCGCGGCCTGCCGCCGGGGTCCTGGGCGCTGGTGACCTCGAACTACGAGCACCGGGTGCGCGGCCGTTTCCTGCGGACGGGCCTCCCGGCGCCGGACCTGATCGTCGATGCAGCCGCTGTTGAAGAGGGCAAGCCCTCTCCCGTCCCGTACCTGCAGGCCGCTGCGCGACTGGGCGCCGAGCCGGGAGACTGCCTGGTCATCGAGGATGCCCCGTCCGGAGTGCAGTCCGGGCTGCGTGCCGGTATGACGGTGTGGAGTGTGAACGCCGCTGCGGCGGTCGAGGGAGTGCACCGCCACTTCGAGAGCCTGCGCGAAGCAGTGCCGCACATCCTGGCCTTCGCGTCCGAGTCCTCCGGGAACGCCGTGGCCTGAGCTCGACCGCCGGCCCGGGCATCACCGGCCGGTCCGGGCGACCCGACGGCAGGATGGCGGAACCAGTGCACATGAGCCAACGCGCGCTCGGCGACCCGGCGCTGGCGCCCCGTCCGGAGCCGGGCTCGGTGCTCCGGAGGGCGAACAGTGGCTTCACGCCCAGATCCCCGCACCGGTGGTACCTCCTGAACCAGTGGGATCAGCTGCGAGACGCTGGTCAGCCACGCCCAGCCTCAGTCCGTTGCCTGTTCGGAGTCCGTTGGACTGCTTGCGGTTCGGGCGCCGGGAGGTAGCTCCGGCGGGGGAGGCGGATCCTCCGTGCGGATGACGCACGTGGTCGCTGTTTCCGGCCATGGTCGAGTCATGTCGATCATGCGTTCCCTGGAACATGCGGTGCCTCCCGTCCCGCCCCGGGCGGTCCGTGTCCATCTGAGCAAGTGGCCCGGATACGTCGCCGCGGCGTGGGGTTTCCTGTTCGCGGTACCCAGTTTCGTCTGGGCGACGGGCAGCACCTTCGGGGCGCGGTCCACGGTGGCGCCGTCGTTGGTGAAACTCGCTCGCGACGGGGTGCCGTGGTTCCTGGCTGTCCTGGTCGTCACCGGCTTCCTGAAGCTCTTCGGGGCACTGGTCGGTATCGGCCTGACGCGACCGCGGGGCCCGCGGATCAGCCGACTCACGGTGTTCTGTGGCGGGGGCGCGGCGGTCTTGCTCATGTGGCACGGTGGCCTCTTCGTCGTCCATGGGGTGCTGGTCGAGGCTGGGGCCGTCTCTGTCGAGCCAGATCTGGCTGCGCTGACTGATTGGTATCTCTACCTGTGGGGACCGTGGTTCATCGTCGGTGGTCTGGCCTTCGCCGGGGCCACCGCGCTGCATGTCCGCCCCTGCGGTGATCGTCGCAGGCTGCGGCTCTACGGCGCCGTGGGTGCGTTCGGTGCCCTGGTCCTGTCCCTGGCCTCGACGGCTACCGGGATCGGTTGAGAGCTGTCACGTAACTGCTGGTCACGGGCGAGATGATCTGAGGGGCAGCCGCCGTGGCTGCAACTCGTCGGCAGTGAGGGCTGCTTCCTGGCTGGGTTCCGCACCCATAGCATTTCTGTGGCGTGTGACATTACATATGGGACTGGGGTGGCCCGGACCCCTGCCGGGAGGCTCCCGCGGCTCCCTACCATCCGCGCCATGGATCTAGAGGTACGGCACTTGCGAGTGATCTGCGCGATCGCGGAGGCCGGAAGTCTGACCCGCGCCGCCGCGTCGCTGTGCATGACCCAACCGGGGCTCAGTGCCCAACTGCGGCGTATCGAAGCCGTGCTGGGAGGGCCGATCTTCGACCGGGGGCAGGCCGGCGCCGTGCCCACCGCGCTGGGTGAGCTGGTGCTGCCCCGCGCGCGGGCCATCCTGCCGGGCATCGACGGTCTGCTCTCCGACACCGCCCGTGCCGCTCGCTGCGGGACGGCCCCCGGCTGTGTCCGCCTGGGGTCGGTGGGCGCTCCGTTGCTCGCCGATCTGGTCGTGGCGACAAGGGAGTTGCTTCCCGGATCGGACGTGACGACCCGGTGTCAGTACTCGCCGTCGCCGCTGGCGGACGACCTCTCGGCGGGGCGTCTGGAGGCGGCGGTCCTCGGGGACAGCCCGGGGTATGAACTCGCGCCCCGCGAGGGAGTCGTGCTGCGGCCGGTGGTCACCGAGCCCGTCTTCGCACTGCTGCCGTCCACCCATCCCCTGGCCGGCCACGAAGAGGTGAGTCTGGAGGTACTCATCGCAGAGGACTGGGCCATGCCGCACCCGGACAGCGACCGCACCCGTGAGTACTGGGCGTCCGTCTTCGCCCGGACGGGCCGTCAGCCGCACACGCCCTATGAGGCGGAGGGGCGACAGCTGATCGACATCGTACGGGCAGGCCTGGCCGTCAGTCTCTGTCAGGCCACCTTCATCGAGGTGCCGGGCGTCGCCGTACGCCCGCTCGCCGGCGACCCTTTCTGGTACCGCCACATGCTCGGCCTGCGCCGCGACGGACCGCTGGCCGCGCACGGTGACGAGATCGTGCGCAGGGTGGCCGCGGGGTATCTCGCCACCGGTGCGGCCGCACCGGCCTACGCACGGTGGCGTCGGCGCCGTCCGGAGTCGGCGTGCCGGTCCGGCTGAGCCACCACGCGACGAGGAGCGGCTCTCACTGCCGGGTGAACGCGATCTCGTCCTGCAGGGGGGCAGGGGGCTGCTGTCGACATCGATCCTGACTCCTGTGGCGGGATCGGTGAAGGTCTGGCCGGAGTGGAACGCCGCCATGTCCAGTGCCCGGCAGCCCGAGGGCGGGGCCGCACCCGGGTTGCCGTCCATGACCTGGACCGGGCCGTAGCCGGTCTGGGTCGAGGCGTCCACCTTGTGGACGAGCACGCCGGCGGAACAGGTGTGGTTGTCCGCGCCGATGGCCCTGCGGGACTCGGCGACGTAGGCGGTGGTCTCGCCGGTACGGATCACCGCGATCTTCGGTCCGCCGGGGCTCTCGACCGCCTTCAGGCGGACCGTGCGGCTTCCGGCCGAGGCAAGGCAGGTCACCTGGCGGTCGTCGATCCAGCCGAGCTTCCACCGCTCCCAGCCGAGGTGCTGCGGGGCGCCCCCGGCGATGTCACCCATGAGGTCCCAGCCGCCGACGAACCGGTGGTATTCCGTTCCGGTGAACGCGTAGAGGTCGGGCAGGCCGAAGGTGTGGCCGGTCTCGTGGTCGGCGGCCTTGAAGCCCCAGTGCCACATGTCCTGCCCGAACGTCACCGCCCGCTTGAGGCGCTTGCCGTCGGCGGTGATGCCCTCGGTGGTGGGGTCGTACAGGTACGTCGGCGAGAAGCTGATCGCGGCGGCGGACTTCGCCGGGACGATGTAGACCATGCCGTACCGGGAGAAGTCGGCGTACGGGTCCGCGGCCGCCACTGCCTGGCGGACGTACGCCTGGGAAGTCGACGAACAGCATGAGCATGTGCTTGGTGGCGAGGGGCTGCTGGAACTGGGTGGAGTCGGTGGTGTGGCCCTCGTCCGTCCAGCCGGTTCTGCCGGGAAGGGCGCAGTCGGCGGCCGGGGCGATGCTCTGCGCCGGCGCTGCGGTCGCGGCCGGAACGGTGGTTCCGAGCGTCAGGAAGGCCGTCGCTGCGGCACTCCCGGCAAGGGCTCTGAGTCTCTGGGGGATCCGGACATGTCTCCTCGTCTGTGTCGTTCGGTGGGTGCGGGAACGTCAGGCGCGTCCCGCGGCCATGTCCATCAGGCGGGACAGCACGCCTTCGCCGGACGCGGTCACCCCGTCGTGCTCCCACTCGTTGGTGACCCAGGCGCGCAGCGCGCCGACCGAGCGCGCGGTCGGCAGGGACAGTTCCGTGGGGACGTACATGTCGTCGTGGTAGACCGCTGCGGCCACCGGCACCTGGTTGGCCGCCAGCCGCGCCGGCGAGTACAGCGCGGGCCAGTCGGCTCGCTCGGCCAGCAGCTGGGCGGCGTCCAGGAACGGCCGCATCCCGGCGATCTCCTCGTACATCCAGGGATAGAACATCTCGCCGGTGAACAGCAGCGGATCGGCGTCCTCGGCGAACTCGGGGCGGTCGGCGATCGCGCGAGCGGCGGCCCAGTCGGTGGGCTTGCCCCCTTGCGCGAAGCAGGCCTCCTGGAGCACGGCGAACAGCGGGTTGTCGACAAGTCCGGTCAGGTGCGTCACCTGCTGCAGGAAGGTCGCCGAGAGGTCGCCGTCAGCGCCGAGGGCCTCGTCCAGCAGCCAGTGCAGGCGCTCGGCTCCGTCCCCCATCCCCAGCATCAGGCCGAGCGTGCGCAGCCGACGGACGGTGAGCCGGTCGCCGTCCGGCAGGCGGACCGTCCGGCGGTCGAGCAGGTCGGCGATCCGCCGGACCAGGTCGCGGTGGCTGGGGTGACGGGCGTAGAACGCGGTCACCTTCTCCCTGACCCGGGGATACGTGGCCGCGTAGACGTCGTCGGCGGTGGCCTCCAGGCCGGGCAGTCCGCCGGTGATGTAGCAGGCACGCAGGCCCTCGGGGGCCTGGGAGAGGTAGGTGAGGGTGATGAAGCCGCCGTAGCTCTGGCCGAGCGTCTCCCAGGGCTCGTCACCGCACAACTGATGCCGGATCAGCTCCGCGTCGGCGACGATCGAGTCCGCACGGAAGAGGGCGAGATGGCCTGCCAGCCCCCGGGCGTCGGGGAACCGCTCGGCCGACCGGGCCGTGACCGGGGTGCTGCGGCCGGTGCCGCGTTGGTCCAGCAGCAGCACCCGGTGGGTCCTGAGAGCGCGGGCGAGCCACCCGGAGGTGGCGTTCAGCGGCCGGGGCGACTTCCCTCCGGGGCCGCCCTGAAGGAACAGCAGCCAGGGCAGTCGCTCGTCGGCCCGGGCCGGGTCGGACACTTCCCGGGCGAACACCTGAATCGAGGCTCCGGCGGGGTCGGCGTGATCGAGCGGTACCGTGAACTCATGGTCCGTCACGGCCAGTCCGGGCAGGCGGTAGGTGCGGCTCATGCGGTCCTCTTCTCGGCAGACGGCTCGGAGACCGGCTGGGTCAGCGGTTCCGGGTGGTGGCAGGGGGCCTCGTGCCCCGAGGCGATCGGGCGCAGCACCGGCCGCTCGGCGGCCCGGCGGTCGGCCGCCCTGGGGCAACGGGTGCGCAACGGGCAGCCGCTGGGCGGGTCGAGCGGACTGGGCAGGTCGCCGCTCAGCACGATCCGCTCGCGGGACCGTTCGGCGTCCGGGTCGGGCAGCGGTACGGCGGAGAGCAGGGCGTGGGTGTAGGGGTGCGCGGCACCCGCGCAGAGCGTGTCCCGGTCGGCCGTTTCCACGACCGTGCCCAGGTACATCACGGCGACGCGGGTGCTGATCTGCTGGTAGCGGTACGGGGCGTCAGGATCTGCCGGACGGTCTGGCGGGGGTTGAGCGAGGAGAACGGGTCCTGGGAGATCATCTGCAGGTCGCGTCGTACCGGCCGGATCATGGGCTGGGCCAGCGTGGTCAGTTCCCGTCCGGCCACGGAGCCCGTGCCCGAGGTGGGTTCGATGAGCCGGGTCAGCAGCCGGGCGGCCGTGGACTTGCCGCAGCCGGACTCGCCGACCAGACCCAGCGTCTCCCCCGCGTCCAGCCTCAGCGACACGACGTCGACCGCCTTGGCGTGTCCGGCGAGCCGCCGGGTCAGGCCGTGCCGCACGGGGAACCGCTTGACCGGGCCGCGGGCTTCGAGCAGGGGCGCGGTCACCTCCGGTGCGGAGAGGGTGGGCAGGCGATCGGGCAACGGCCCGTCGACGCGGGGCACGCAGGCGAGCAGGCCCTCCGGGCCGAGGTGCTCCAGGTCGAGGCTGGAGAGCACGTGAAGCGTGCCCCCCTTGCTCGCGGCCCCGCCCTGCCCGTGAACGCCGCCGGCTCCTCCGCAGCCGGCGATGGTGACGAGTCCAAGGGCGGCAGCCATGACCATCCCGGAACGTCGTGCTCTCACGATGGGCCCCTATCCGATGTGACATTTCGCTGGCTGAGTCAAGGTTGTGGGCGACCAGCCCGCACAGCCAGCTCTCAGTTACCCAGAACGTCGGGTTATGGACGCTGGTCTTGGCGGTGTGCAGCGGACAAGGCCAAGCGTGAGGTGAAGCTTGACGGGCTGCCTGCATGCGCTGGTCGGGATAGCGACGCTTCCTGCGTACGGGGTAGGGGCGGTAGAGGGTGTGGCCGGTGTGGCGGACGGTGTACAGCGGCCGCAGGGCCGTCCGTGACTGGCGTGGACGGCGATCCGCTTGCAGCGGTCCCCGGTGCGGTGTGATTCGCGGGCTGCCGGCCGGGTGGCTCCGGGCATGGACGCGAAACGGGATCGGGGGTCCCTGCGAGCCTCGTATGGGCTGGGTCTCAGGCGGCCGAAGTCGACGGTTCCGCCCGCCCGTTCACAGCTGCGATCTCGGCTCGGTCCACCTCGGCGGCACCGCCCCCGGCACCCTCTTCCTCGCCGAACGCCCCCCGCACTCTCACCGGCTGGGCCGGGCTACGTGGGCTACGAGGTCCTGGCCATGATGGTGACGGCTCGTTCCTGATGAACCACGACCCGGCTGGATCATGAACCGGCTGCGGTCCGAACGTCAGCCGGGCCTCAGCAGTGGTCGGCTCCGGAGCCGGGGATGTCCGATGGGTCGGTCGGACGGTGTGCCGTGACGAGCCACGAGGTGCTGCGCAGCCGGACGGTGCCGTCCGGCGCCTCGTGGGGACGCAGGTGGTCGATCAGGGCGCGGCGGGCACGGTTCCGTCCAGAGGCGTCGGTCTGTTCCATCAGGTGGCGGCCGGGGCCGGTGCCCAGCAGGAAGTCCGCGGCATCCTCGGCCCCCTGGCCCCATACCCCGTGTGCCTGTGCCTGGCTGACGGTGACGCCGGTGAAGCCGGCTGCGGTGAGGACCTCACGGATGCGGTCCGGGGCGGCCAGGGAGAACATGCCAGGCAGTCCCGGTTGCCCGAAGTCGCCGACCGGCAGGATGTCGCGCAGCGAGGCCATCGCCACCACCCAGCCGTTGAGCATGGCATCGGCGGGGCAGACGAACGCCAGGCGGCCGCCGGGCCTCAACGCCCGGCCCACGTTGGCGAAGGCGGCCACGGGGTCGGCGAAGAACATCACCCCGTAGCGGCTGATCACCGCGTCAAACGCCTCCGCCTCGAAGGGATGGACCTGTGCGTCGCCTTGTGCGAAGGAGGCGTTGGGGATGCCCTCCTGCTGTGTGCGGGCCCGCGCCTCGGCCAGCATCGGGCCGGACAGGTCAAGGCCCAGTGCGCACCCTTGGGGTGCCCTGAGCGCGGCAAGGCGTGCGGTTTGCCCGGAGCCGCAGCCGAGATCCAGTACCCGATGGGTCGTGGTGATTTCGGCGGCGTTGAGCAATGGCTCGTTGAAGCCCTCGTTCACTGCGTTCCAACGGTCTTGGTTGCGGGCCCAGTACCTGCCTTCGCGGCCGTTCCACGCTTGCGCCTGCTCCGTGTTGACGAGATCGGGCACGGTGCTGCCTCCTATGGTGGATGACGCGGAATGGGCGTTCGCCCAAACAGTATGGGCATCTGCCCAAACCTGCAATCTCCGCTACCATCAGTGAAGTTGCTCGCTACACGGGCGACGGAAGCGGAACGGAAGAGAGGCCCATGTCACCGCGTGGAGTGGCGACTTCGGACGTGTGCGAGCAGCTGTTCTCAGCCGCCGAGCGCGTCGTGGAGAAGTTCGGCCCCGGCGCACTCACCAGTCGGGCCGTCACAAGCGAAGCCGGTTGTGCGAAGGGGCTGCTGCATGCCCACTTCGCGGGTATGGACGCATTCGTGGCCGAGCTGTGTCTCGACCGGTTCGCGCGGACCGCTGCGAAGGCGCGGGCCCTGTCAGGACTCGCAGGGCATAACACGGTGGCGGGCAATCTCGATGCCGTCGCCCTTGCGCTGTTCGACTCCGGCGGTCCGGCCATCTCAGGACTCGCCATGTCCCGGCCCGGCGCGGTGCTGCGCATCCGCGAGGCCCTGGAAGGCGGAGCGCCTGGCTTCGACGCGATCCAGGAGGCCGTCACCGGCTATGTGCAGGCCGAACAGCGGCTCGGCCGGGTGGCGGGGAACGTCGACCCGAGCACCGTGGCCCTGGCCATCGTCGGCTCCGTCCACCACCTGCTGATGACCAGTTGGCCGAGCGCACCTGATCCGAGGCCGGCCATCACGCGCCTGGTGGCCGTGTTGGTGGCCGGCTGAGGATTCTGCGGCGCGTCTGCCGGGTGGACAGCGCGCGCAGGAGGAGCCGTGTGCACACGCGACTCGGGCGTTGCGGTCGAGCGTCCGCCGTCCTGGAACATGTCGGTGTCGGTCAGATGGGGCAGGCGTGACCAGTCCCGCCGCCCCCTTGACGCGTGCGCCTACGGAACGGCGATGCCCTGGCCCGGGGTGATGCCGCTCTCGCGGCACCCTTTCCTCACCGGGCCGGTCGGCCTGCCTCCTGCCTCACCCTCGCACCTCGAAGCCACCCTGGCCGTCGAACCGCACCTCGCGCACCTGATCGAATCCATCCGCCCGGGACGGTGTGCGCAGACGCTTCAGCGTGGCCAGGACGCCGACGTCCGGGACGCGCTGCCGGCCCTCGCGGCCGGCGTTGCGCCGCAGCGAGCCGGCCGCGTCCGGAGGGAACCAGTAGGCCGTCACCGTCGCTCCATATGTGTGGGCCACCTCCACCAGCGGTGCCCACTCCCGCGGCGAGGGATTGGTGTTGTCCACCGCCACCGCCCGCTCGGCCGCCAGGTGCTCCGCCAGCAGCCGCAACTGCCGCAGCTGCTTGTTCCTGGCGCGTCGCGGAAACAGGTCCTTGCTGACCAGCACGTACCGGTCGGACAGACACTGCGCGTAGAACGTGGACTTCCCCGAAGCCTGCAGTCCGACCAGCACGGCGACATCCACTCCCGTCACCATGAACGCCACGATGACACGCGACCGGCGCCGGACGAAACCTCGCCGTCACGAACCCGGCTACGCTCGCGGCCGGTCACGGTGCGTAGCCGTTCGCTCTACGGTCGGCTGGTTTCTCATCCGCGAAGGACACACCGGTCTGGTACAGAACTGCCAAAAAGGGGCACATGACAAACGGCCTGCCTTCCGGTTCTCGCATCGTGGCAGCACTTCTGGTGAACGTCGTGAGGGAGCGGTCATGGACAGCGCGGGCAGCGTAACCGTGGGCGTACTTGGCTCCTACGGGGGCCGGAATGTGGGTGACGAGGCGATCCTCACCGCCCTGCTGGACCGCGTACGGGCCGGGCGGCCTCAGACGCGCTTCGTCGTCTTCTCCCGCAATCCCGTGCACACCCGCCGCGTCCATCCGGATGTCGAGGTCGTCGGCTGGGAGGGCGTGTGCAGGGAGGGCATCTCCGCGCATCTGCGCCGGCTGAGTGTGCTGGTGCTCGGTGGTGGGGGGATCCTCTACGACACCGAGGCGCGTCGATATCTGCGGTTGGCCCGCACTGCCCAGGATCTCGGCGTGCCCGTGTTCACCTATGCCGTGGGGGCCGGCCCGCTCGCCGACGAGGCGGACTGCGCGTGGGTCCGCCGGGTGCTCTCCGACGCGGTCGAGGTCACCGTGCGTGACGAGGAGTCGAGACTCGTCCTCGAAGAGGCCGGACTGACCCGGCCCATCTCCGTCACTGCCGATCCGGCGCTGCTGCTCGTCCCGGGCGATCATGGCGGGGAGCTGCTCCGGGCGGAGGCCGTGCCGGACGGGGTGCGCCTGGTGGGGATGAGCGTACGAGAACCGGGGCGCGCAGCCGAGCATCTCGATGAGGACGGTTACCACCAGCTCCTTGCCAGTGTGGGCGATTTCCTCGTCCACCGGCTCGATGCTCACCTCGTCTTCGTCTCCATGGAACGCGGCGACATCCGGCACGCGCACGCGGTGGTGTCCCGCATGGCCTCAGCGGACCGCTGCACGGTGCTGCACGGCGACTACGCGCCGCAGCAGGTGCTCGACATCGTCACACGGCTGGACCTGGCCGTCGGCATGAGGCTGCATTTTCTGATCTTCGCCGCTCTCTCCGGGATTCCCTTGCTGCCCCTGCCCTACGCGGGAAAGGTCTTCGACTTCGCCCAGCAGATCGGCGCGCCCGCCCTGCGCGGGGTGATCAGGGAGACGACCGGGCTGCTGCTGGCGGAAGTGGATCGCCTGTGGGACGAGCGGCCCGCCCGGGCAGCCGACACGGCCGCGCGTACGGCATCGCTGCGACTGCGGGCGGCGCAGACCGCCGACCGGCTCCTTGCCTATCTGGACGAGACCGCTTCACACCATGTCATCCGATACGGCACGCCGGTGCCCGCCTCCACAGCGGGCTGAACCCGACGGCCACCGGTTTCCGAGGGAGTGACCGTGTCCTACCTGATGCCGCCCCGCGTACCCAGGAAGGTGGAACTTCCGCCGCGTCAGGCCCTGCACGCCGGGTCCACCCAGGTGCTGGTGATCGGCGGCGGGCCGGCCGGTATCGGCGCGGCCCTCGGGGCAGCGAACGCGGGCGCCGAGGTGGTCCTCGTCGAGCGTTACGGGTTCCTCGGCGGCAACGCCACCGCGGCACTGGTGATGCCGCTGATGAGTTTCCACAACGAGGTCAAGCAGGCCGTGGCCGGCGACACGACGCGTCTGCTGCCGCCCGATCACGGCGAGGGCGAGCCGGTCGTCGGCGGTGTGCTGTGGGTACTGCTCGACCAGCTGGTGCGGGCGGGCGCGGCGATCCGGCCCTCGCTGGAGACCGGTTACACCGTGCCCTTCGACGCGGAGCTGTTCAAGCTGGTGGCCTACGAGCTGCTGGAGAACCATGAGGTCCGTACGCTCCTCCACGCCTTCGCCTCCGGTGTCCTCAGCCTGCCCGAGCGCGCCCGTGCGGTGTTCGAGACCAAGTCGGGCCCGCTCGTCATGGACGCCGACGTGATCGTCGACTGCACCGGGGACGGGGACATCGCCGCGGCGGCCGGGGCGGCGTACGAGATCGGCCGGCCCGAGGACGGCTGGACACAGCCCATGACACTGATGTTCCGCATGGTCCGCTTCGACCACGACGAGTTCACCGCCTACACCCGCGCCCACCCTGACCAGTGGAGAGGCGTGCACGGGCTGTGGGACCTGGTCCGCGCCGCCACCGACGCGGGGGAACTGGACCTGCATCGCGAGGACATCCTCTTCTTCGCCACCCCGAACACCGGTGAGGTGGCGGTCAATTCCACCCGCGTCACCGAAGTGCTCGGCACGAGCGTCTGGGACCTCACCCGCGCGGAGTTCACCGCACACCGGCAGATGGCGCAGATCGCCCGTTTCCTGCGCGACCGTGTGCCGGGCTTCGCCGACTCCTACGTCGTCCAGAGCGGTGTCCAGGTCGGCGTCCGTGAAACGCGCCGGATCGTGGGTGAATACCAGCTGACGGGCGAGGACGTGCTCACGGCCCGCAAGTTCGACGACGCCATCGCGCGCGGCGCCTACCCGGTGGACATCCACAACCCGAGCGGCCGCGGCACCACGCTCAAGCGGCTGCCACGCGGCGAGTCCTACGACATCCCCCTGCGCTGCCTCCTCCCCCGCGGCCTGGACCGGGTTCTGGTCGCGGGCCGCTGCATCTCCGGTGACCATGTGGCGCACTCCTCCTACCGCGTGATGCCGATCTCCATGGCCACCGGACAAGCGGCGGGCGTCTGCGCGGCCCTGGCGGCAACGCAGGGCCGACAGCCCCGGGACATCCCGGTGAGTGCCGTCCAGCGAGAACTCCGCTCACAAGGCGCAAGCCTGCACTGACGCCCGGCCGCCGAGGGTGAACGTGACCGGAAGCTGCACCTGACCGCGGAGCCCGCCGGGCCGCCGGCTCAGCTCGGCCGGCGGCACGGCCAGGGCCAGGTCCGGAAGGCGGCGCAGTTGCTCATCATCGATGCACGCTCGAACTCGGGCAGCCGCTCGATGAGGCGGGGGCCCGAGGCATCACGGACATCACTGCTCAAGGGAGCAGGACCGGCTGCTGGCTCAGCATGCCTACCCCGGGACACGCACCGGCCATACGCCCCCTCTTGCTCGCGCTCAGGGGCATATACCTGGGTTGTCCGGTGTCGCAGAGGCCATCGCCCTCCCCACCGACCGCACCCCCGCTGGCTCGGCAGAACGCCGCGCAGCCATAATGCGCCGCATGTCGCTCCAGGGAATCGACGCCTACCGAGACGACGACACACTGCCCGCGCTGGTCCAGCGGGCGGTCGGGGCGGCGCGCAGGCACGGATTTGCGTTCTCCTGCAGGCCCGAGCAGGGGCGGCTGCTCCGCGTGCTGGCCTCTGGAGCGCGCCACAGCATCGCCGAGACCGGAACAGGCTGCGGTGTCGGCCTCGCCTGGCTCGCCTCGGGCGCGCCTGAAGGCGCCCGCCTGATCAGCGTCGAGCGGGATGCGGAACGAGCCCGCATCGCGGCCGAAGTCTTCCAGGGCTGTGACCATGTCGAGGTCCTCCACGGCGACTGGCGGCTCATCGAAAGGTACGGCCCCTACGACCTGCTTGTGCTCGACGGCGGAGGCCAAGCCAAGGGCGACGGCACCGCAGACCCCGCGCGCCTGCTCGCCGCCGGCGGCACGGTGGTGATCACCTCAGCGTGATAGTCGGCACCCGTCTGCCGAACAGCTGAGACCAGCCACGATCCACCGACGCGACGAGGTCCGTCCCGGTTTGCTTCCGGCGCACAGCGATGTCGCATGGCGGAAATACAATGCCGCGTAGCGGAAAATTATCCTGGGGGGTTGGGTATGTGGCGCGACGTGCGGGTGAACCTGCTGGAGTTCGGGGCGTTCGTGCTGCGCGGCGTGGCACAGGTCGTGTTCCTCGACAGCGCTTGGGCAGGCGCCGTCTTCGGCCTCGCGCTGTGCACGGCGGACTGGCGCTACGGCGCCTACGGTGTGGGCGGCGCCGCCCTGGGCGCCGGCACAGCGCAGCTGCTGGGCGTCGCCCGTGACCGGGTGCGGACGGGGCTGGAAGGCTTCAACTCCTGTCTGACCGCGCTCTGCTTCGCTGTGTTCTTCGAGGCGGGCAGGCTGTCCACGGTGCTGCTGGCCGCCGCGGCCTGCCTCGTGGTCACCGTCGCAGCAGCGGCCGTGGTCCGCCTGCTGCACCTGTGGGCTCTGCCGACGCTGACCCTCCCCTACTGCCTGCTGGCGGGCGCGGTCACCCTTGCCGCGCCCGCCTTCCGGCGGATCTGGCCTCATGGCGAGAGCCTCGCGGCGCTGCCCCACGCCGCGTCCGGACCCAGCGTCCTGCGACTGAACGACGTGGGGGCAGCGTTCTTCCGCAACATGGCCCAGGTCTTCTTCCTGGACCAGTGGTACGCGGGGGCTCTGCTGCTCGCCGGCCTCTTCCTGGCGAGCCGGGTGGCGGGGTGGGTGGCCTGCTCCGGCAGTGCGACAGGAATCCTGACGGCGTGGGCGCTCGGGGCGCCGGCCGCACGGATCGCCGACGGCACGATGGGCTACAACGCGGTGCTCGTCGCGCTGGCGCTGTGCGGGGTGTTCCTGCCCGCCGCCCCGGCGACCCTGTCGTACGCGCTGCTCGGCGCCGCGACCGCGACCACCCTCACACCTGCCCTCGCCAGTCTGCTCGCCCCGTCCGGCGGCCACCCGCTCACCTGGCCGTTCGTGCTGACGACCCTCGGCTTCCTGCTGGCAGCCCGCTCCTTTCCGCGCATGACCGGCCTCGAAGCACCAGCAACCGGGCAACCCCGGGCCGGGCGGACGGAACCCGCCGGAACAGGATCCTGATCGGCGGCCAGCCGAGGCGCGGGATCCGCCCCCGGTTGAAGTCGCCGACGGGCTGGCTGACAGTGGGAGACATGAGCCGTCACCGGCGCCCTTCCAGGAGGGCCCCGTGGATCGCGGCCGGAGCTGCTGTGCTCGTGCTCGGCGGCCTCGGCGTATGGCTGGCGGTGCCGAACGGCGGAACGCCCAGGCCGCACCCGTCGGCCTCGGGGAACCTGTCCCTGCCGACGCCGAAACCGCCACAGTCCCAACCCCCCGCACCGGAAACATCCAGCACCGCAGGGTCGACACAGACAGGCACGGCCGCACCCAGCCCGACACCGACACCCACAGCACCGACGGCGACGAACCAGCGCCCAGGGGCACCGACCAACCAGCCGACGCACCGCCAGACGCCGGCTCCCCCGTCAGCCGCACCGACGCCGACCGCCCGGACACCACAGGCGACCCCGGAACCCACCCGGTCCACAGCGCCCCCGCCCCCGGCACCGCCCTCACGGACCCGGACGTCCCCGGCGCCGACACCTACGGGGCCGTCGACCTTCGCGCCGTCCCCCGCCCCCACGCCGACGGCCAGTCGCACCGGTGCGCCGACCACGACGTGGTACACCTCCCCCGCAGCGGTCGCCGCCGCTCACCGCATGGCCGCCGCCGGGGCGGTCGGGGACCCCGCGTGCTCGCTGGCCGCCGTGGGCCGGCCCGACCCCGTTCTCGTCCCGCAAGGCATCCGCATCGGCATCGGGAACCAGGGCAGCTACTGGTGCCTGATCTGGTAGGCCTCGTACCTCAGGCCAGTGCGGGTTGCGGTTCCGGTAGCCGGGCTGTTGCGGCCTTCGAATCCCACTGTTTGGTGGTCCGCAGGTAGCCGTAGACCACTGAGGCCATCGCCAGAAGGAGAAGCGGCCCGAACACCCACGGATACCTGGCCATCTCCACCGGCAGAAAGCGGTACGACACCAAGAGCGCGGCAAATACCGTCGCGCCATGGAGGACCAGCTGGATTCCTGACCGGTCCCAGCCGCGGTCGAGCGAGCGCAGGGCCGCCTCGACCGTGAACGCGAATACCAGGCCGGCGACGAGATCCACGCCGTAGTGGTAACCGAATCCCAGTGTTGCGGTGAGCGTGGCGACCAGCCAGAACGTGCCCGCGAACCGCAGAATCCGCGGGCCCTTGCGGGAGTGAATGAAGATCGTGGTAGCCCACGCTGTATGCAGGCTGGGCATGCAGTTGCGAGGAGTGATCCCGTCGTACGCGATCGGGTGCGGGCTGCTGATCGGCGGCGGTGTGTGGGGCCACAGGTCGGCCACCGCCCAGTGCAGGCCCCCGGTGCCGAAGGCACCCGGGCCGTAGGCGAAGACCGGTCCCACCACCGGGAAGATCATGTAGATGCCCGGTCCGACGAGGCCGATCACCAGGAAGGTGCGCACCAGATGATGGCTCGGGAAGCGGCGCTCGACCGCCACGTCGCGCAGCTGGTACAGCGCGACGACGACCGCGGCCACCGCGAGCTGCGCGTAGATGTAGTCGAGAAGATGAGCGCCGATCGGGCCGGTGGCCCCGACGATCCGGCCCACCAGCCATGACGGGTTGCCCAGTGCGTGATCGGCGGTTGCCACGTACTGGTCGAGCACCGACGGCCGGGTCCTGGACGTGATGAGCAGCCAGGTGTCGCCCGTCTTCCGGCCGGTCACCAGCAGCAGGCCCAGCCCGACGCCCTTCAGCAGCAGGGCACGTTCGGCGCCGGTGCGGCGCGTGAGGGCGATGACCGCACAGCCCAACATCACCCACAACGCGCCGTTGCCGAAGGGGTGGCCCTCGGTCGCCTTGACGCCGATCACCCACCGCACCAGCACGAAGACGACGTCGATGCCGATCGCGACACCGGCCGCGATGAACCGTTGCCGCCAGGTGAGCACCACCATCATCAACGCCATACCGGCGTACAGCAGCGGCCCCGATTTCGGCGCGAAGATCACCTCTCGTGCCTGATCGGTGAGCGGCCCCGGTTGACCGTAACCACGCGCGGCGATCTCCAGCGCGATAAGGAACCCCAGGGCTGCCACACCCACCGCGGCCCACAGGATCGCCCGTGGTCGACGCCACGCGGCGAACCCAATTCTGCAGTTTTTTCGCGAGGACTCCCGCGACGCTTTGGATATCAATTTTTCAGCCGATTTGTCAGATTTCAGGGCGATCGTTCGTGAGTTCGATCATGTTATCGGAACGGAGCGGGCGTGTTTCGCCGGTCAAGGGTGGCGCATAGGCCGGTCGATCCCTCGCTCAACACTCCTAGCATGTGGAGCCGCGACTCGTGGGGTATCGCGCCCGAGCCGCCCGATCGGCAGGTGCCGGCGCACAGCACAATTTCCCGTGACCGCGTGCGGATTCCATGTCCGCGTGGACGAATCACGGGGGACCCTCTGGCGCCGCAGCAGACGCTGGTGTTGACGCCGCTCAGGTGGTGCGCCGGTCCCGCACGGCGTCGCGGGTGAGTCGTCGGGCGGGCGGTGGGAGCAGCGGTACGGTGTGCCGCAGACAATCACCGGGCCAACGCCCTAGGATCGACCAGGGGAGTTCCATGCCACACCGCCGTCCGCGCCACCGCCGCAGACTCATAGCCCGTGCGGTCGGTACCGCAGGCGCTCTGGCCGTCGCGGTAGGTGCCGGAATGACGCCGGCGACAGCCGCTGAGAAGGCACCCCACAAGCCCACGGCCACCGCGTCCTCACCCGGTCAGGCCGCGCCCTGGGCACCCGAGAACGACAGCATCCCACCGCAGAAGGCGGTGCACCCGGCCCTCACGCCCAGCCTTGGGCGCAGCCCCGCTCTCCAGCTGACGCTTCCCGCGCCGAGCGGTCGCTACCGAGTCGGCACGTTCAGCCAGCACCTCGTCGACAAGTCCCGCAACGACCCGTACGTGTCCGGCAATCGGGCACGCGAGCTGATGGTGACGTACTGGTATCCGGCCGCCTCCACGTCCGGACACGCTCAGCCACCGTGGATGCCGTCGCTCTCGGGTGATCATTTCCTCTACTCGCGCGGCCTGTCGCCGCAGCAGGTCACGCTGCCGCAGACCGCCGGACACGCCCTCGCCCCGGTCGACACCCAGCTCGGCAAGCTGCCCGTGCTGCTGTACTCGACCGGTCTGCACTCGGACCGCGCGATGGGCACGGCGCTCGCTCAGGACCTCGCCAGCCGCGGCTACCTCGTCGTCACCGTCGATCACACCCACGACGCCAACGAGGTCGAATTCCCGGGCGGACGGCTCGAGGTCAACAGCATGCCGGCCGGCGCGCACTCGTCCGACACGCTCAACGTGCGCGCCGCCGACATCCGTTTCGTCATCGACCAGCTCGGCACCATCGCCAAGGGCGGCAACCCGGACTTCGATCACGCCAAGCTCCCCTCCGGTCTGTCGCACGCCGTGGACACATCCCGTATCGGGATGTTCGGCTGGTCGCTGGGCGGCGCGGCGGTCGACACCGCCATGCAGCTCGACCACCGCATCGACGCCGGCGCCAACCTGGACGGCCAGCTCTTCGGCTCGGCACCCGGCAAGGACCTGAGCCGCCCCTTCATGTTCTTCAGTTCCGGCACCCACAATCGGAACAACGACTCGTCGTGGCGCAAACTGTGGCCCCATCTCAAGGGATACCGGGTCGACATCCAGCTCCACGGCTCGAGGCATCTGTCGTTCAGCGACAACGAGGCGATGGTGCCGCAGGAGGCCGGCCTGCTCGGGCTCTCCCAGGACCAGCTGAAGCAGCAGTTCGGCACCATCGATCCCGACCGAGCGATCATGATCCAGCGCGTCTACCTCGCGGCCTTCTTCGACCAGGAGCTGCGCCGCAAGCACAGCACCCTGCTGGACGGACCTGCCAAGAGCTACCCGGAGATCTCCTTCGTCCGCTGACCGGACGCTCCAAGAACGGGCCCCCGACCGGGGGCCCTCCCTTCTGGTCCAGGTCCGACTTGACCAGCCGCCGCGCGGTCCTCTAGGAGGCATGGCGCAAGGACGCGAGGGTGACGGCTGCGCGATCTCATGCGGCTAAAGTGTGCGCTTGTCGAACATTCGAGCGCTCGTCGCCGGTTGAGAGAGGATCCACTGCCCTGCCCACCGCTTCCCGGGCGCCGCGCCGACACCGCACCCCCCGGCCCCTCCCCTATGCCGCGGATCGGCGAGGGTGCGCCTGCCGACCGTCCCGCTCGTCGTGCAGCTGCCGCTGGTGGCCGCTCTCGCGGCCGACACGTGTACGGCGCCCGGTGCACCGGCTCCCGCGGCGCCGCGCTCAATGCGCCGGTCTCCGCCGGGAAGGCGGCCGTACTCGGCAGTACGGTGCTCGAACCGGGCACGGGCACCCGGCTGCCGTACGGCCGTGCGTCACTGTCGCTGATCGTGGCCCACGTCGCCGCTCTGGCGTCCGGCCACGGCATGACGCAACCGCGCCGGGTGGCCGCGGGCAAAGGACGCCGTACGCCGGCACCAGACCGCCGCTCGGACAGCGCGCCATGGCTGCTCACCGTCCCGCAGGGGCCGGCCCCTGCTGCAACCACGGCAACGGGCGCACCGTCTACATGCTCGACGCCTACAGCGACGCCGACGTCACCCACGCCGGCGGGGCGGCGTCGCCGACCGCAGCCGACGAGCACCGCGGCCTGTACATGTGCCTCGACGACAGGAGCCGCCACCGCTTGTCCTCCAGCCGCTCTGCCGCCAACGGCCCGAGCAGGCACGCACTGCCGGGCGGTGTGCTGCTGGACGCCACCGACCATGTCTGTGATCTCCGAGCCGCCCGCCGCGTGACCCGCCGCACCGCCTGACCACCGATCCGAGGACCCACCCCATGGCCACCACTCCCACCGCCCAGCCCACCGGCTACCCCGGCCGCCGGGCATCGCACCGCCACGACGGCCGGCCGGAAGCCCCCTTGCGCTGGGAGCGCCCGGCGCTCGCCACGGTCCTGGTCGTCGCCACGTTGCTGTACGCCTGGGGCATGGGGCACGCGGCGATCCATCCCTACTACAGCGCGGCGATACGGTCGATGGCCGGCAGTTGGCGCGCTTTCCTCTTCGGCGGCCTCGACCCCAGCGGTTCGATCACCCTCGACAAGCTCCCCGGCGCCTTTTGGCCCGAGGCCGTCTCCGTCTGGCTCTTCGGGCCGCACACATGGGCGGCGGCGTTGCCGCAGGTCATCGAGGGTGTGCTCACGGTCTGGCTGCTCCACCGGATCGTACGGGCCTGGGCCGGGCCGTTCGCCGCGCTGGTCGCCGCGCTGATACTCACCTTCACGCCGGTCACCGTGGTACTCAACCGGGCCACCATTCCGGACACCGCACTGACCCTGCTGCTGGTGGCAGCCGCCGGAGCCCTGCAGAAAGCGGTGCGGGCCGAGCGGCTGCTACCGCTCATCACCTGTGGTGTCTGGGTCGGGCTCGCCTTCCAGGCGAAGATGCTGCAGGCGTGGCTGGTGCTGCCGGTCTTCGCCGTCGTCCACCAAATCGCCGCGCCCGGCACCCCGTTGAAACGAGCCCTGCGCTGTCTGCTGGGCGGCGTGGTCGCGCTGGCCGTCTCCTGCTCGTGGGTGCTGCTCGCCTGGGTGACACCCGCCGCGGACCGCCCCTACGTCGACGGCACCTCCAACAACAGTCCGTTCAGCCTGGTCTTCGGCTACAACGGCATGAGCCGCTTCAGCGACGATCCGAGCGCGTTCGGCGCCGTCGCGGGCACGGCCGCCAGCCGGACCGACGGAAACACCGGCTGGGGAATGCTGGTCAACCACACGATCGGCCCGCAGATCGCCTGGTTCCTGCCGCTCGCCGTGCTCGCCACCGTACTGGGCCTCGTCTGGCGCGCCCGTGAACCGCGAACCGACCTGCTGCGTACCGGATTTCTCCTGTGGGGCGGGTGGCTGGCCGTACACGCCGTGGTGTTCAGCGTCTCCAACGGCAATCACCCCTACTACACCGCCGTCATCGCCCCTGCGCTCGCGGCGCTGGCGGGCGGGGGGCTCGCCCTCTTCCGGTCCGCGCACGAGGCGGGCGGTCCCCGGCGCGCGGCGCTGCCGGCAGCCATCGTGCTGACGGTGGCCTGGGCGCTGGTGCTCGACTGGGCGACCGGATTCGTCTCCTGGCTGCTGGCGCTCGCCGTGATCCTCGCGGTGTGCGGCGCGCTGGGCCTGTGGATCCGTGGGCCGCGCGTCTCCCGCCGGCTGGTCCAAGGATCTCTGGCCGCCGGAGTCGTGGCCACCCTGCTCGTGCCGCTCGGCTGGGCCGCCTCCTGCCTCGATCCGCTCTACGCGGGCGCCTCCACCTCGCCGACGGCAGGTCCGGTCGGCAAGGTCTACCACACCGCCCTCGACCACCGATCCGCCCTCCGCCGGGTGGGACTCGACCAGCCCAGCCGCCGCGACACCGCCCTGCTCGACTACCTCATCAGGCACCGCCACGGCGAGAAGTACCTGCTGGCCACCCAGGCCGCCTACCCCGCGGAGCGCCTTCTGCGCGCCGAGTCCCAGCCCACGCTCGTCATGGGCGGCTTCACCGGCAAGACCCCCTTTCCCACCGCCCAGCAGCTCGGCACCCTCGTCAGCACGCGCCAGCTGCGCTACGCGCTGCTCACTCCCCGGCGGCCCGCGACTCCTGCCACAACCTGGGTGAAGTCCCACTGCACGCGCCTGCGCCCCAAGGCCTACGGATGGCGCACCAGGGGCAGCTTCGCCCTCTACGACTGCGGCCGACAGGACTGAACGGCGGCCGCAGACCCTCAGGCCGAAGGTTCTGCGGGTGTGGACCCCGGCGCCTGGATCTCGGCGTCGATCGCGGTGGCCGGACGTGCGGGGCGGTGGCACCTCGTGTCCGCCCGGGTGAGGTTGCTTGGATGGTCGGTACCAGGTGCGCAATCACCCATCCGCTGCCGTTGCCGCTGATGCCGGACTGGCTCGCACCAGTCAAAGTGTGCGGGGGTGTGTTGCACGTGGTCGCCCTCATTGGGCGCCTGCGCGCTCTCGGCTTCGCACAGCAGCACGTCGCATCCCTCGGCCGGACTCGTCAGACCGGCACAGGGCGCCGTGTCCACGGAGTACACCAGCGACCGGCCTGCGGCCTGGACGCGCAGCGCGAGGGCCGGGATGCCATGCGCCACCGCCCGGCTGGTCAACCTCAGCGGGCCCACGGCCACTTGATGGCCGTCGTACAACTCGGTGACCGCGAAGGCGGATTCGGTCGGGCTGCGGACCGACGTGTTGGTGAGGAAGCCCGCCAGCCGGTCGGCGATATCGGGCGGCCCGTAGAGCGGGATCGGTGCGGCGAGGCGGACATCCACAGCGAGGTCGTGGGGCGGCACGTGAGACCTGGAGCAGCACTGCCTGGCCGACAGCCAGTGACGCTGCGTGCGCAAGTCGTGACTGGCTGCGGGGATTGAGGCCGGTGGTGGTGGTCGGAGCTCCATGGGTACTCGGCTCCAGCAGAAGACCGACGCAACGGAGGCAACGCTGATGAGCACGGTCAGGGAAACGGTAGAAGTCGACGTGCCGGTCCACACCGCCTACAACCAGTGGACGCAGTTCGAGACGTTCCCGGACTTCATGGAGGGCGTGGAGGAGGTCAGGCAACTGGACGATCGTCACAACCACTGGACCACCAAGATCGGTGGAGTGCGGCGGGAGTTCGACACTGAGATCGTCGACCAGCTCCCCGACGAACGCATCACATGGCGCACCACCACAGGCGACACGACCCAGAAGGGCATGGTCCGCTTCGAGCGCATGGACGACCTGCACACTCGGGTGGAACTCGTCATGGATGTCGAACCGAGCGGAGCCGCGGAGAAGGTCGCGGACATGCTCGGGACGCTCGACCGGCGCGTCAAGGGTGACATGAAGCGCTTCAAGCAGTACATCGAAGAGCGCGGAGAAGAGTCCGGAGCATGGCGCGGACGTATCCGCCCCGGGGGCTAGTGGTAACTCCCTGAAGCCCCACGACCCGCCCGCCGGCGCCCAGGCGTTGAGACGGGCGGGTCTCCAGCGGGGAGTGCCCGCTGATCGGACGGCTGACTTCCGGTCAAACACTGGCCGACGCGCCGAGGCACCCTTTCATCATCCGCTCACGTCGGGTGATGCTCTGCTCACCGGGGGAGATCAGTAGCCGCCAACCCACGGAGGAACAGACGATGCCTCTCGGAACAATCGCCGTGTACAACAGGGCGGACGGCGTGGGCGTCATCACCGACGAGGACGGCGAGAGGCGCCCGTTCTCCGGCATGGAGACGCAAACCACGTGCGAGGGTCAGCGAGTGGTCTTCGACATCGTCGGCCACAAGGCCACGAACGTGATCGCCGTTCGGTGACCGACCCGTTCACCAGCGCCCCGCCCCGGCAGAATCGGGAGCGGGGCGTGCTGCCGTCGGGACGGTGACGGGTGCCGGAGTGCCCCAGGCGCAGGGAAAGCTCGGCGGCCGTACGCCACGCTGTCACGCCTGCTCGACGAGGGTTCAGCCGAGCATCTCCGCCAGGACCGCGGCCACGACCGTGAGTACGGCGACCGGCAGTATGACCATGCGGAGCCGAACCAGTCGACCGGTGAGGTCGTAGCGCGCACGGGCCGACGCGTGCCGCTGATCGCTATGCCCGAACAGAGCCCGGCACCAGCGACAATCCCCTCCCCTGTCGTCCGGACGAGAGGCGTCGGTCAGCTGAGCGAAGGGCATACCGTCTCCGTCCTCCATCGCAGCGCTCATGCCGGGATCAACGACGCGTCCCGGTACCGGGCCACCGTCAGGAGTCGGCTCGTGATCCCTCCGCCGCAGGATCGTGACCGAGGACGGGGCCCCACGGCGTTTTTCCGAGGGGAACTCGCACCGTACTCAGTCACCGAGACCGCGTCCGAGGTTTCTCACAGCCTGGCGCCGAAGTCCTGCGTCCACCAGGGGCCGCCGGTGCCCTTGTGGACCCCCACGCCGATGTCCTTGAAGGAGCAGTTGAGGATGTTCGCCCGGTGGCCCGGGCTGTTCATCCAGGAGTCCATGACTGCTGCGGCGGTCTGCTGTCCCTGGGCGATGTTCTCGCCGTAGGTGGACCAGCGATAGCCGGCGGCGGTGATGCGCTGTCCGGGGTCGGCACCGTCCGGGTTGGTGTGGTCGAAGAAATGGCGAGCGGCCATGTCGTCGGACTGGCCCTGGGCGGCCTTCTGCAGTTGCGGATCCTCAGCCAGCGGACCACAACCGGCGGCTGCCCGCTCCTTGTTCACCAGCGCAACCACTTGGTCGACCGTGTCGGTGGGCTGGGCAGGGCCCTGCGTCGTCTTCGCCGGGGCCGGAGCCGGTCGGGTGGACTGCCGGGCCGTGGGTGCGCTCTTCCCGGCAGGGCTCGCTGACTTGGCAGGGCGCGGCTTTGTCTTCTTCTTCGCCGCGGACGGAGACGGAGAGGGCGAGGCCGACCGAGACTCATCGCCGGCGGTGGGCGTGGAGAGGTCCGGGACGGGTACGGCTGCTCTTTGGTCGGCGTTCGTCCGGTCGGGGCTGGTCCCGGAGTCCGTACCGAAGTACCACAGGCCGCCCCCCACGACGCAGGCCGCGACGACGGCGCCGCCGACGGCGCGGCGCCGCATGCGCCGACGTCGACGGGACCGGCTGCGCGAGCCGGCGGCCGTGCCCGGTACCCCGCGTCGTCCAGTGCCGGGGCGCATTCGGGTACCGTCACCGACGCCCTCGAACGGTGCGGCGGATCCAGCCGGGACAAGCGTCCCGGACGCGGAGAACTCCCTGCCCAGCAGCGTGGATGACACCGCGACCAGCGCCAGGCCGGCCAGCAGTCCTTCCGCGGGCATCAGTCCGCTCCACAGTCCGCTGCAGCGGGGGCAGCCGCGTGCGTGCCGGGCTATTCGTTTGCGCCACAGAGCCGAGGGCCGGCCGTCCCAGGGGGCCAGCACGGTCCGGAGTTCCTCGCACAGCGGCCGTGCGTCGAGCGCTCGTACCACCACGCGGGCCGCCTCGAGCTGCGCCTTCATCCGCTGCACCCGGACCGCTGTGTGCTGTGGCGACAGGTCCAGCGCCGCGGCGACCTCGGCGCGGGTGAGTTCGCCTGCGCACTCCAGCCACCACAGAGACAGCAGTCCCCGGTCGTCGGGCTCCAGCCAGCGCGTCGCCTGCGCTGTCTCCTGGCGTTGTCCTGCGAGCTGGAGCTGCACCACGGTCAGGTCGACGAAGTCAGCACCGGGATCGGCCAGGTCCTCGGCCTCCTCCACGGCGCCCGGGGCGGAGCGCCGATGCTCCCAGTGCACCCGGATCTGGTTCATCGCGATCGCCACCAGCCAGGACCGGAAGCGCTCGGGCGTCCGCAGTCCGCCCAGCCCGTCCAGGGCACGCAGCATGGTCTCCTGCACCACGTCGTCGACATCCACCGAGCCGTTCAGAGCCCGGCCGACGATGTTGTAGACCAGGGGGAGGTACGCGTTGACCAGAGCGTCCTGAGCCTGCGTATCGCCCTCTCGGGCGGCTGTGACCAGTACCGCCGTCTCCGCCGCGTCCTGCGTGCTCATAAAGGTGCTTCCCATCCTCGAGGCCGAACGATTGTGTCCGATACCTGGGAGACCGCTCGATGCGCCCCCGATAACACTTCTTCGTGAGCGAGTTCTGGTCCCGGCAGGTCACAGGGGTGGAAATCCCGCGAGTGCCTCATGTGTCCGAGAACGCTGGGGCGGGACGGGGCGACCCGGTGGTGGGCCGACGGACCACGCAGGGACCCGACGGGGGGGACCGTCCGCCGGCCGACGGAAAGGATGACAGACCGTGATGTCCCGCAAGCGCATCGCCCTCGCAGCCGCCGGACTCGCCCTCGCGGGTGGCCTCGCCGCCGCCCCGGCCGCGGCCAACAAGTGCTCCGGCTGGAAGGAGATCCACATCACCGGTGGCGCCGCCAAATACATGGAGTGCACGAAGAAGGTCAACGGCAAGGGGGTCCAGGCCTACGCGGAGACGGACTACAACGACTGGTACGGCGACGACGTGACCTGGCAGCACTTCTACAGCTGGGCCGACGGCACTCACCACAGCCCGGAGATCATCAGCGGCTGGCACCCGGGCAACGACTTCGGCCTGGTGATCGAACTCAAGTAACGGCCGTCTCACAGCATGACCGCAGTGCCGCGGCACGAACCGGCTGGGCCCCCGTCGCCACGAGAGGACGACGGGCCCAGCAGCGAGTGTCCGCTCGTCAGCGGTGCCTCGATGGTGCACTGTGGAAGACGTGGATGTCCGGCGAGACGTTGCTGCCGGTGTGCGACAGCCATGGCAGTCGAGTCATGCGCTGCTGGTGATCCCGATCGTGCTCATCGTCGTCATCACGGTGGTGGACCAGCTGGTCCCGGCCGACATCCATCTCGGGCCGCTGCTGGTCATCGCCCCCGCGATCACGGCGTCGTTCGCCGGCCCCTGGCTGACCGGGTTGATCGGCTTCCTGGCCGTGGGGGCGCAGGCGTACATCGGCTGGCACTTCGGCGTGCTGTTCTCGCGCAATGTGCTGGTGCAGATCCTCGCGCTGGCCGTGCTGTCGGCTCTGACCGTGTTCTACTGCGTGGTGCGCGAGCGGCGCACGCGCCAGCTGGCCCAGGTGCGCATGGTCGCCGAGGCCGCGCAGCACGTTCTGCTGTGGCCGCTGCCGGAGCAGATCGGCTCGATGAGGATCGCTTGTCTGTACTTGGCCGCCGAGGCCGAGGCGCAGATCGGCGGTGATCTGTACGCCGCGACGCCCACCGACAGCGGCGTACGGGTCATGATCGGCGACGTGCGCGGCAAGGGCCTGTCCGCCATCGGTGAGGCCGCGCTCCTCATCGGAGCCTTCCGTGAAGCCGCCCACCACCACACCTCGCTGCCCACGCTGGCCGCCGCCCTGGAGCTCAGTGTGGCCCGCAATCTGCCCGAGCTCGAACCGGACGAAGAGCTGGGCGAGCGGTTCGCCACCGTGATGCTGGTGGAGATCTCCGACGAGGGCCACGTCACCCGGATACTCAGCTGCGGTCACCCCCCGCCCCTGCTGCTCAGTCCCGGGAGCGCTGTGACCGTTCCCGTACACCCGGCGCCTCCGCTCGGGATCCACGGGACGGCACCCGGGGACTACACCGTCGACGTGTTCTCCTTCGAGCCCGGCGACACCCTCCTGCTCTACACCGACGGCGTCATCGAGGCCCGGGATGCCGACGGCGCCTTCTATCCGCTCCCGGAACGGGCCGCCCAGTGGGCCGGGAGCAGCCCGGAGAAGCTGGTGCACCACATCCGCCGCGATCTGCTCGATCACGTCGAGGGACGCCTCGACGACGACGCCGCGCTCATCGCGCTGTGCCGCACGCCCAGCCCCCACCGGACCCATCGGCATGGGCCGGGCCTCCATGTCGGTGGGTTCGCTCACGGCACCGGATCGGTGCCTCGCTGAGGCACCCCATGCTGCCGGCCGGCGGGGCGACTGCACGCGCACTCCGGGGCCGGGGAAACGCAGGAGCACATACGTGCGGGAGAGAACGCGATGCGAGAGACATACCACGAGGAACTGGCGGCGCTCAGTGACGGGCTGGTGGAGATGGCCCGGCTGGTGGGCTCCGCGATCGGCCGTGCCACCACCGCGCTGCTCGACGCCGACCTGCAGGTCGCCGAGGGTGTCATCTCGGCCGATGTGCAGGTCGACGACCTCCAGAGGGATCTGGAGGACCGGGCGATCGCCCTGCTGGCCCGGCAGCAGCCCGTCGCCACCGACCTGCGGACCGTGGTGACCTCCCTGCGGATGAGTGCGGACCTGGAGCGGTGCGGGGACTTGGCCCGGCACGTGGCCCAGCTGGCCCGGCTGCGGTATCCCGGGTGCGCGGTACCGGGCGATCTGCACCGGACGATTCTGGAAATGGGCCAGCTCGCACAGCGCCTGATGGCGCAGGCCGGCGAGGTGATCCTCACCAGGGACGTCGACGCGGCGCTGCAGCTGGAGCAGGAGGACGACCGCATGGACGAGCTGCACCGCATGATCTTCCGGCACCTGATGGACGGCCGGTGGCAGCACGGCGTGGAAACCGCCGTCGACGTCACGCTGGTCGGCCGCTACTACGAACGCTTCGCCGACCACGCCGTGTCGGTCGCCCGACGCATGGTCTTCCTGGTCACCGGCACACACGCGGACGAGTACACCGCCGACACGCCGCATGCTCCCTAGGCCCTGTCGTCACATTTCCGCCCCTGTACGGCTCCGGAGAGTGGGACTCCGCCGGCCTCAGGTTCCGCATGTGTTGCCGAGCGGCCGGAAACCGACGGCGTGTGGCTGACACCGTCGGTGACGGTACGTCAGCATGAGCGCCGTGTCCGAGAAGATGAGCACCCCGCGCCGGATCGCCGACGACTACGTCGCGCAGGTCGCCGCCCTCGACCCGGTGATCTCGACCCGACTCGGGCTGCATCCCGAGGACGACCGGCAGCCGGATCTGTCTCCGCAGGGCTTCGAGGCGCTCGCCGAACTGGCCCGGCGAACGCTCTCCGCGCTCGACGCCACCGAGCGGACCGCAGAGAAGGACGGTGTGGTGTTCGAGGACGTGGAGCGGAACTGCGCCCGGCTGCTGCGGGAGCGGCTGACGGCGGAAGGCGCCCTGCACGAGGCGGGTGACCACTTCCGCCAGCTGAGCAACGCCAACTCGCCGGTGCACAGGGTGCGGAGCATCTTCACGCTGATGTCCACCGACACGGACGAGGACTGGGAGACGGTGGCCGGGAGGCTGCGCAACCTGCCCGGCGCGCTGGACGGCTATCGGGCGACCCTCACCGAGGGGATCGCCCGTGGGCTGCTCTGCGCGCCCCGGCAGGCCCGGGCCGTCGTCGGGCAGCTCGCCGCCTGGACCGGGCAGGACGTCGGCGGCGCGAGCTGGTTCGCCACGTTCGTGGCCGGTGGACCGGACCGGCTCAGGCCCGAACTGGACGCCGCCGCCGACCGGGCGACGACCGCGGTGGCCGGCTTCCGCGACTGGCTGCGCGACACCTACCTGCCCGCCGCGGACGGCACCCCGGACGCCGTCGGCCGTGAGCGCTACCTGCGCTCGGCCCGCTGGGCCAACGGCGCCGAGGTGAACCCCGCCGAGGCGTACGCCTGGGCCTGGGAGGAGTTCCACCGGACGGTCGCCGAGATGCAGACCGAGGCCGACCGGATCCTTCCGGACGCGGGTGCCCGGGAGACCATGGACCACCTGAACCGGCACGGGCACTCCGTCGTGGGCGAGGAGAACATCCGCGCCTGGCTCCAGCAGATCATGGACGAGGCGATCGACGCCCTCGACGGCACCCACTTCGACATCTCCGGGCCCCTGCGTCGGGTGGAGACGAGGATCGCACCGACGGGCAGTGCCGGCGCTCCGTACTACAACGGTCCCAGCCTGGACTTCAGCCGCCCCGGCCGCACGTACCTGCCCACTCTGGGGCAACACACCTTCCCCACCTGGCAGCTCGTCAGCACCTGGTACCACGAGGGCGTCCCCGGGCACCACTTGCAGACCGCCCGATGGACCGCCGCCGCAGACCGCCTCAGCCCCTACCAGATGACTCTGGGCGCGGTCAGCGCCAACAAGGAGGGCTGGGCCCTGTACGCCGAGCGTCTGATGGACGAACTGGGCTTCTTCACCGACCCCGCCCGCCGCCTGGGCTATCTCGACAAGCAGATGCTCCGTATCATCCGCGTGATCATCGACATCGGCATGCACCTGGAACTGGTCATCCCCGACGACTCCGGCTTCCACCCGGGCGAACGCTGGACGCCGGAGCTCGCCACCGCGTTCATGGCCGCCCACCACGGCAGTGGCACAGCCCGCCGTACCAGCGAGATCGACCGGTACCTCGGCCGGCCCGGCCAGGCCATCGGCTACAAGCTGGGAGAGCGCGCGTGGCTGCAGGGCCGTGAGGCGTCCCGCCGCCGCCTCGGCACCGGTTTCGACCTGCGGGCCTGGCACATGAACGCGCTCAGCCAGGGCTCACTCGGTCTCACCGACCTGGCCGACAATCTCGCGTCGCTGTAAGCGGACGGCCGGCGCAGGCGAGGCGGCGTTCGAGGGGGGTCCGGTAGCAGGGGGTGACGCGGGTGCCGTCGAGGAAGGTGAGGGTGCGGTGGAGTTCGGCGTCGATGGCGGTGCGGGCCTCGTTGCCGAGGTCGGCCAGCAGGTGGTGGTTGAGGTGACCGTCCGCGTGCTGGGCCCAGCTGCCGACGATGCGGCCGTTCCACCAGATGGTCGGGCCGATGTTGCCGTTGCGGTCGAAGAGGGCCTTGGTGTGTTCGGGGTCGAGGTACCAGTGGCGGTGGCGCCAGCCCATGGGGGTGGGGTCCAGGCCGGGCAGCAGGGCTGCCGCGGGCTCGGGGCCCTCGGCGGCTTCGAGGGCTTGGAGGTGTTCGAGGTCTTCGGGCAGGAGGTAGCCGGTGCCTTCGTCGAGTTCCACGGCTTGAGCGCCGGTGGCGGCGAGGGCCTTGCGGGTGTCGGTCACGTTCCAGCCCGTCCACCACTTCAGGTCCTCGACCGTGACCGGCCCGAACGCGGCGACGTAGTGGCGGGCGAGCGTGCTCTTCGCCTCCGCTGCGGGGATGGCCGGCAGGGGGCGGGCGCGGACCCAGCGGAACTGGGCGGAGGTCCAGGAGCCGGCCGGCCGGGTGCGGCGGATGTGTCCCTCCGCAGCCAGCAGGGCCAGGACGGGCCCGCTGGCGCGCTGCCGGGACTCGTACGGTTTCCCGGGGAAGGTGATGAACTGCTCACGCAAGTCGGGTATGTCGAGGGCGAGTTCGGACGCCGTGGCCCCACCGCGTACGGTCAGGGCCTCCAGGACAGCCTGCTCCATCGCGGCGCAGCGGCGTTCGTCCCAGCCGAGGCCCTCACGCAACTGGGCGGTGGCGTGGGCACGGTGGCGGTGGGCGTCGCGGGCGGTGGTGGCGGACCGGATCGCCGGGGCCAGGGGGGCGGGGACGACGAACATGGTGCGGCGCATACAGCGGATGCGCTCCAGCCCGGGAACGCCGTCGGGGGCGTGGTAGAGGGAGTGGTCGATGGCGGCCGCGGTCGGGGCGTGCATGCGGGCCGCGGCGGCGAGGTAGACGGTGGCGGGGTCGGTGGCGTGCAGACCGACCAGCGACTCGGCGACTCCCTCCGCCGTGTCCTTGCGTGCGCAAGGTGCCAGGAGGTGACGGAGGACGAGGCGGGCACGGCGTTGCGCGGCGGTGATGCGAGGCAGGACAGTCATTCCATCGGTACCGGGGTCAGTGGGTCGGGTGGATGCAGAAGGGCTGGCCGGAGGGGTCCAGGAGGACGGTCCAGCGCCGGCCGCCGGGCTGGTGGACGGGCTTGGCGGCACCCAGCTCCAGCAGCCGCTGCTCCGCTGCCGTGACGTCGTCGTAGGCGAGGTCGATGTGGAAGGGGAGTTCGCCCTTCGGCCAGTCGGGGGCGGTGAAGGACGCGGACGTGTAGAAGACGTACCTCGTCTCGCCGGTGGAGAAGGCGAAGGCGGTCTCGTTGCCGTCCTGGTCCGGGTAGATCTCGCTGACCTCGGTACCCAGGGCGGCGGCGTAGAAGTCCGCCAGCGCGCGCCCGTCGGGTGCCCATACCGCCTGGCAGGCGACCTGCCCCGCCAGGGCCGGGGTGTTCGTGCCCGTCACGGTCATCTCTCTTTCCGTACCGTCTGGCGTTCCGGTCGTGCGCGAGGTCACCGGACGACCTTGATGCCGAAGTGGCCGCCGAACTGCTGACCCAGACCGAAGCCGATGGCCGAGTGCATGTGCGCGTACATCTCCATGCCGCGTGCGGCGACGAGCGGGCCGAGGTCGAGGATGTCGGTCCAGCCGTAGGACGTGAGGAGGTCGACGGCCTGCTGCTTGGCGTCCGCGTCCTCACCGGCGACGAACATGGTGTGCTCCCCGCCGCCGACGCTCTTCGGGTCGACGACGGTGCTCTGCTCCTGGGTGACGAAGGACTTCACGACCTTCGTCCGGGGCAGGGCGCGCTGGATCTGCTCACCGAGGCTGTCGGTGTCCACCGGCTCCAGTTTCGGCATGATCCCCCACGGGGTCGGCCAGGGGTGTTCGGGCTCGTGCCGGTAGACGAACGGCACCGCGTAGTCGATCAGGGTCTTGCCGGCGAGCTGGTCGGCGATGGCGGACAGCGCACGGACGGCGTTGTGGCCGTCGATGCCGCTGATGACGAGGCCGTTCGAGGCGGCTGCCGCGTCGCCGAAGGCCTGCAGTTCGATGCGCGGGTGCTCGCCGAGGAACTGCCGGAAGGGCGGGGTGCCCATCATGTCGGGCTCGGTGCGGGCCAGCGTGGCCCCCGGGTCGCGGGTTCCGACCACCACGTCGTGGCCGAGTTCCAGCAGCTTGGCGATGTGACAGCGGGCACCGCCACCGGTACCGAGAACGGCGATCGTCATGGGGAAACCTCCCGATTTGCTCCGTGCGGACGGGTCCACCGTAGAGCGATTTCAGGACAGGAGGTGTCCTTTGAGCGCGGCATCATGGAATGCATGACGAGTGACATGACCGCCCGGATGCTGCGGCTGCTGTCCCTGCTGCAGACCCGCCGGGAGTGGTCCGGCGCCGATCTCGCCGAACGCCTCCATGTGACCGTCCGCACCGTCCGCCGTGACATCGACCGGCTGCGCGAACTGGGCTACGCCGTCGACAGCGCCCGCGGGCACGCCGGCGGCTACCGCCTCACCTCGGGCAGCGGCCTGCCGCCCCTCCTCCTCGACGACGAGGAAGCCATCGCCATCGCCGTCGCACTGCGGACCGCCGCCGGCGGCCTGGCCGGGATCGAGGAGAGCGCCCTGCGGGCCCTCGGCAAGCTGGAGCAGGTCCTCCCGCAGCGGCTGCGCGGGCGGGTCGCCGCCCTCCAGACCTCCCTCGCCGGGATCGTGTGGGAGGAGCGGGGGCCGCGCGTCGACCCGGCGCTGCTGGCCACACTCGCCGTCGCCTGCCGTGACCACGAGATCGTCGGCTTCGGCTACACCACCCGCCACGGCACCGGCACCCCGCGCCGGGCCGAACCCTGCCACCTCGTCGATTCCGGTGGCCTGTGGTACCTGCTGGCGTACGACACCGGCAAAGAGGACTGGCGCCTCTTCCGCCTGGACCGCATCACCGACGTCCTGCCCACCGGCCGGCGCGTCCCGCCCCGTCCCGTACCCGGCGACGACCCCGCCGCGTTCGTCGCCGCCCGGCTCTCCGCCGCCCCCACCCGCTACCGCGCCGTAGCCACCGTCCACGCCCCCGCGGAGGACGTCCGCGCCCGCACCCGCGGCCTGGCCACCCGTCTGGAGCCCATCGACGACCGCACCTGCCGCGTCAACGCATCCGACGACCATCTGCCCCGCATCGCCCAGACCCTGGCCGGCCTCGACAGCGACTACACCCTCGACGCCGACCCGGACGTCCTCACCCACCTCCGCACCACCGCCCACCGCACCCTGCGGGCGATACGCCCCTGACCTCAGCAGCGGCTTGCTCACCGGGCGTCCGCGTCCAGGGGATTCGGCGAGGTGGCCGGACTCGTCGTACCGATCCATGCGTTCGGCGAACGGTCCTGCCCGCCACCGGAGCGGGCAGGGCTGTCCCCGCGCCGATGGCGGCTTGCCGGAGCCGCGGAGCCGGCCCGGCTCAGCGGACCGTCACGTTGAAGACCGGTGAGGCCGTGTTGCCGCTGACGACATGCAGGTCGTTCTTGCCCTTCAGACCGAGCTTGACGCCCAGCGAGTAGGAGCCGTTGCGCGCGACGGGCGCGGACGCGGGCAGGCTGACCCACGCGCCGTGCTGCCTCTGCTGCAGGGTCACCTTGCTGCCCGCCTTGAGGCCGGTCGTCTTGCCGGTGACCCGGAACAGCTGCCAGGCGCGGACGGAGGACACCGACGGCGTGGCGGTGATGCCGGCCTGGGGAGCCTGGGCCTTGTGCGCACCGGCGACGGGAGACGCGGTGTGCGGGGCCGGGGTGGCGGCCATCGCGGTGCCGGCGAGGGCGAGGGAGGCGGCGCCGAGGGCACCGACGACGGCTGTGCGCAGGGAACGCCGCTTCGAGACCATCACAGATATGTCCCTTTCCGTGACTGGAACAGCTTTTGCATCGAAAGCGCGCTACATGCCGATTGATGTAGGCATTAGAAGTGACGTCACTGTGGGTGCAGGCGTTCATCGGCGTGATGTCGCTGTCTTGTAACAGCTGCCGCGGAGGTCACTTGACGGAGCCGCCGGTGATTCCGGCGGCGACGTACTTCTGGGCGAGGACGAGGAGCATCGCCGCCGGCACCGCGGACAGGACGGACGCCGCCATCACCGAACCCCAGTGGCCGACGTGGGGCGCCGATGTACCGTCCCCCACTACCGACCCGTGGCCCGGGTACTTCGCCGATCGCGGGCACCCGAACGCCCGCCGCGTCGGCTCCGGCGTCGAGGGCGTCGTCTACCGGCTGGGCGACGGCCGGGTCGCCAAGGTGTGGACCGGTCGGCCGCCGACCGCGCTCACCCGCCGGGTGTATGCGGAGCTTGCGCAGCACCCACTGCCGTTCGCCACCCCGGAGATCCTTGAAGTCCAGGAGCACCAGGGTGTCGTCGTGACGTACGAGCGCGCACTGCCCGGCGCCCCGATGCGGGGCGACTCCGCGCACGAGGACCCCGAGCGGGAGCTGCCCGTCCAGCACAAGAACGCGCTGCTCACCGTACTGCGTGGCCTCGCCTCGGTACCGGGCACGGACGCGATGCGCCGGCTGACCGTGCAGGGCGACGACCGTCCGCTGTGGCAGGGCCACCACCGCTTCCAGGACGCGCTCGCGGCGCTCGTCACCCGCGCCGTGGCCCGGCACGGCGGGGCCCTGGCCGGGCAGGTGCCGGACTTCGACTCGGGAGTCGCACGCACGCTGAGCGCGCTCAGGTCGCTTCCCGACGCTCCGGTCACAGCGATCCACGGTGACCTGGTCCCGCCCAACATCCACACCGACGGTGCCGGCGGACCCGTCGCCGTACTCGACTTCGGTTTCTGCACCACGGCAGGCGATCCGGCCTTCGAAGCAGCGGTCACGGCAGCCGTCTGGGACATGTACGGCCCCTATGCCAGGGAGCACGCTGCGGAACTCACCCGGCTCTTCGCACAGGAGCTCGGCTACGCGCCCGCCGCCCTTGCGGTCTACCAGGCCGTCTACGCCCTCACCACGTACGATCTCTTCGGTATGGACAACACTGACGGACATTTCCGGTGGTGCACCGAACAGCTCCGCCACAACGCCGTGTTCGGCGCCCAGGTGTCCTGACTGCCGCCACTCGTCGACCGCTGAGCGGCGAACGCCCACCGGCCGACGGGCTTTGTACCGCGTCAGCCTGGCAGCCCCAGATCGTCCAGGGACGTGCCGGCCGCCCAGCGCTGCAGTTGGCGGCCAGGCAGGAGGCGGACGTCGCCTTGGCGGGAGGCCCACACCATGTCTGCGCGGCTGAAGCGGCCGGGGTGGACAATGACCTGGATCGGGCGGTCGGCGCCCGGGCGGCCCCTCTCGACGAGGGATGCGCGCCAGTTCCGACCTTCCTCGGCCGTCGTCTCGGAGCGGAACGCGACGTCCAGTTGGCGCCCCTGGCGGTCCCGGGCGTGCAGGCGCCGCCTCCCCTGCTGCAGGGTCAGGTCGACCACGCGCCAGCCGTCGCGCTGCAGGATGCGCGCCGCCGCCTCCGCCAGCCCGCGCTCGTCGAGCCGGGCGAGCTCCGCCGCGGTGTAGCGGCCGCCGCGCCGGCGGACGACCGTCCGGCGCACGCGCAGGGCCACCACGGCGGTCGAAGCCAGCAGGATGATGCCGAGCGCCAGTCCGAGGACGCCAGAGGTGCGCTGAAGCCAGACGAGCAGGCAGACGGGGACCAGCACGGCAAGACCGAGGCCCACGAACGCGGGGAGAACCTCGCGGAGTTCGGGGCCGTACAGGCCCTGGGCCCGGAGTTCGGAAACCGCATGCGTTCGCTGCGGCCTGCGCGAACCGGGAACCGGCCGGCGCTGTCCCCGTACCGGCAGCCGCGGCTGCTGCCACCTCGTCACCAGAGTCCACTCCCCACGGTCCTGTCCGTCCCCCCGCGGTAGAGGTATACGGTCATCACCGATCCGCGCCGGCAGGGGACAGCCGTGGGCAACGATGTCACGTCTGGCCGGTGACGCGGTAGCCAGGTGCCGGAGAGCGCTCGGAGGAACCGGCCGCTGACACCGTCCGGCGCTGCGGCTCAAAGGCGTGACCCCACCGACTCACGCGTCGTCACAGCCTGCTGAGCAGGCCGGCGAGTGGGGCGGGTGTGCGGCCGGGGTCGAGCGCCTCGACGAGGACGCGGCCGTAGTGGATCTTGCGCCCCTTCTTCGTGCCGAGGAAGCGCCGCAACTGCTGCTGTGAGGTGCGGCCCCGCTGTGCGGGCTGGCGCAGGAAGGTGTGCAGGGCGCGCAGGTCACCCTCGGCCCGGACCAGCTCCGCCACGTGGGTCACGCCCAGCGCGCGGATGAGCTCGTCCTCCAGATCCGCCGCGCAGACGAAGAACTCCTGCTGTGCCGCACCGGCCCGCTCCCATCCGCGGGCGTAGTAGCCACGCTCCCGCTCGTCGCACAGTCCCGTGAGGCGGAGACCCAGCCCGGGTGGCCCGAGGAGGCGGGCGAAGCGTCCGACGCCCATCGCACCGCCCATCGCCAGGACGCAGACACCTTCGGCCGCCAGGTTCCGGCCGCGACTCGCGGCCAGCGCGTCGACCGCTGCGGCGTCGCTCGGCCCTTCGAGCAGGACGGCCGCCCGGACACGCAGCCGAGCGGCCAGCTCACGCGCGGGGTCGCCGGGGCCACCGGCCGCCCATGCGGTGACCGCTTCCCGGAACGACCCCATGTCCGCCATGGAACGAGTCTCCGCCCTTGCCGGCGGTGTCGGCCTCCACGTGGGCCCAGAACGCACGCACCTCCTGGGCCGCCGGGCCGGGCTCCAGCGTGCAGACGTGCTGGATCCGGGCCAGCGGCATCCCCAGGCGCCTGAGCCAGGCGACCAGTCGGGCCCGGCCGAGTTGTGCGGGTGCGTAGAGGCGGTACCCGGTCACCGGGTCGACGCGGGCGGGAGTCAGAAGACCGAGATCGTCGTAGAGGCGCAGCGCCTTCGGTGACAGCCGGGACGCCTTCGCGAACGCCCCGATGGTCAGCAACCCCATGCTCGCTTCTCCCTCGCCGAGCACATCGCCCGGCCCCGTCGATGGTGCGGCCTGCCCCAAGGTGAAGGTCAACCGAGTCGGCCCACCCGGAGCCCGGCTCACGACCGTGTGGCGCATCGCCGAGTGACGGCCGGGGCCGCGGCCGTGATGCTCAGTTGCGCATGACCCGTTGGGCCCGCAGCAGCAGCCGGGCGTCGCGCTCCGCGAGGTCGTGGCGCAGCAGCGCACGGTCGCTCCCCAGGACGCGGCCCGACGCCCTGCGGGACGCCCGCGGGCCGCCCGGTCCGTCGCCGGGGTCAATGGCTCTGGCAGCTGATCGGTATCACTTTGTTACTGACGGGCCGTCCTTGGAAAGGAACCCGGGTGGCCTCTGGAAGGGAGTGGCCCCTTGTCCTCCTCCGGCTTCCGTACCGTTCCGGACTCCGCCGATGTGGTGATCATCGGGGGCGGTGTCATGGGTGTGAGCACCGCGTTCCATCTCGCCGAGGCCGGTGTGCGGGACATCGTCGTCGTCGAACGCGGCGACCTCGGCTGCGGCAGTTCCGGCAAGCCGATCGGCGGCGTCCGCGCCCAGTTCTCCGATCCGCTCAACATCGAGCTGGGCAACCGCAGCCTGCACGCCTACCGGGAGTTCCCCCGGCGGCCCGGCGCCGATATCAAGCTCGACACCGTCGGATATCTCTTCCTGCTCGACAGCGATCAGCAGGCGACCGATTTCGAGGCCGGCATCGAGCTGCAGAACAGCCTCGCCGTGCCGAGCCGCATGATCAGCCCCGCCGACGCCCAGCGCCTGTGCCCCTACCTCGGCACCGACGGCCTCGTGGCCGCCGCGTACTCCCCCGCCGACGGGCACGCCCGGCCCGCACTGGTCGTCCAGGGCTATGCGCGGGCCGCGGCCCGGGCCGGTGTCACCCTCGTCGCCCACACCGCGGTCGTGGGCATCGACACGGCCGGAAACCGTGTCGTCGCCGTGCACACCAGTCACGGCCGTATCGCGTGTTCCACTGTCGTCTGTACGGCGGGGGCCTGGTCGGCGCGGATCGGCGCCATGGCCGGGGTCGACCTCCCGGTCCGGCCCGTACGGCGGCAGCTGGCGTTCACCGAGCCGCTCACGCCGCCCGCTCCGCGCATCCCGTTCACCATCGACTTCTCCTCGACCGCGTACTTCCACAACAGCGACGACGGTCTGCTGTTCGGGCTGGCCGATCCCGGTGAGGAGGACGGCTTCGACACCGCCTGGACCCCGCACTGGCTGGAGCTGTTCCGCACCGTCGCCCGCCGCCGTGCCCCGGCCCTGGCCGGCCTGCGGACCGCCGGTGGATGGGCCGGCCTGTACGAGGTCACGCCGGATCACAACGCGCTCATCGGCCGCTCCGGCGAACTGCCCGGCTTCCTGTACGCCACTGGGTTCTCGGGGCACGGCTTCCTCCAGGCGCCCGCGGTCGGCGAGGTCGTACGCGACCTGTATCTGGAGCGCGAGCCGTTCACCGACATCTCCCCGCTCAGCGCCGACCGGTTCCGTCACGGCGCCGGAACCCGCCCCGAAGCCCACGTGGTGTGAACCCCGATCGAGAGGCCGAAGCATGTCGACGATCAGTCAGTGGCGGCTGCGGGCCGCCTTCGCGGCGCGGCTGTCGCTGCAGGGCTGGGTCACCGCCGAACCCCTCGTCCACGAGGACTTCCTGCCCCGCTGCGCCGTCGGCATCTTCCAGTCCAACCTGAGTGGCGAGGGCATCCGCCACGACGACCGGCCAGGCGCCGGCTACGACGACGCCTGGCTCTCCGGCGCCATCGGCCTCGACGTCCTGGACCCCTACCCCCTCTACGAGCAGCAGCAGACCCGCTCCCTCTCCCGCGTCGCCGGTGAGCTCGACCTCCCGCACCCCCTCGGCTGACCCCTCACACCTCCAAGGACCGCCATGACCAGCACCGCACTGCCCACCACGGACGACCTGCGTGCCCGCGCCCGTGCCGCGCTGGAGAACATCGGCGTCGGCGTGCCCGAGGGCGGCGGCCTGCACGCCCGTACGCCCCTGACCGGCGAGCACCTCTTCGGGCTGACGGCGGCCATGGACACCGACACCGAAGAGGCCGTCGCCGCCGCCCGTACGGCCTTCCTCACCTGGCGCACGACGCCCGCGCCACGCCGCGGTGGACTCGTGCGCCGGCTGGGCGAGTTGCTGCGCGGCCACAAGGGCGATCTTGCCGACCTCGTGACCATCGAGGCGGGCAAGATCCGCTCCGAAGCGCTGGGCGAGATCCAGGAGATGATCGACATCTGCGACTTCGCCGCAGGCCTGTCCCGACAGCTGTACGGCCGCACGATCGCCTCGGAACGTCCTGGTCACCGGCTGGCGGAGACCTGGCATCCGCTCGGCGTGGTCGGTGTCATCTCCGCCTTCAACTTCCCCGCCGCGGTGTGGTCATGGAACACCGCCATCGCCCTCGTCTGCGGCGACACCGTGATCTGGAAGCCTTCGGAGCTCACGCCGCTGGTCTCCCTGGCCTGCGACCACCTGCTCGCCCGCGCCGCCGACGAGGTGGGCGCACCACGGGACGTGCACCGCCTGCTGCTCGGTGGCCGCGCGGTCGGCGAGAAGCTCGTCGACGACCCCCGCGTCGCCCTGGTCAGCGCCACCGGCTCCACCCGCATGGGCCGCGAGGTCGGCCCCCGCGTGGCCGCCCGGTTCGGCCGCAGCCTGCTGGAACTCGGCGGCAACAACGCCGCGATCGTCGCCCCTTCCGCCGACCTGGACCTCGCCGTCCCGGCCATCGTCTTCGCCGCGGCCGGCACAGCGGGCCAGCGCTGTACGACGCTGCGGCGCCTCATCGTCCACCGCGACATCGCCGACACCGTCATCGAGCGGCTGACCGCCGCCTACACCCGGCTGCCCATCGGTGACCCGTTCGACGACACCACGCTGGTCGGCCCGCTCATCTCCGCCAAGGCGCTGGACACCATGCACGACGCACTCTCCCGGGTCCAGGCCCAGGGCGGCAAGGTCCTGGCCGGCGGAAACCGGCGCCTGGCCGAGGCCGCACCCGCGGCGGCCTACGCCGAACCGGTCCTCGTCCGCGTCGGCGAACAGACCGACGTCGTACGGGAGGAGACCTTCGCGCCGATCCTCTACGTCCTCACCTATGACACCCTCGACGAGGCGATCACCCTGCACAACGACGTTCCCCAGGGGCTGTCGTCGAGCATCTTCACCCGCGACCAGCAGGAAGCCGAGGTCTTCCTGTCCGCCGCCGGTTCCGACTGCGGCATCGCCAACGTCAACATCGGTACCTCCGGCGCGGAGATCGGCGGTGCCTTCGGCGGCGAGAAGGACACCGGAGGCGGCCGGGAGTCGGGCTCCGACGCCTGGAAGTCCTACATGCGCCCGGCCACCAACACCATCAACTACTCCGGCGAACTCACCCTGGCCCAGGGCGTCAGCTTCCCAGCAGAATGACGGCGTGGATCAAGACAACCCGATCATCGTCGCGCTGGACTGCGACAACCGCGCCACCGCCGAGAGGACAGTCGACCGGCTGGGCGACGAGTGCCGCTTCTACAAGGTCGGCCTGGAGCTCCTCACCGTGGCCGGTCCCGACTTCGTCAAGCACCTCGTCGCCCAGGGCAAGGAGGTCTTCCTGGACCTCAAGCTCTTCGAGATCCCCCACTCGGTCGCAGGTGCGGTCCGCGCGGCAGGGGCACTGGGCGTCTCCATGGTGACGGTGCACGGCATGGGTGGGACGGGCATCCTGGCCGCCGCCGTCGACGCCGCCCGCGCCTTCCCCGGCCTGCGGATCCTTGCCTTGACCGTGGTCACCAGCATGACCGGCGAGGACCTTGCCGACATCGGCGTCGGTGACTCGGTCGAGGAGCAGGTGCTCAGGCTTGCCCGCCTGGCGGCCAAGGCCGGGTGTCATGGTGTGATCGCCTCGCCTCAGGATGCCGCGGTCTTGCGCAGCACGCTCGGTACCGATGCCCTGATCGTCACTCCCGGAGTCACCCTGCCCGGGGACGCTCCGGCCGATCATGCCCGCCCCGGAACACCGCGTGCCGCCATCGCCGCCGGCGCCTCCCACGTCGTCGTCGGCCGAACCGTCACCCGGGCCGCGGACCCGGCAGCCGCATTCCGTCTCGTCCGTACAAGCCTCGACCGGTGAGCGGGGCAACCCGGCCGACAGGTCCGTCACGTTGGTGGTCCCCAGCAACGCGGGACGTTTCTCCCCGCGATCCGCTCGGGTCTCGACCATCCGGTGCACGGCTCGGTCTCCGTCGACGCCGGCAGCCCACCAGCCGGCGGCCGACGTAGCGCACCTTTCCCGCCTGTACGAGGGTGCCGAGAGTGGCGCCAGCACCTCTTCGACCGGTGCCGCCGCGGCCACCGGCGACGCGAAGACGGCCGCGGCCCTGCACCGCTTCTACGACATCCGCGTCGGCGAATGGGCACCCTGCGTCCGACAGGCCGTCGAGCGGGGCGAGGTGCCCGAGGCACCGATGCCCAGGAGGTGGTCCGCGCGGTCTCCACCCCGCTCTGCTACCACCTGCTCATCAGCGGCGGCCCGCTCGACGAGGCCGCCGCGATCGCCGCACGCGCGGGGGCGTGCGTACGGGACGGCAAAGCGCCGGCGTGACGGGCGGTCGGTCGCGACGGGCCGGCGCGGCACCCAGCTCGTATGTGAACTGGAAGCCGAGCCGAGCGCCTGTCGTATGGGTTCAGGCCTGCGCCCCCGGTCCTGCCGGCCCTGTCATCCCGCCGAGTGTGGTCGTGTCCTGCGTCCTGCGTGTCCAGGGAGCGCGAGGGCGGCGGTGGCGGTGGCGGTGGGCGGCGCTCATGGCCGTCATCGCCAGGCCCAGGCAGAAGATGAGCGCCAGCGCGAGGCCGGAGCTGAACAGGGCCAGGCCGTTCATGGTGGCGATGTCGTGGCCGAGGACGGAAACGGTGTAGTCGGGGCCGCCGGACATGTTGCCGACGATCGCCAGGGCGGTGAAGGCGCCCGTGCCCGCGAGCAGGAGCAGTCCGAGGAACAGCATCCGAGTCATCTCCTCAGGGAACGTCTGCCGACCGGACGGGTACCCGCGCCTCTCCGGCCGTACCGGGCCCGAAGGGCGGTGCACCGGGCATCGCTCCCGCGGCTCAGCGGCAGGGCCCCGGCCGGGGGGCGGCCGCACCGGGTGTGAGGCTGAGCATGCCGTCGGCCTCCGCACCGATCCGTACGCCGTGGCTGATCCGGTCGAGGGTCGCACGCAGCCATGCGCGGTCCTGGTCCGCCGCGGGCTCCAGCCGCATCCGCCGCGCCTGCAGGGGGAACATCCGGAGGCCGGTCGTACACCCGGTGTCCGCGTCCACCGAGACGAGGTAGCCGAGCCGGAGGTCGTCGCGGTACTCCGCGTAGCCCGAGATGCCCTCGTAGTCGTCGATGAAGTCGCCGCAGCCGTAGAGGATCAACCGGTCCCGGTACACCTCGACGGGGCGGGGGTGGTGTGAGGAGTGCCCGTGGACGATGTCGACGCCACCGTCGACCAGGGCGCGCGCGAAACGCGTCTGGTCGCGGGGAACGAGGTAGCCCCAGTTGGATCCCCAGTGCACCGACACGACCACGATGTCTCCCGGCCGCTTCGACCGCCGCACGCGCCGGACGGCCGCTTCGGCAGCCGACGACGACAGCTCACGGGCGTAGGCGACGCCGGGCCGGTCCGGCGTCGCGGCCCAGTCAGGCGGGATGCCGCTGGACAGTGTTCCCAGGGCGAGGACCAGGATACGGCGGCCGGGCCTCACGGGGACCGCGACGGGCGCGCAGGCCTCGTCGGCGGTGCGTCCCGCGCCCGCCGCCCGCAGCCCGGCGCCGGCGAGCGAGTCCAGTGTTTCTTCCAGGCCCGGCCGGCCGAAGTCCAGCACATGGTTGTTGGCCAGTACGCACACGTCGGGCCGGGCCACCGTCAGAGCCGGCAGGTTGGCCGGGTGCATCCGGTAGTGGACCGCCTTCCCCTGCGCGAATTCCTCACTCACCGTGACAGCCGTCTCCAGGTTCACGATCCGGGCGTCCGGGACGGACCGGTCGAGCAGCCGCAGCGCGTCGCCCCACGGCCAGGCCGGGTCGACGGGCGCGGGAATCGGGCCGCTGACCGCCTCGGCCAGCTGGACGTACGACCGGGCATCCGTCACGTACCCCTCGCGCAGCACCGGACTTCCGGGGTGCGGAAGGATCTGGTCGACGCCGCGCCCGAGCATCACGTCCCCGCACAGGAACAGCGTCACCACACCGCCGGCCATAACCCCACACTAGGCTCGTTCTCCCGGGCGTAGGTTGTGCCGTGAATGATCCACGCCACGACGGACAACCCGACGGAAAAGACGGACACGACTGATGACCGACCCCGCGACGACGCCCGAAGCAGCGACCCGGCTGAAGATCGACACTTCGGTGCCGCACTCCGCCCGCATCTGGAACTACTGGCTCGGCGGCAAGGACAACTACCCCGTCGACGAGGAGGCCGGCGACGCGTACACCGCGGTCTTCCCCGGCATCGTCACGATCGCCCGCAGCAGCCGGGCCTTCCTGCACCGCACCATCTCGTATCTGGTCCGTGAGGCGGGCATCCGGCAGTTCCTGGACGTCGGCACCGGCCTGCCGACCGCCGAGAACACGCATGAGGTCGCCCAGCGGCTCGCTCCTGAAGCACGGATCGTCTACGTCGACAACGACCCGATGGTCCTCGCGCACGCCCGAGCCCTGCTCTACTCCTCCCCGGAGGGTGCGACCGCCTACATCGACGCCGATGTGACCGACCCGGAGCGCATCCTCGCGGCCGCCGCCGAGACACTCGACTTCGGCCGCCCCACCGCGCTGGTCCTGAGCAACATCCTCGGACACGTCGCCGACCACGATCAGGCCCGCTCCATCGCCACCCGTCTCATGGACGCCCTGCCGTCGGGGAGTTACCTCTCTGTCAACGATGGTTCGCGGGGCATCGACCCCGTCTTCGAGCAGGCCCAGGATGCCTACAACAACAGCGGCGCCGTGCCGTACAACCTGCGGACCGTCGACGAGATCAGCGCGTTCTTCGACGGCTTGGAGCTCATCGAGCCGGGCGTCGTGTCCGTCACGCAGTGGCGTCCGGAGCCCGGCCCGCCCGCTCCGGAGGTCATCGCCGAGCACGGCGGACTCGCCCGCAAGCCGTGACCAGCGACCGGCGGAGCGCCGTTCACACGGCTGAGCCGCGCAAGCCCTGGACGTCGCGTCTTTCACCATGATCGGATGGCGTGATGACATCGTTCTGGAGGGGCGAGCGGATACGCCTGCGCGGTATCGAACCCGACGACTGGGCCGCGTTCATGCGCTTCGCCGAAGACGAGGAGCAGTTGGGAGACCTGCTGAACCCGCCGCGCTCCGCCGAGGGCTTGCGCACCTGGGCCAAGGAGCAGGCCGTCACCACACCCGACGGTGACTGCTTCCAACTCGCCATCGAGGCCGTCGACTCGGGGGAACTGGTCGGTGCTGTCGGCTCGTACCACGCCGACCCATGCGCGGGCTGGTTCGAGTACGGCATCACGATCGGCGCGGAACACCGGCGCAAGGGCTATGCGGCACAGGCCGCCGTACTGCTGTTGCGCTTCATGTTCGCCGAGCGGCGTTTTCACCGGTGCGAAGCACGGATCTTCGCGCACAACGAAGCGTCGCTCGCGCTGCACCAGCGGCTGGGGTTCGTCGAGGAGGGCCGGCTGCGCGATCGGGTGTTCCTCTCCGGCCGGCACCGCGATCTCGTCATGATGGGCATGCTCTCCGAAGAGTTCGCCCGACGGCATCCGATGCGCGAGGCATGAGGCCGGTCGTGAGCGGCGACCCGGGTGTGCGCGAAGGCCGCGGGGTTCTCGTCCTCTGACCGGCGATCGAGTGGTTCACGGGAACCGCGGCCCAGCTGCCGGCCGGCCGGCGCCGACCCCGACCGGTGCGGACCGCGGCGCCGGACGGGCGCGCGGGGTGCCGTTGCCCGTACCCGCGTCCAGGAAGTCGAGTTCGCGGCCCGCCCGGGGATGCCTCCCGCCGGACCGGCTGAGAGGCAACTGAGAGGTTGCTGTGCCAGGCTGGCGCGCCCTCGCCCCCTCTGGAGCCCACTGATGAATCTGGTCAACGGTCTGCCCGCCCATGTCCTGCTGGTCCATGTGGTCGTCGTGCTGATACCCCTCACCGCGCTGGCCCTGGTGACGGCCGCGCTGTGGCCGCGCGCCGCCCGGCGGCTGGGTCCCCTGCTGCCGCTGCTGGCTCTGGTGGCTCTGGTCAGCGTTCCGCTGACCACGCACGCCGGTGAGTGGCTCGAACAGCACGTGGACGACGACGCACTGGTACGCCGGCACACCGAGCTGGGCGACGGACTGCTGCCGTGGGCCCTGGGTCTGTTCGTGCTGGCGGCGCTCGTGTGGTGGGCGGGGCGGAGGGCTCCGGCCGTGCCTGGACAGGGCGGCGCCGCGCGCTGGTCCGCCCTGCCGGTGCGGATCGTCGTGGGCGTGCTCTCGCTGGCGGTCGCAGCGGGGGCGGTCGTGGACGTCTACCGGATCGGCGACTCGGGGGCGAAGGCTGCCTGGCATGACGCCTACTCCAAGACGGCGACGCGGTCACAGGACGGCTCCTGATCCGCGGCCGGCGCAGCCGATGCGCCGTTCGGGAGCGTCGTACCACCGGCCTCGCCCCTGACCTGGGCCGAGGAGGCGACGGCGCTCCGCCGGAGCCCCATCAGCCCACAGCCGTGCTTCGCGAGGCGGTCAGCCGGTGCCTGCGACGCCGCAGACATGGGCCGAAGGCCCCCCGGTCGGGCCCGAGCGGCCCGTGGTGTGGCGGGCCGGGCGGGCCCAGGCTGTAAGCGCCTTCGACCAGCACCTGCCGCACACCCGCAGCGGCAAGGTCATGCGCCCCCGCAGCACCGGCACGTTCCACCAGCCCCCCAGGACGGGGGCGGCCGGAGCGATGCCACAGGTCTCGTCAGCGTCGCGCATCCTCATGCGCCCATAGGAGGCTCTTTCGGGACTCACCGGAACCCCTGGCAGGCGGTATGGCCGGCCAGGGGTCCTCGACGGGGTCGGTCTGCGTCAGCCGTCGGACTCCGACGACGGGATGTAGGCACCCGGTACGTCGTTCGGTGCGTAGATCTTCTTCTCGCCGGGGTACGGCTTGGTCCAGTTGTGCGTCTGGTACCACGTGAGGTGGTTCATCTGCGCGGGATTGGCGAAGTCGGGTATGGCGTGCGGACCGGTCAGGTGCTGCTTGGACTTCCAGGCGTCCCACTCGGCCGCGAGCTTCTGCTTGTCCGCGGGTACCTTAGCCGACGGCACGGCCGCCGCGCTCGGGTTCTGCGGCGCGGGGGTGTCCACGCCGCAGGAGGGCGGCGTCTTCAGGCCGTCGGTCAGCGAGGTCCGGTTGGGCAGCGCGGTGAACGGCGTGAGGTCCGGACGCCAGGTGAAGGCGCGGGTCATCGGGGTGGCCGCGCTGTCCTTCTGGTTCATCGGGTGGATCCCGAGGATCTGCTCGATGGTGCGGATCACCGTGATCTGGGAGTAGTAGTGACTGTCGACCGTGTCACGCCGGGCCCAGGGGCTGATGATCTGGATCGGGGCACGGTGGCCGTCGACGTGGTCGAGGCCGGCCTGGGAGTCGTCCTCGACCACGAAGATCGCCGAGTCCTTCCAGTACGCGCTGTGGGAGATCTCGTCGACCATCCTGCCGACCGCGAGGTCGTTGTCCGCCACCTGGGCCGCCGGGCTCGCCGGACCACCGGTGTGGTCGTTGGAGAGCCAGAACATGTTCAGGTTCGCCGGCCCGTTCTTCTCGAAGTCCTGCTTCCAGATCTCGTACTTGTAGATGTCCGGGACGTCGAGGTCGAACATCGGGAACCCGGGCGCGGACACGGCGTTGAGCGACGGGATCGCCGAGCCCGTCTGTATGGGGTAGGCGGTGGACTGGCCGGTCGCGTCCATGTCCTTGGCGTCGCAGTACAGGTTCTGCCAGGTCGCGCCGGCCGGCTTGCTCTCGATCGACTGGAACTCGCCGAAGTCCCGTACCGTCTTGCCCGCCGCCTGCGCACCCGTCCAGATGAAGCCGGACTTCTGGTGGCCGAGGACGTCGTTCTCGGTGTCGTAGCTGCGCTGGTACTCACCGGCCGAGGACTCGGTGTACTCCGGGTCGTCGGCCTGCATCAGCCAGTTGTGGCCCTCGGCGGAGTTGGTGCCGATGTCGTAGGTGTTGTCGTACAGGCCGAACTGCCGGGCCAGCTCGTGCTGGTTCGGCGTCACGTTCTCGCCGAACTGCGTCACCGACGGGTCGCCGTTGCCCTGGGGCATGTCACCGTAGACCTGGTCGTAGGTCCGGTTCTCCTTGACGATCAGGAAGACGTGCTTGATCGTCGAGGGGTCGCCGAGCCGTGTCGGGACCGGAATCGGCCAGGCGTGGCCCTTGCCCTTGGCCTGCTCGACCGAGCCGGGGGTCCAGCCGTTCTGCCGGAAGACCTTGACCGTCTCGGACCGGATGACGCTGTCGTCCGGCAGCGTGAACCGCTGCACGCTCGACGTCGTGTCGTGGGTGCCGTGCCCGGCGGGGTTGTTCGGGCGGCGGGCGTCGATGCCACGGGTGTTGGAGACCAGCACCTGGTCGCCTACGGTCGTGATCTCCGCGGGGAAGTAGTCCGTCGGGAGCAGGCCGACGAAGCGCACCGGCTCCAGCGGGTTCTCGTACCGGTAGACGGCGACCGCGTTGGCGCGGCCGAGCGTCACCAGGAGACGGCCGTCGTCGGTGAGCGTCACCGCGTTGGGCTCGTAGCCCACCGATGCCTCCGGCCACGGCTGGGTGGAGATGGTCTGTACGACCTTGTCGCGGGAGGTGTCGATGACCGACACGTCGTTGCCGGCCGTGTTGGTGACGAACAGGGACCTGCCCCTGGCGTACAGGGCGGTCGGGTGCAGACCGACGTCGATGCTCGCGGGGGCCGCGGTCGGGTTCGCCAGGTCGATGACGCTGACCGTGCCGGTGGTGGTGGCACCGGTCTTCGGGTCGGCCGGCACCTGGGTGCCGTACGAGTTCATGGTCGTGTCGCCGGACTGCGCCGGGCGTCCGCCCTCGTTGCTGACGTAGAGCTTGCCGCCGGCCAGGACCATGTCGCGTGGGGCGTTGCCCACGGGCCAGCTCTGCTCGATGGCGCCGGTCGCCGCGTCGATGGCGACCACCCGGTTCTGGCCGTTGACCGCGGAGTACACGGTGGAGCCGTCGGACGAGAACACGGCCTGGCCGACCAGGGCGCGCTTGGCTCCGTCCGCCGGGATCGTGACCGGCGTCGGGTCGGCGACCGTGCCGTCCGGGTGGACCGTGAACCTGGTGTAGCCGTCGGTCTGGCCCAGCCACAGCTGCTTGCCGTCGGGCGAGTACGTCGGGCCCTCCTGGCCCACGGAGTTGCTGCTGAGGCGCGGGATCGACGACGCGGCGGTGCCGACGACCTGCTGCACCTTCCAGTTCTGCACGTCGACGATGGTCAGTGCGCTGCCGCCGTCGGTGACCGCGGCGGCGAGGTGGGTGCCGTCCGGGCTGACCGTAGACGACATGATCTTGCCGTTGTTGAGAAGGAGGCGGTCGCCGTACGGGGCGAGGTACTGGTCGCTGGAGATGACCTGGCCCCGGTCGGTCATCTGGCCGACCTGGTCGGTGCCGAACTGGCGGGTCTGGGCGTAACCGATGCCGGCGGTGACGGCGAGGACGACCGCGGTGGCGCCGGCCGTGAGGGTGCCCCGACGGCCGATGCGTCTGCCGGGAACCGCCCTCGTGGCGGGGCGGCGGTTGCGGGTTACCTGCATGAAGTCATCCCTTCGAGGTGCGAAGAAGTCCGACGGTGCCGTCGAACTGCCAAAGCGGGTTGGGTGCGTCTCCGTGGGGGGTCCGCACCAGGAAGTAGCCGTTCACTTCCTTCGGCCCGTCACCGTCGGCCACGAACCGCCCGTCCGAGGTGACGTCGAGCTGGTAGACGGCCGTCCCGGTGGCCTCGACGCCGGGGAGGTGCCAGGAGACGACACAGCGCCAGTCGTTGCCGGGCCCCTCGGCGGCGACCCTGACGCTGCCCTTGTCGCACGCCGCCGTGGCCTTCAGCCGCGCTTCGGTGACGGCAGGACGGTTGAGCTGTGCGGTCTGCATGCGGTAGAGGTGGGCGAACTCCGTGGCGAGCGAGCGCTGCACCTTGTCCTGCGAGATCCCGGAGCCGGTGGCCCCGGTCGCTGCCGCCACCACGGCGACGGTCGCGGCGACCAGCCCGGCGAGCGGCAGGAGTCCGGCGGTGACCGCCCGGCGTCCCGAGCCGTCGTCGGTCAGGTTGGTGAAGTCGCGCCGCAGGAAGAGGAGATACGCCAGCACGGTGGCGGTCAGGGCCCACACCAGGCTGACGACGATGCCGGTCATGAGCGGCCCGAGCTGTGCGGGGCTGGTGAACAGACCGTTCCAGGCGATGAACGCCCAGCTGGGCAGGGCGAGTCGTACGGCGACGGGCAGCGGCAGCATCTGGGCGAGCTGCAGCACGAGCGCGACGACCACCGGCAGCAGCAGCCCCATCGGGGAGCGTCCCAGTACGACGGACCCGAGGAGGCCGATCCCGGCGAGGGCCAGGGTGGGGGCGAGCACACAGGCCCAGGCGAGCAGCACCTTGCCGGCGGCGTCCCCCGGGGTCAGCAGATGGCCGTCGAGGCCGACCAGTGGCCGGTTGCCGACCGCCAGGAGCCCGCCGACCGTGCTCGAAGCGGCCAGCCCGACCACGAGCAGCAGGATCACGGTGAGGCTCGCCAGTGCCTTCGCGGCGAAGATCCGGCGCGGCGAGCGGACCGCCACCAGCAGGTGACGCCAGGTGCCCAGCCGGTCCTCGGCGGCGAACACATCACCGGCGACCACCGAGGTCAGCAGCGGGAGCGCCCAGGTGCCCGAGAAACCGAGGATCACCAGGGGCCCGGCCCACCCGGTGGCGAGCATCCAGCGGCCGAAGAGCGTGTCGGAGGGGAGTGTGCTCTGCTGACTCACTCCGGCGACGAAGAGCGCCGGTGCGATCCAGCAGGCGAGGACCAGCAGCCGGATCCGCCATTGCGAGACGAGCTTGACGAGTTCGAAGCGGTAGCCACGGGCCACGGAGACCCGGCCGGCACCGGCGGTGGGGCGGGGGGCCACGGCGGTTGTGGTCGCGGTCATCGGCCGGCCTCCCGTGGCTGGGTGTCGGTCCCCTGCGGCTGGGCTTTGGCGTCCGGTGGCTCGGTCAGGGCCAGGAAGGCGGCCTCCAGGGGGGAGACCACGGGGGCGAGTTCGCGCAGGGCGATCCCCGACTGCACGAGTCGTACCACCAGTTCGTCGAGGGTGGGCACCAGCGCCCGTACGACGAGCGCGTCGCCTCCGTGGCGCCCTCCCGTGCCGTCGGCCAGATGGAGCCCGGGCGTCTCGGCGGCCAGCCGGCGGGCTGCCTGGGGGTCGGAGGTGACCAGGCGGTAGTCGAGTTCACGGTGCTCGGCGGCCAGTTTGCTCAGCGGGCCGGAGAAGACGACCCGTCCGGTGGCGAGGATGGTGACCTCGGAACACAGCGCTTCGAGGTCGTCCATGCGGTGACTCGACAGCACGACAGCGGTGCCCTCCGCCGCAAGCCGGCTCAGTACACCGTGTACGTGTTTCTTGCCGGCCGGGTCGAGGCCGTTGGCGGGCTCGTCGAGCACGAGGAGCCGGGGCCTGGTGAGCAGCGCGGCGCCAAGTCCGAGCCGTTGACGCATGCCCAGGGAGAAGCCGCGGACCCGGTCGTGGGCGACATCGGTCAGGCCGACCTGGCGGAGCACGTCGTCGATGCCTGCCGTCCGCGCGTCCTGGCCGCGCAGAGCGGCCAGCGCGGCGAGGTTCTGCCTGGCGGTGAGCGAGGGGTACAGGCCCGGTCCGTCCACGAACCCGGCGACACCGTCGGGAGCGGCGAACGTCCGGCCCACCGGCGTACCGAGGATCTCCAGGTGACCGGTGCCGGCCACGGCCAGGCCGAGCAGGAGCCCGAGGAGTGTCGTCTTGCCGGCGCCGTTCGGTCCGACCAGGCCGTGGATCTGTCCCTGCGCCACATCCAGATCGATGCCGTCGAGTGCGACGACATCACCGAAACTCTTGGTGATCCCGCGCGCCCGGACCGCGAGGAATGAGTCGTCCATGAGCCCCTTCTTTCCGAAACCTCAAGGAGGCTAGGGAGAGCACACAACACTCACAGGGATTCCCGGTTGAACGCTCAGAGAACGGAAGACCACAGCCGTTCGGCATGCCAATAGACGGTAAATTCCGTAAGACGCAGGCGAGTTGACCGGCGGCTGTGGCGGGGCTGAGTCTCGGGGCCTCCAGGCTCTGGTGCTCACCGGCGCCGTATCCGTCACTCGTCGGTGCTGCGAGGCGGGGTCGCCCGAGCCGGGCGGCCCCGTCCGTGTGTGTCGCGGCCGTCGTGGCTCAGTTCAGCGTGAGGGCCGCGGAGTCGTTGCGGCTGTTCGGGTCGAACGCCGGCCGGTGGGAGTGGGACGGATCCGGGCCCCAGACCACCTGGACGCTTCCCTCGGCATGGGTGACCACTGTGTCGACCCGGAGGGTCAGGGTGAAGTCGGTGACGTTTCCCTTGGGCAGGACCAGGCCCGACGGGCCGCAGACGTACGGGCCGTGAGCCTCGGCCGTCGGATTGTTCACCTGCCATGGACCGCAGTTGGCAGAGTGGCCGACCGCGGTGGTACCGGTCGGGAGCGTCACCCAGACGGTGGGCACCCCTTCACCGCCGCTGCGGTCGTACAGGGTCGCCGGGCCGTTCGCGGACAGGCGGAAGGCGAGGGTGGCGTTCTTGCCCTGCCCGGCTTGTGCACCGGCGCCGGTGACACCGAAGTCGGCGGTGTTGCGGGCCTTGAGGGAAGCGATCCGGTAGTCGGTGACCTCGCCCGTCTGCGGCAGGGAGACGGAGCCCGCCGGAGCCGGGGACCGCCGGCCCGCCTTGATCACCTTCAGCTTCAGCGTGGCGCCCTTGCCCCACGTCCACTTGATGCCCTGACCGTCCGGCCAGCCCGGCTGGCCGAGGGGCGCGGTGAGGGTGTCGAGGGTGGTGTACAGCGCCGCGGAGTTCACGTGCAGCCGCACCGGTGCGGCCAGGGCCGCCGTCTCTCCGATGCCGATCGCGCCCTTGGGGTAGCACTCCGCGAAGTGGATGGTGCCGTTGGACCCGTACTTGCAGTTGGCGTAGTGGTCGGCGAAGTCGAGGCCGGGTGAGGCGGCCAGGACCGTCTGGACGCCCTTGGCGGGCCGATTGCCCACGTTGCTGAACCGGACCGGCTCGGACACCGTGCTGCCGACCTTCAGGTTGGTGTGGTCGGTGAGGTTGTCCAGGCCGAAGGAGGGGCCGCCCACCTCGACCTTGCCGGTGCCGCCCACGATCTGCGCGTGCGCGGACCGCCCTGTGACCTTGTACGTGCCCGCCGCACCGAGCGCGGTGCCCTTGAGCGGGGTCAGGGTCAGCCCGGTCATGGCGCCCATGTGCGTGGTGGGAGAGGAGTCGGACTGGAACTCCTCCGAGCAGGTGGCCACCAGGCCCTTGGCCGTGCAGTTGTCCGAGAACATCACCTTGGCGATCTTCGACAGGCCCCGGGCGTCCACGGTCAGGGTGGCGTCGTCCGCCTGGAGGTTCTTCGCCGTGGTCCGGAAATCGAAGTGCACGTCCGCGGTGGCGGGCGCGGCCGGCAGGGCGACCGGCTGCGGGGTGTCCAGGGTGATCACCGGCTGCCCGGTGACCGCGCCGGCCGGGGCGGCGCCCAGTAGTGCCGCGGCCAGGCCCGCGGCGGACAGGAACACCGACGCCGTACCCGTGAGGGATCTTCGTCTCATCAACATCCTCTGATGGGAAGGAGGTTGCGCACACAAGTGCGCGATCAGGTGGACCCTAGCCCCTGAACACTCCGGGCTCACCACCGATACCGCTCCTCACTGTGTTACGCCCCTGTGACGCTGAACGGACGATTCGAGGATCACCGCCTGACAGGCTCGGCTTCGAACAGAGCGGCAGGCGGTCGCATGGCCTTCAGCGACCAGGACGACGCCGGAGCGGCTCTGCGTAGCTGCACCCAACGACCTGACCTGTCGACGTCCCTGGGGGAACTCCGTCATGACCACCCGTACCCGCACCATGGCCGCCGCCATCGCCGTGGCCGCGGCCGTCACCGGCTCGGCACTGCTGGGCGCCTCGTCCGCCGCCTCGGCGGCCACCAGCGCCTCGCACGGGACCCTGACCATCAGCAACGGCACCAAGTACGTGCTGATCGGCGGCCACAAGGTGAACTTCGGCGTGCCCGTCCGGGACCTCGCCTGGTCCCCGAACGGCGCCAAGGCCGCCTTCATCGACGGCTCCGGCAACCTGGACATCGCCGACCCCGACGGCAGCGGGCGCGTCGTCGTCGCGAAGAACCCCGGAAACCAGAACTGGTCGCACCCGACGTGGCAGGTGGCCGCGAAGGACACCCAGAACAACATCCCCGCCAAGGACAACCTCATCTTCGCGGCGCGCGCGAACGGTGTCTCCCGGCTGAAGGTCATCTCCGCCAAGGCGGTCCACGGCACGCCCAAGACGCTGTCCCTGTACGGCGAGCCCGGTCCGGACGGTGCGCTTCCGCAGACCGGCAACGTCTGGCCGAACGTGGCAGGCCACTACGGCACCGCGGTGTACGCCAACGACCACACCGGCGACGTCTACATCCGGGACGACTACCTGCGCCAGCAGGGCAGCAAGCTCACCAAGGGCTCCCAGCCGGACCTGTCCCCGAACGAGGAGGAGGTCGTCTTCGTGCGCTCGGTCGCCGGCCACGACCACGTGCTCGTCGAGGACTTCATGCACGGCAACCACATCAAGGACCTCACGCCGCACGCCACGACCGACTACACCGAGCCGGCCTGGTCGCCCGACGGCAAGACCCTGGCGGTGCGCACCCCCTCCGGCACGGTGACGCTGCCGGCCGACGGCAGCGGGCACCCGACCGAGGTCACCTCGACGGTCGGCCTGGCGGCGTACCGCCCCTGACCTGGGTCGACGGAACGGGCCGGACGGGTCCGGGGCGCGAGGTGCGGGTCACTTCGCGGTCCGGGCGAGTTCGGCCCGCAGTTCGTCCAGGTGCGCGTCGGACGTGTCGTGCGGCAGGAACTCGACGACGTCGAGGAACCGGAAGAGCACCCGGCTGCCGGTGACCGCGTACTCGTACGCACCGAACCCCACCACCGCGCCCAAGGCGCCCCGGACGGCGCCCCGCACCACATGGGAGGTCATGTCGTCCGGCTCCGCCGCGGACATGCCGCGCCGGGCGTTGGGGCGGGCCAGGTAGGGGCACACCATCGAGGCGTACAGCATGCACGCGCGGTGCCCCGGTCCTTCGAGGGTCGGCGCCAGATTGCGGTAGGGCCGCCCGGCGGCCAGCGCGTCCCCGATCGCCGCGCTCTCCGCGGCGCCCACCACACGCCACACCGGCCCCTGCGGCATGCCCTGGTCGCACACCGAGCACAGACGCTTCCGCGCGCACACGGCGCTGCGCTCGTAGTCGGTCAGCGCGAACTGGGGCTCCTCCCCTTCCCAGGGAGTGATCGCCGGCACCGGATACCCACGAGCGTCACGGGGTCGTGCCTCGACCGCCGCGGGCATGGGAACACTCTCGAATCGCACAGGCCATGCCTACCAGGCTCGACGGCTTCCGGCCAAGGCCACAGGAGACGACCGCCGGGGACCCGGCAGGTGGTTGGCTACGGCGTATGAACCTCGCGGATGACATGCCGGCACCGGAAACCGGCCCTGCCTCGACAGCTCGGGGCGCGCCCCCGTTCGCTCCCGAACTGGCCGCTGTGCTCAGTGGTTTGGCGGCGGAGGCCCGGGAGCCGTTCACCCCGCAGAACCTTGCGGAACGTCAGGAGCGGGATGCCCTGGCCCGGCCCCGACCGACGGTCCGGGAGCTGCGGGCCGACGGCCGTTTCGAGGTGGAGGAGCTGCGGGTGCCGGGGCCGCCGGGTGGGCCGGAGGTCACGCTGGTGAGCGGACGGCCCGCCGGGAGCGCGGGGCCGCTGCCCCTGCTGTACTACATGCACGGCGGTGGAATGATCACGGGCAACGCGTGGTCCGTGCTTCCCCGGCTCCTGCGTGAGTGGGCGGTACCTCTCGAACTGGCCGTCGTCTCCGTCGAGTTCCGGCTGGCACCCGGGGCGCAGTACCCGGCGGCGCTGGACGACTGTTACGCCGGACTCACCTGGGTGGCCGCGCACGCGGCCGGACTCGGCATCGACGCCGGCCGTGTCGTCGTAGGGGGAAAGAGCGCCGGCGGCGGACTGGCCGCGGCACTCGCCCTGCTCGCCCGTGACCGGGGCGGCCCCGCGCCGATCGGGCAACTGCTGCTGTGCCCGATGCTCGATGACCGCAACAACACGTTCTCCGGTCACCAGATGGCCGGCATCGACCTCTGGGACCGCACCTCCAACGCGACCGCGTGGCGGGCGGCGTTGGGCGACCGGTACGGCGCCGCGGACCTGCCGCCCTACGCCGCTCCCGCCCGCGCCACGGATCTGTCCGGGCTGCCCCCGGCCTACATCGAGGTCGGGTCGGCGGAGACCTTGAGGGACGAGGACGTCGCCTATGCCCAGGCGATCTGGCGGGCCGGAGGACGAGCCGAGTTGCATGTGTGGCCCGGTGCCTTCCACGGCTTCGACACCTTCGCGCCGGGGGCGGCTCTCAGCCGGGACGCACGCGACGCCCGCACCCGCTGGCTTCGGCGCATCCTCACCTGACCAGACCGTAGGTCAGGTCGGGTGAGGGGTCGCTGACGCCGGGACGACGGCGCCCGTCCCGACCGGTGGCGCGGCGCGGTCACGGCGCCTCGGGGCCCTGTCCGGTCTCGGGGCTGCCCCGCGGGATCCGTCTCAGGTCGGTCATCAGCGAGTCCAGCCACGACACGGTGGCGTAGTAGAGGCGCGGTGCGCCGGGCGGCTCGGTGCCGGGCCCCTCGAGGGTCGGATCGACCAGCGGAATCCGCCCGGTAGGGGTGTCCGCTCCGGGGTCCAGGGCCGCCGACACCAGCAGCATCCGCCCGGCCACCCGCTCCCCCAGCCCGCTGACGGCCCCGGCCGCCGCGGGGCCCAGTCCGGTCAGCGGCGGGGTCAGCAGCCGGTCGGACCCCCACAGGGTGTGGTGACCGGCCATCAGGGTGGCCTGCCAGTCCACGGTTGCCAGGCCGGCTCGGCGCGCCGCGCCGCCGAACGGCGTCGGCTCGCTCTGGAACTGCGCGTACGCGGACTCGGCGAGGATGATGGCACGCTGCAGCGACCGGGGGCCGGGTACGCCCGAGGAAGCGAGCACCGCACCGCCGCCCGCCACCGAGGCCCCGGTCGCCACCACGATCTCGGCTGCGCGGCGCAGGAGTTCCGCCGCAGCGTGCCGCAGCTCGTCATGGGCGCCGCGCGGCCAGGCCAGCAGGCCGAAGACGGCGCCGATCGCGCTGCCGACCAGCACGTCCAGCATCCTGACCTCCGCCAGTCGCCAGGTCGGCGGGGCCAGCTGGGCGAAAACCAGCGCCACGAGCACGGTGAACAGGCCCTGCGCCCAGCCGACGCCCTTGACCGGGCCGACCGTGAAGGCGAACAGCATCCACACGGGCAGTACGACGGCGTAGACGGCGGTGTCGGTCCCGGCCAGGCTCAGTGCGCCGGCCGTGAGGAGGGCTCCGGCCAGGGTGCCTGCGAGGGCCAGCCGGATGGTGTGCCAGGTTTCGTCCATGGTGGTCCGGGTGAGGGTGAGCGTGGCCAGCGTGGCCCAGAATCCATGGGGCAGCGTGTCCACCCCCGCCACGAGCCGGGCGGCGGTGAGGGCCAGGGCGATGCGGACGGCGTTCTGGAAGAACACCGACCGGCGCCCGGCATGGCCCCGCGCCCGGTGCCACCACAGCATCGGTGCCCGGGCTCTGGCGTACCAGAAGCGGCCGTGCGGAATCCCCACCGGGGCGTGTCTGCCGTGCACCGCCAGATCGGCTGCCGCGGCCATGGCGAGCGCGGCGTCGGCGATCTCCAGGACGGCGGCGTGCCGACGCAGTACGGCAGGCGGGAACTCCGGCGCGCGAGCGGTGCCGGGCACGGGATTCCCGGCGGGGGGCGGGTCGGCGGGGGCGGGACAAACGGACGCGGGATCCCCGGCAGGAGCCCGGCCCGCGGACGCGGAACCCCCGGCGGGGCCCAGGCCGGCAGACGCCGAACCACCGGCAGGGGACAGGCCCGCAGACGCGGAACCCCCGGCGGGGGACAGACCGGCAGACGCCGAACCACCGCTGGCGGCCGGGCTCGCAGACGCCGAACCACCGGCGGGGTCCAGGCCGGCAGACGCCGAACCACCGGCGGGGGACAGGCCCGCGGACGCCGATCCACCGGCGGCGGCCGGGCCCGTGCACGCGGAGTCCCCGGTGGGGAGGGGCCCCGCGGACACCGCCGACAGGTGCGCCCGCGTCCTGACCAGGTCCTCGTACGGCGCCAGCGGCGACGCCCCGGCGTGCAGACAGGTCACGGTCGCCGTGGCCAGTCGTGCCACGGCCTGCAGTACGGCGGTCACCTCGGGGCCCGGGTGCCCGTCCGGCGCGGCGGGCAGCTGCACCAGGCGGCTGAGGAGGGTGCGCGTGGCGAGGCCGGTGTGGGCGAGGGCGCGGTCGCGCACCCCTGGTCCGGCCGGGCGTTCCGCCTCCGGCACGGTCAGGGACCGCAGTGACCGGCCGCTCTCCCAGGCTGCCCGGATGTCCGGGTCGGTCAGGGCGTACGGCGGCGCCGCGAGAAGGGCCGCGCAGTGTGCGACGGTGCGCACGGCGTGGGTGGCCCGTGCCCGGTAGGACGGCGGGCCGGGCTCGGGGAGGATCAGCGCCTCGGCGGCGATGAAAAGGGCCAGCCCGGTGGTCGTACCGATCAGGCGCTCGGCGAGCGTGCCGGGGGCGTAGGGCGGGAAGGACGGGAGGATGTAGAGGAGTTGCAGGCCCGGCGCCGCTCCTGCCGGGCGCGGGCCGCCCACGGCGGCGAAGGCCAGCGCGAAGCCGACCGCCAGCATGCCGACGACGGCACTCCAGGTCCGCACCGACAGACAGGTGCCGACGACGACCAGCAGCCAGCACCCCGGAAGCAGCCGCAGCACGGTCGCGGCCCGCTGCCGGCCGGTGCCCGGGATCTTGGCGAGTCCGCCCAGGGCCACGGCGGCGAACAGGGCGTACGTGGCCGCCACGGGACGGTCGAGGCCGTAGCGGAAGAGGTAGAAGCCGGCCGCGGCGACCAGTGTCACGCGTACCGCCCGGCGGCCCGGGACGGCGTAGTCCGCCCGAATCCGACGGGCTGGGACACCACCCACCTCTTCAGAATCGCCCACGTCCGATCGCCCGGCACGCCGCCGGCGCGTCACCCCAGGGTGAAGCGGATCGGTGTACCCGCCGCGGCCTGGGCAACCGGCGCGAGGGCGGGCTCGGCGACGACGCCGATCACCGGGTAGCCGCCGGTCGTCGGGTGGTCGTGCAGGAACACCACCGGGCGCCCGTCCGGGGGCACCTGTACGGCGCCGAGCACCATGCCCTCGCTCGGCAGCTCGCCGGCCGACACCCGCTCCAGCGACGGTCCCTCGGTGCGCAGGCCGATGCGGTTGCTGTGCTGCGACACGCGGTACGTCGCCGAGGTGAGGGTGTGCAGCGCGGCGGGCGTGAACCAGTCGGTGCGGGGGCCGAGGCGCAGCGGCAGGGTCAGTTCGGTGGGCGGCGCGGGCCAGGGAGCGCCGTCGGGCAGCGCCGGCTGTGGGGCGGGAGTGCCCAGCGGCAGGACGTCGCCGTCGCGGAGGGGAGCCGGGCCGAGTCCGGAGAGCAGGTCCGACGCGCGGCTGCCGAGGACTGGCTCGACGGCGATGCCGCCGGCGACGGCCACGTAGGAGCGCACACCCGCCGTCACGCCCCCCACGTTCAGGACGGCCCCCGCGGGCACCCGTACGGGCAGTCCCCAGGCGGCCGGGCGGCCGTCGACCGTCACCGGGCAGGGCGCGCCGCCGACGACGACGGACACGCCGCGGTCGGGGCGCAGGGCGCAGCCGGTCAGGGTGGTCTCCAGGACGGCGGCGTCGGGGGCGTTGCCGAGGAGCCGGTTGGCCAGGCTCATGGCGGGGGCGTCCAGGGCGCCGGAGCGGGGCACGCCCAGGTGGGCATGGCCGCGCCGGCCGCGGTCCTGGACGGTGGTGAGGGCACCGGAGCGTACGACGGCGAGTTTGACGGTCATGGCGTGCCGTCCTCGGCCACGAACCGGACCCGCGTTCCCGGCGTGAGAAGCGCCGGTTCCTCCCGGGTGAGGTCCCACAGCGGGGTCGGGTCCGGCATGGTCCCGATCAGCTGCCAGCCGCCGGGGGTGGCGCGCGGGTACACGGCGCTGTAGGGGCCGGCGAGCGCGAGCGCGCCGGCCGGGACCCGGGTGCGGGGTGTGTCGCGGCGCGGCACGTGCAGCTCGGTGGGCAGGCCGGTGAGGTAGCCGAAGCCGGGGGCGAATCCGCAGAAGGCGACGCGGTAGGTGTACGAGGTGTGCCGGGTGGCGACCTCGTCGGCGCCGACACCCCACAGCGCGGCCACACGGGCCAGGTCCGGGCCGTCGTAGCGGACGGGGATCTCCACCACCGTCCCGTCGTCGGCCGCGTGGGCGGGCAGGTCCCAGTCGGCGATCCGGCGGGCCAGTTCCTCCGGGTCGGTGACACCGTCCAGGAGTACGGTCCGCGCGCCCGGCACGATCTCCTCGACCGGCGGCAGGGTTCCGGCGGCACGCCGTCGCAGGAGTTCGGCGTGGAAGGCTCCGGTGCGCTCGGCGTCGGGCAGTTCGACGAGCAGGGCGTGCCGCCCGGCGGGGCGCACGCCGACGGACCGGCTCTCGGTCATGCGAATGCCCTCACCTCGACTCCGGCCGCATCGAGTGCCTCACGGACCCGCGCGGCGATCCGGGCGGCGCACGGGGTGTCGCCGTGGACGCACAGGGAGCGGGCGGCGACCGGCACGGTCGTACCGTCCACGGCCGCTACGGCGCCGTCCACCGCGAACGCCAGCGCGCGCCGGACCACCGCGTCCTCGTCGGTCACCACGGCGCCCGGCTCACGGCGTGGCACGAGCGTGCCCGCGGGGGTGTAGGCGCGGTCCGCGAAGGCCTCCGGTACAGCGGTGAGGCCCGCTTCCTCGGCGGCGGCGAGCAGCCGGGACCCGGGCAGACCGAGCACCGGCAGCGCTCCGCCCGCCAGGCGCACGCCGGCCACCACGGCGGTGGCCTGCTCGGCGTCGTGCACGGTGCGGTTGTAGAGCGCGCCGTGCGGCTTGACGTAGGCCACCTCGGCGCCGGCGGCCTCGGCGAAGACCCGCAGCGCCCCGATCTGGTAGGCGATCTCGGCCGCCAGCTCGTCGCCGGGCACGTCCATGGCGCGGCGGCCGAAGCCGGCCAGGTCGCGGTAGGAGACCTGGGCCCCGATCCGGACGCCGCGTTCGGCGGCGAGGTCGCAGACGCGGCGCATCACCGAGGGGTCGCCGGCGTGGAAGCCGCAGGCGACGTTGGCGCTGGTCACGACGGAGAGCAGGGCATCGTCGTCGGTGAGGGTCCAGCGGCCGAAGCCTTCACCGAGGTCTGCGTTGAGGTCGATCACGTCTTCAACGTAGGCGATTGTTGAACGATCCGACAAGTGATGGATTTCCGTTCCCACCCCTTGTTCGATCGTTGAACGATCCCCTAGGGTCCCGGGCATCCCTCACGGATTCGGGCCCCCGGATCCGCGCCGCTCGGGCGTCCCGCCCGCTCACGCCAAAGGCAACCGTATGATCGTTCTCCTCGGCGTGGTCGTGGTGATCCTCGGATTCGTCACGCGCCGCAATCCCGTCCTCGTGGTGGGCGTCGCCGGTGTGTTCACCGGACTGATCGGCGGAATGAACCCGCTGCAGGTCCTCGCGGCCTTCGGCCGGTCCTTCGCCGACAGCCGCTCGGTCACCGTCTTCGCCGTCGTCCTGCCCGTAATCGGCCTCCTGGAACGCTACGGCCTGCGCGAACAGGCCCGCAATCTGATCGGACGGCTCGGCGGCCTCAGCGCCGGCCGGTTCCTCACCGTCTACCTCCTGATCCGTCAGGTCACCGCGGCGTTCGGCCTCAACAGCATCGGCGGTCCCGCGCAGACGGTACGGCCGCTGGTCGCGCCCATGGCCGAAGCCGCCGCCGAGCGCACGGCGGGCGCGGTGCTGCCCGAGCGCGTGCGGGAGAAGGTGCGTTCCTACGCCGCGTCCTCGGACACCGTGGGCCTCTTCTTCGGCGAGGACTGCTTCATCGCGATCGGCTCGATCCTCCTGATCACGGGCTTCGTCAACTCGACGTACCACCAGAACCTCGAACCGACCCAGCTGGCCCTGTGGGCGATACCGCTCGCCGTCTGCGCCTTCCTCGTCCACGGCGCCCGTCTGCTGCTCCTGGACCGGCAGCTGCAGCGGGAGATGGCGCTCGCCGCCGCCGAACACTACCTGCCGCTTCCGAAGGAGAACAGCAAGTGATCAAGGTCGAGTGGCTCTACTGGCTGGTGGGTCTCGTCTTCGTCGTCATGGCCGCGCAGATGGCCGCCGACCGCAGCAACCCCAAGCGGTGGACGTCCGCCGCGTTCTGGGGCCTGCTCGGACTCACCTTCCCCTACGGCACCGGCGTCGCCAACGCCACCGCGGGGAACGGCGGCTGGACCCTGCCCGCCGAACCGCTCGGGGTCGCGGTCCTCGCCCTGATCGCGCTCGCCGGGTTCAACTTCCTCGGCAAGGGCATCCCCGTCACCAGCACCACCGAGGAACGCGAGGCCTCCGCCGCCCGGCTCGGCAGCAGGATCTTCGTCCCCGCCCTGACGATCCCGCTCGTCGCCATCGTCTGCGCCTCGTTCCTCGACACGTCCGGCCTGTTCGAGACCGGCAAGGCCACCCTCCTCGGGCTCGGCGTCGGCTGTCTCGTCGCCCTCGTCGTCGGCATGCTGGTCACCGGCGAGCGGAAGCTGTCCGTGCCGCTCCATTCCGGCCGTTCCATGCTGGAGGCGATGGGCTCCGCCCTGCTGCTGCCCCAGCTCCTCGCCGTACTCGGCTCGATCTTCGCAGTGGCCGGGGTCGGCACCCAGGTCGGCAAGATCGTGCACGACGTCCTGCCGGACAACTCGAAGTACCTCGCCGTCCTCGCGTACTGCGTCGGCATGTTCCTGTTCACCATGATCATGGGCAACGCGTTCGCCGCGTTCCCCGTGATGACCGCGGCGATCGGCTGGCCCGTCCTCATCCAGCAGCTGCACGGCAACCCGCCGGCGGTCCTCGCGATCGGGATGCTGGCCGGTTTCTCCGGAACACTGTGTACGCCGATGGCCGCCAACTACAACATCGTCCCGGCCACCCTGCTGGAACTGAAGGACCAGTACGGGCCCATCAAGGCACAGATCCCGACGGCTCTGCCGCTCCTGGCCTGCTCCACCGTGATCATGGCGCTGTTCGCGTTCTGAGCAGACCGATGCCCTCGTGAAGACCGATGGCTTCGTGAAGACCGTTGCCCTCGTGAAGGAAGTGCCATGACCCGCGTGCTCATCACCGGTTTCTCCCCCTTCGACGGCCAGCAGGTCAACCCGTCCTGGCAGGCCGCCACGCTGGTGGCCGCCGAGCCTCCGGCCGGGCTCACCGTCACCGCCACCGAACTCCCCTGCCTCTTCGGCAAGTCCCTCGACACCCTGCGCGACGCCGTCCGCGCTTCTCGCCCTGACCTGATCCTCTGTCTGGGCCAGGCCGGCGGCCGACCCGGCGTCACCGTCGAACGCGTCGCCATCAACATCGACGACGCCCGCATCCCCGACAACGCCGGCAACCAGCCCATCGACGAGCCCGTGATCCCGGGCGGCCCCGCCGCCTACCTCTCCACACTCCCCGTCAAGGCCTGCGTCGCCGCGCTGCGCGCCGCCGGTGTGCCGGCCGCCGTCTCCCACACCGCCGGCACGTTCGTCTGCAACCACGTCGCGTACGGCCTCGGGCACCTCATCGCCACCGAATTCCCGCACGCCCGGGGCGGTTTCGTGCATGTGCCCTGGGCGCCGGAACAGGTCATCGACGGCACCGCCCCCGCCCTGGAGCCCAGCACCGTCGCCCGCGGACTGCGCGCCCTGCTGCTCGCCGCCGCCGGCACCCCGGCGGGCCACGACCTGAAGGTCACCGAGGGAGCCACCCACTGATGCCGTTCACCGCGTACTGGCTCTCGCCGCCGGGAGCCGGGCGTACGAGGGGCGGCGGGTGCCCGCTGGAGCGAGGCGCTGGAGCCGGCGATCACCGCCGTCGACACCCCTCACCGAGGTGCACTCGATCGTGCTGTACGGCGGCGCGAGGGAAGACGTTGGTGGCCTGCGCGAGGGCGGCGAGCACGGCGCTGTTCCCGGCCCGCCGCAGACACGCCCCGGCTACCGCCTCCGCTGTTAGAACCACCAGCCGTGCCACCACGCCGGCGGCGGGCGGCCGATGCACTGGTCGCCCGGTGCGGGGTAAGGAGGGCGACCGCGGCGATCAGCGGGGCGGCCAGGACGAGGCGGGAACCGACGCGGAAGGCGAACCGGTAGCCACCGTGAGGTCCGTCCGCAGGTCCGTCCGCAGGACCGCGCGTCGCCCCCGCAACTCGCCCCTCTCCAGCCGGGCGTGTACGTCGGCTGCCGCGCTCAGCGGGAAGACCTCGATGCTTCTCGGGCGCAGAGCACCCTGGCCGAACAGGTCGTTGATGTACGCGGCGGCTCCGGCGAGTTCGTCGGGTGTCGCATGCGAGATCACGAAGCCCACGACGGAGCGGTCGTTCATGTACAGCGCCCTGGCGGGCAGTACGGGGCGGGCCCGGATGCCGGCCAGCAGCACCACGCGGCCCCTGAGGGCGAGCAGTTCGACCGTGGTCTCCAGGTCGTTGACACCCGCCGTGTCGAGGTACAGATCGAGCCCTGCCGGCGCCGCCCTGCGGATGTTCTCGGTCAGTTCCGGATCCCGGTAGTCGAACACCTCGGCCGCGCCCAGCTCCACGCAGTACTCTGCGTCCCGCGCGCCCGCCGTGGCGAGGACACGGGCGCCGGCCCGTACCGCCATGGTGACCAGGGCACTGCCGACATTGCCCGCGGCGCCGGCGACCAGCACGGTCTCCCCCACGCTGAGCCGCCCGTGGACGAACAGTGCCAGATAGGCGGTCGCCGCCGGATGGACCACCGCCACCGCCGCATACGGATCGACTCCCTCGGGCAGGTGGTAGAGCCGATCGGCCGCCACCACCGCCAGCTCCGCCGCCGCGCCCTGCCGTCCTCCGTGTCCGAGGCTGTTGCACCACACCCGGTCCCCGGCACGGAACCCGGTGACGCCGGGGCCGGTCTCGGCCACCGTGCCGACCAGGTCACGGCCCACGACGAAGGGAAAGACCACCTGGGTGGGGAACAGCCCCGACCGTACGAACGTGTCCACCGGGTTGACCGTGGTGGCGAGGACGTTCACCAGGACGTCGGTGGGACCCGGACGGGGAGCCGCGATCTCGCCGTACCGGATGACGTCCGCGGACCCCAGCTCCTCCATGTACGCAGCACGCATGGCATCGTATGCTTCCACCCGCGCCCCCGGAATCGGCTCAGGACGCCAGGGGACACCGCGCGAGCAACCCGCACGGGTCCGTCCGGCGGTCGCCGTCACCAGCGCACTGCGGTGAAGTCGATGGGCCGTGGCCGAAGTTCCCGGGTACGGGCTGCCAGCCGGCGCAGTCGCCGGGTCATCTCGTCGGCGGGGAGGCGGCGGCGGTCGCCGTGGCCCGGCAACAGCCACTCGAAGCGCAAGCCGCCGGCGGTCCGGGCCAAGGAGGCGGCCAGCTCACCGATGGAGTACCAGGTGACGCTCTCAGCCACCTCGACATCCCCCGTGGCGCGCGACCAGTAGAAGCTGTCGCCGCTGAAGCAGTACCGCTCGTCCGCGACGAAGAGCACGCTGCCTCGTGTGTGGCCGGGCAGGGGGTGGGCGATCACTCCCTCGGCGATCTCGGCCGGGTCGGTGCCCCGAAGCACACGGTCGGCGTCCGGAGCGGCGTCGAGGTCTCCCTCGTGGATCCAGAGCCGGGCACCGAAGTGGTCGGCGTAGCTGCGCCCGTGCGCGGCGTGGTCGCGGTGCGTGATCAGGACGTCGGTGACGGGGCCCAGCGCCTCGTAGCGCGCGGCCAGCGCGGTGCTCCAGCGCGGAGTGTCCACCATCATCGCGGTGCCGCCGGGGCGACCCAACAGGTAGGAGTTGGCCCCCGCGGTCTGCCTGGAGTTGTGTCCGCACAGGTACACGGTGTCGTCCAGGGCCATCGGGAAGGGGTCCAGCGCTGCGTCCAGCCGCCCGCCCGGGGGATGGACCGACCGGGTCTGGCAGGCATGTGCGGCGGCGTGCAGCTGCCGCACCTCGGTCCGGTCGCGCGGCTGGCGCAGCACAGCCGCGCGACCGTCGACCTCACCGATCAGGCCGGGGGCCAACTGCCGTGCGACATCGCAGTTCGTGCACCGCTCGTCCACGTACCAGCCGTCCTCGAACCGTTCCTCGCTCATGGCCGATTCCTCCCCGCATCGTCGCCGCCTGGCCCGGCTTCTCACTCTCCAGGGGTATCCCGGGCCGCACGGAGAAAGGAAGAGGGCCGGGATCTTGAACTTGCGGCATGGCGCTGCTCTGCGTGCCCGCGCAAGGCATCCCGAAAGGCTTGAAACGCTGATGCGCTTCACCTCCCAGTCGTCCGCCGACAGTCCCTCTTGATCGCCAGCAGCTGATGTTGTCGGGGATGCCGGACGGCGCGGCAGACTGGAAGGGAGCGGCTCGCCGTGATGGCGTGCGACGACATTGGGAGGCCGCCGTGCGATTGGAAGAGTTCTTGGCCCAGGTCCGTGATCGCGGGGAGTACCGCAGCCGGGAGGAGGCCGAGCAGGTCTGCGAGGCGGTGCTGTGGGCGCTCGCGACCCGGATCTCTCCGGAAGAAGCCGACGAACTGGCGGCACGCCTGCCGGCGCCCCTGGACGAGGCCCTGCATCTGGACCGGGGGCGTCCGGAGTCGTTCGACTGTGACGAGTTCCTCCGGCGCGTTTCCGTGCAGACCGGCGCCCGGCCGCGCACCGCGGAGTGGGACGCGGACGCCGTGCTGTCCACGGTCGCCGACGCGGTCCCGGACCTGCAGCTCGACCACCTCCTGTCCCAGCTGCCGGCCCGCTACGCCGAGTACTTCGGCAGGCCGGATCCGAGCTGACGGGCGACCGGGCGACCGGGCGACTTCCCGGACGTCCACACCAGGACGTCCTCGCCCGTGCGGGGGGGGGGATCGGAGCCGGCCGGTCACCCGTCCTGCTGCGCCCGCAGTGTGCGCAGCTGGTCGTCGCACCACTGCCGGGCCGCCTCGGCGACCTGTTCCAGGGCGCCGGGTTCGGCGAACAGGTGCGTCGCCCCCGGAACGACGGTCAGGGAATGCGGGACCCGCAACCGCCGGGCCGCTTCCTCGTTCAGCTCCTGCACCTGCTGGTCCTGGCCGCCGACGATCAGCAGGACAGGGGCCCGCACCTGTGCCAGGGCCTCGCCCGCCAGGTCGGGCCGGCCGCCCCGGGACACCACGGTCAGCACCCGGTCCGGCCGCTCGACCGCGGCCACCAGCGCCGCGGCGGCACCCGTACTGGCGCCGAACAGGACGACCGGGAGGCCGCGGGTGTCGGGCTGCGTGCCCAGCCAGTCGATCGCGGCCACGAGGCGCCGGCCGAGGAGCGGGATGTCGAAGCGGTGCTCACCGGTCAGCGCGTCGTGCCGCTCCTCCCGTTCGCTGAGCAGATCCATCAGTAGCGTGCCGAACCCGGCGGTGCGCAGCTCGGCGGCCACCATCCGGTTGCGCGGACTGTGCCGGGAGCTGCCACTGCCGTGCGCGAAGAGCACCACGGCCCGCGCCGCCGTCGGGACGACGAGGTCACCGGAGAGTGTGGCTTCACTGGTGGGCACGAGAACCATGTCGGAGATCATCGGCATCACTTCTTCCACGCCTGCATCCCCACCATATCGGCCAGAACCCCCGGGTGCCGGGTCGAAGGCGCGTAGAAGCCGCAGACAGCGAAGGAGAGCCGACGTCTGTGGCGGTGCAGTCGCTCTCGCCAGTCGGTACGGCCGGCCGGGTGGCCGAAGCCGGCGGCGTGCAGCGCGTCGAGAGCCCTGTGGCCGCCGGGCCGCTCAGCTCGCGGCCCGGCGGCGGGGTCCTGCCGGACGGTCATGGCCTGACAGGACCCTGTGTCGGGCCGGCTGCCGCTAGTTGCGGCGTCCCGCCGGATCGTGAGCCATGGTGTCCCGGTCGCCGGCGGGCGCCGGTACGGAACCATGGGCTCCGGCGCCGGCCACCGTCACCTCGCTCCGGTCGCCATGCCCCGGCCACCACGCGGCGTGGCCGATCAGCGCGGTGAGGCTCGGGGTGAAGAACATCGCCATCACGAAGGCGGCGACGGCGATGCCGAAGGCCACCGCGAAACCCATCTCCATGAGCAGCGAGTTGCCCGCCAGCATCATCGTGGCGAAGGTCGCCGCCAGGATGAAGCCGGCCGCGGCGACGGTCGGCCCGGCGTGCCGCAGCGCCATACCGGCCGCTTCGCGCGGCTCGCGGCCCTCGCGGGCCTCCTCGCGGAGCCGGGCGATCATGAGGATGTTGTAGTCGGTGCCGATGGCGACCACGAACAGATACATGATCACCGGGAGTGTGAACATCAGTCCCGAGTGCCCCTGCCCCTTCTGGAAGATCCACACGGTGGCGCCGAGGGTGGCGCCGAAACCGAGGCCCACCGAGGCCATCAGATACCAGGGGGCGACCACACTGCGCAGCAGCAGGCCCAGGATGACCATGATGAGCACGGCGGCCACCGGGAAGACGGTCCGGTAGTCGTGGTTGACCGCGGCGTTGATGTCCTTGTAGATCGAGGACATGCCACCGACGACCGCGTCGGTGCCCTCAGGGGCGTCGGAGTGCGCGACGTCACGCACCCGGCCCACGGCGTCGATCGCCTTGTCCGTCGACGCCTCGTACTTGAGCGTGACGGTGAAGTCGGCGGTGGTGCCGTCCTTGTTCAGCTGGGTCAGACGGGCACCGGCGACGCCGTCCACGGCCCCGAGCTTCTGCGCGTACGCGGCGAAGCCGGACTTGTCCAGCGGCTTTCCGTCAGTGCTGGAGAGGTAGACGTCGGTGGGTGCCGCGGCGCCCGCGGAGTACGCCTTCTGCATCTTGTCCTGGACGACCATGGACTCCTTGGTCTTCGGCATGGAGCCCGACGCCAGGTCGAACGAGGCCTTGTAGCTCAAGGCGCCGAGCGACAGCAGGACCAGGACGAGACCGGAGACCCCGGCGGTCAGCGCCGGGCGGTTTCGCACGCCACGGCCGAGGGCGGCGAACCGGGCGTTCTCCGGTTCCTTCTGCCAGGACTTGGACGGCCAGAAGATCTTCGGTCCGATGAGCGAGACCACGGCCGGGATCAGGGTCAGGCCCGCGACGAGCGTGGCGGCGACCGCGATGGCGAGCGCCGGGCCCATCTGCTTGAGGAAGCCCAGCGTGGACAGCACCAGCGCGAGGAAGGCGATGATGACGGCGCCGGCGGCGGAGGCGATGGCCTCTCCGACCCGGTCGACCGCGTTGATCATGGCCTGCTTGGGCTCGTCGCCGGCGCGCAGCCGTTCGCGGTACCGGAACATCAGGAACAGGAAGTAGTCCGTGCCCACGCCGAAGAGCACGACGATGAGGATCTCCGTGATCGAACTGTTGGCCTGCAGGTCGAACAGCTTGGTGGCGTACGCGATCAGGCCGTTGGCGACGGCCGACACCAGGCCTATCAGCACCAGGGGAAGTACGGCCAGGATCGGCGCCCGGAAGATGATCAACAGGGTCACCAGGATGATCCCGAAGGTGCCGAAGGCGATCAGCCCCTGGCCACGTTGGGACGAATCCTGCTGGTCGAGCGTCTGCGCGGCGGCACCGCCGAGTTTGACGTCGAGATGCGTGCCCTTGGCCAGCGCCTTGACGTCGTCGCGCAACGCCTTGGCCGCGTCCGCCTGTTTGGGCTGGCCGGCGTTCTTGCTGTCCATCTGGACCAGGGTCATGTCATACCTGCCGTCCTTGGACGGCGGGCCGGGGACGACCTTCTGCACCTGGTCGATGTGCTTCTTGCCCAGTTCGGTGGTGATCCGGGCGACGTCCTGCTTGTCGGCGGCGGTCAGCTTGCCGCCGTCCGTGCGCTGGTACAGCGCGATCGCGGACGGAGTGAAGGCGCTGGGGAACGCCTTCTGCTGAAGATCCGCCGCTTTGATGGACTCATAACTCTTGGGTAGGAAGCTGCTCTCGTCACTGTTCGAGGGCAGACTTGGCGCGGTGGCGACGATCGCCACCGCGGCGATCAGCCATGCCACGATCGTCCACACGGGATGTCGGACGACTGTGTTGCCAATACGTCGGAACATGCGGAAGGTCCTCCTGGACAGGAAGATCACCGCAGCCCGGGGAGCGGTCCCTGGCATCGGCGACCCCGAACGGCGCCTGGATGAAGGGCCGTTCGAATGGTTGTCTTGAAGCCACATGGTAGTGGCCGGATAAAAAGATCATCTCATGAGGGTCCTCGGTCGCTCAGATGGGCCGTTCATCCGAGGACGAACGGGAGTTGGGCGGCGAGGTCCCCCAACACGGCCTGCTCCCCGGTGGTCGGCGTACGGCGTCCGGTGCCGACGAGCAGCGCCTCCTCGTCGGAGAACGAGGAGGGGAACGAGGTTCCGGCGATCTTCTCCAGCGACGCGCGCGCCGCCGCGAGGGTCTCGGCCGACGGGCCGGCGGCCGACGGCAGCCGGGCGATCAGGTCGAGATGGTGCACGGTCCACTCGACGACGTACGCGGACAGGTAGTCGCCGACGGTCAGCACCTCGTCGCGGGTGCTGACGCGAAGGGCCGGATCGGCGAGTCGGGCGGCGCGGCCCGCCGCGGAACCGACGTCGTCCAGGTGGAACTTCAGCAACCGCGGCTCGCCGTATGCGGCGGCCAGCCGGGGGATCAGCGCATCGAGCGGATCCTCGCCGGTCGGCGGCTCGACCAGCTTCCAGTAGGTGACCGCGTCCACGGTCGGTTCGGTGTCGGCGGGCGTGACAAGGGTGATCAGGACGTCCTGGGCGTCGATGACCAGGTGGCACACCAGGTCCCGTACCAGCCAGCTGGTACAGCCGGACGGCCGCTCGAAGTCCTCGTCCGGGAGTTCGGCGACCGCGGCGAGCAATGCCGTCCAAGAGCGGGAGAAGAGATCCACCGCGGCAAGGTAGTGCGGGAGCGGAGGGGCGGACAAACGAATTCGGACGGTCAACGCGCCAAGGGCGACAGCCGGTAGGAGCCGGCGAGGTCCCGCACCTCCACCGAGACGACCGTCTGCTGCTCCGGTCCGTCGGCCGCCGGCAGATGCTTCGTGAGCAGCGCCAGTACGCTCTCGGACAGGTGCGCCTTCCGGGCCTCGGGGCGGCCGGGCATGAGGCCGATCTCCACGTGTACGAAGGCGGTCTCCGCGCCCGGTCGGTCCCCGACGTACGTCGCCACCGGACGGACCAGCGTCTTGCAGACGCCCGACGTGCCGGATTCCTCGGCCACCAGCGGGTGCAGCTCCTTCACCAGGGCACAAGGGTCGAAGGCTCCGGCCAGGCGGGAGGAGTAGTCGATGGTGAGGTGCGGCATGAAGGACCTTCCCCTGTGCCCGTAGTTTTACTAGGCAACTATTTTCCCTCATGCCACACGGGCCTTCACCGCGCCCCTCCCCCGGCCTCTGATGCACAGAGCCCGCAAGCCTGACGGCCGGCGGGCCCCGGTCAGCCGAGGCCGAGCACGCTCATCGTGCGCTCGGCCATGCGCTGCTCGCCGAGCGCGTTGGGGTGCACCGGGACGATGTTCTGCCCGAAGAGGAGCGGCTCGATCCACCGGGTACCGACGGCCTGGCATGCGTCGTGGCCCTCGGACACCTGCGCGAAGTCGACGTACGTGGCCCCGGTCTCCTCGGCGGCGCGCTGCACCACGGTGTTGAGATGGGCCTGCAGGGCGTGCAGGTACGGCACGTCGCCGGAGGCGACCGGCAGTTGGGCGAAGCAGGACGGGTCGGCCTTGGCCGGGGTGATCCACGGGTAGCCGAGTACCGCGATCCGCGCGCCCGGCGCCTTGGCCCGGACGCTGCGCAGCGCGCTCTTCAGCGCGGGGTAGGTGTTCGCGTCGATGGCGTCGTCGAAGGAGCTGCCGTAGGTGTCCTTGCACGGGCTGCCCTGGCCCCCGCTGAGGATCCCCGCGGTGCCGCAGGCGAGCATGGCACCGATGAAGGTGTTGTTGTCGTTGCCGCCGATCGTCAGCGTCACCAGATCGGTGTCCGCGGTGACCGCGTCCGCCTGCGGGGCGACGCCGGGGTACTGGGACTGGGTGAAGTCCTTGGTCTGGGCGGCGCCACAGGTGACGTCCGTGAGCCGGGCGCCGGTGCGGGCGGCGATGACGTGGGGGTAGTTGGCCGTGGAGCGCAGGCAGACGAGGTGGCCGGCGTCGACGGGCAGGACACCCGAGGCCGCGCTGTAACTGTCGCCGAGGGCGGCGTAGTTCAGGGTGGCCGTGGCGTGCGCGGGGACGGCGGTGACGCCGAGGACCAGCGCGCCGGCGAGTGCGGAGGTCGCGGCGATGGCACGGCGCAGGGCAGGCAGGGGCATGACTCCCTCTTCTCGGGGTGGGGACACGGAGCAGAGCAGCCGGGCATGGGGGTGCCCGGGCGGGTACGGGTGCGCGAGAACGCGGCGGCTCAGCGCGGGTGGGCGTACCGGCCGTCGGGGCGTGGGCGCGTGTGCGCACGCACGGCGAGGGCCGCGAAGTGGGGGTTCGCGGGATTACCGCTGGGTACTACCGATAGGTAATGTGCGGCTGCGGCACCGCGGAGTCAACGTTGTTGACAGGAATTCTTGAAACCTTACGGACCGGTGACGCCGTGGCCGTGTCCCCCGGCCTCGGTGCCGTGCCCGTCTAGCGTGGCCGTATGCGTGTACTGGTCACCGGCGGTGCCGGGTTCATCGGGTCCCATGTCGTCGAGGCGCTGCGGGCGCGCGGGCACGAGCCGCTCGTGTACGACGTCCGGGCCGATCCGGGCGCCGACGTGCGCAACCCCGCGGCCCTCGCCCGCGCTCTGTCCGGCGTGGACGCGGTCTGCCACCAGGCGGCCATGGTGGGCCTCGGCGACGGCGTCACGGACGCGGCCGAGTACGTCTCCCGCAACGACCTGGGCACCGCCGTCCTGCTCGCCGCGATGGCCGGTGCGGGCGTGCGGCGGCTGGTGCTGGCCGGGTCGATGGTGGTGTACGGAGAAGGCCGCTACGACTGCCCCGTGCACGGCGGCGTACGCCCCGGGCCACGGGCCGCGGCCGACCTGGAGGCGGGCCGCTTCGAACCGCTCTGCCCACGGTGCGGCGCATCGCTGGCCCCCGGCCTGGTCACCGAGGACGCCCCGCCGGACCCGCGCAACGTCTACGCCGCGACCAAGCTCGCCCAGGAGCACCTGTCCGCCGCCTGGGCCCGCGCCACGGACGGTACGGCGATCTCGTTGCGCTACCACAACGTGTACGGCCCCCGGATGCCCCGCGACACCCCGTACGCCGGCGTCGCGTCCTTCTTCCGCTCGGCCCTCGAACGCGGCGCCGCTCCGCGGGTGTTCGAGGACGGCCGGCAGCTGCGGGACTTCGTCCACGTCCGGGACGTGGCCGCGGCCAACGTCATCGCGCTGGAGGCCGCGCCCCGCCCCGGAACCCTCACGGCGTACAACACCGGCAGCGGTGAGCCGCACACGGTCGGCGACCTGGCCCGCGCCCTGTCAGCCGCTCGTGGCGGCCCGGACCCGGTCGTCACCGGCGAGTACCGCCTGGGCGACGTCCGCCACATCACGGCGGACTCCTCCCTGCTGCGCGCGGACCTCGGCTGGAAGCCGGAGGTGGGTTTCGCGGAGGGAATGCGGGAGTTCACGCGAACGCACTGAGCGTGTCCACCCGCACAGGACGGCATCGCCGTCGATCATGGCGTTACTTCGCAGGAAATCCCTATGAACCAGTCGAAAGGACAGTCATGTTGCGACGGACCCTGAGACCAACCCGCGCCCGGGTCGCAGCGCTGCTCACCGCACCGGTGCTCGGCCTCGGCCTCCTCGCCCCGGCGGCCTCCGCAGACACCCCGCCGCCCGGCCAGAAGCTCAGCAGCAGCGACGTCATCGGCAGGGTGTGCCAGCACGCGGGCGCGGACGACGACGGGGAGGGCTCGGGCCTGTCCTGCGAGAAGGACATCGCACCGCTGCTCTCCCGCATGATCGGCCCGGGGAGCGGGATCAGCTGCCGAAGCGAGTCCGCGACCGACATCGTCTGCCGCCCGGACAGATGACCGTTCACGCCTCCGCCGTCGGCAGGGTCACCTCGAAGCGGCAGCCGCCCGGGATGTTGCGGACGGTCGCCCGGCCCTGATGGGCCTCGACGATGCCCCGTACGATCGCCAGCCCCAGCCCCGCCCCGGCGGGCGGGGTGCGGGCATCGGTGCCGCGCCAGCCGGTGTCGAAGACGCGGGGCAGGTCCTCCTCCGGGATGCCGCCGCAGCCGTCCGTCACCGACAGCACCACACCGTCCGGCGCCCGTTCGGCTGCGACCGCGACCGTGCCGTCGGCCGGGGTCCGGCGGATGGCGTTCACCAGCAGGTTCCCCAGCACGCGGCTCATCTCCTTGCCGTCCACCTCCACAGGCACAGGCTCGACCCGGTCGCCCACCAGCCGTACCCCGTGCTCCCGGGCGAGCGGGTCGGCTCCCGCCAGCGCGTCGCCGACCAGGTCGTACAGGGAGATCCGGGCGGGGCTCAGCGGGAGGGTGCCCGCGTGGATGCGGGAGAGTTCGAAGAGGTCGCCGACCATGTCGTTGAGCCGTTCGACCTCGGTGCGGATCTGCTTGAGGTAGCGGTCGGGGTCGGCTGCCACGCCGTCCTCCAGCGCCTCCGCCATCGCACGCAGTCCGGCCAGCGGGGTGCGCAGGTCGTGCGAGATCCAGGCGACCAGCTCGCGCCGGGACTTCTCCAATGCCCGCTCCCGTTCGCGGGATTCGGCGAGCCGGGCGCTGGTGGCGGCCAACTCCCGGCCGAGGGCGTCCAGTTCGGCGGTGGCCGGGCCGTGCGGGGCGGCGAAGGCCCCGGCGTCGCCGAAGGAGCGGGCGGCGTCGGTGAGTTCCCGGCTGCGGGCGACGACCCAGCGGCCCAGCAGCAGCGCGGTGGCCAGGGAGACCACGGCCGCCATCGCGACGACGGTGGTGACCACGGTCAGGTCGTGCGATGAGAGGAACATCGCCCAGGCGACGGCGAGCGTGCCGGAGAGCATCGCGACGACGCCGACCGCCGCGACCACGGCCAGCGAGGCGGTCAGCGAGCGGCGCCGGATCAGGCGCAGCGCGCCCGCTCCCGCGGCCCCCGCGGCCACGGCGCCGGCGAAGGCGTAGAGAGCGATGAGGAGGATGTCGCTCATGGTCAGAGCACCGCCTCGGCGGGCTCGAAGCGATAGCCCACGCCCCACACGGTCTGGATCAGACGCGGCCGGGCCGGGTCGTCCTCGACCTTGCCGCGCAGCCGGCGGACGTGGACGGTGACGGTCGACAGGTCGCCGAAGTCCCAGCCCCAGACCTCGCGCATCAGGTCCTCACGGCTGTAGACCCGGCCGGGGTTCCGCAGGAAGAACGCGAGCAGGTCGAACTCCCGGAGGGTGAGGGCGAGTTCGGTGCCGTTCTTGGCGGCCCTGCGGGCGTCGGGGTCGACGGAGAGTCCGGCCGCGGCCAGCCGGTGCCCGGTGGTGACGGGGCGGCTGCGGCGCAGCACGGACTCCACGCGCAGGACCAGTTCGCGGGGGCTGAAGGGCTTGGTGACGTAGTCGTCGGCGCCGACCTCCAGGCCCAGGATGCGGTCGTCCTCGTCGCCGCGGGCGGTGAGCATGATGACCGGTACGGGGCCGCGGTCCCGCATGCGCCGGCACACCTCCAGGCCGTCCATGCCGGGCAGCATCAGGTCGAGCACCACCAGGTCGGGCCGGTGCGCGGCGGCGCGGGTGAGGGCGGTCGGGCCGTCGTCGGCGCGGTCGACCGCGTAGCCGGCGCGGTGCAGGTATCCGGTGACGACCTCGGCGACGGTCGGGTCGTCGTCCACGACCAGGATCCGGGCCGTCTCGCCTGCGGCTGCGGTCCCGTGGGACGTGTAGGGCGGTTGCATGCCTCCAGCCTCGCACCGCCCGGTGCCCGCCGCCGGGCCGCGGGCCGGGCGTCCGCGTTTCGTAAGGACCTTGAGTCCGATATGCCCGATTGGCGTTCGTAGGGTGAGACCGTGACGACCACTTCCACGGACGTCGACGTGGTGCTGCCCTGCCTGGACGAGGCCGAGGCCCTGCCCTGGGTGCTCGGCCGGATCCCGGCCGGCTGGCGCGCCCTCGTCGTCGACAACGGTTCCACCGACGGCTCCCCCGACCTCGCCCGCGCGCTCGGCGCGACGGTGGTGCACGAGCCGCGGCGCGGCTTCGGCGCCGCCTGCCATGCCGGTCTGACCGCGGCCACGAGCGACATCGTCTGCTTCTGTGACTGCGACGCCTCCCTCGATCCCGCGCTGCTCCTTCCGTTCGTGCAAGAGATCCGGGAGGGCGCCGCCGACCTGGTGCTCGGCCGGCGCCGTCCGGAGGGCCGGGGCGCCTGGCCCGCGCACGCCCGTGCGGGCAACCTGGCGCTGGCGCGGATGCTGCGCCGCCGCACCGGGCTGCGCCTGCACGATCTGGGGCCGCTGCGCGCCGCCCGCCGCGAGCCGCTGCTCGCCCTCGGTCTCACCGACCGGCGCAGCGGCTATCCGCTGCAGATGGTCGTCCGCGCGGCCGACGCGGGCTGGCGCATCGCCGAACACGACGTGCCCTACCGGCCGCGGACCGGCGCCTCCAAGGTGACGGGCACCTGGCGCGGCACCTGGCAGGCCGTGCGGGACATGAGCCGCGTACTGGCCGAGACGGCCGACGGGAGGGCCGTACGGTGACCACGCTTCTCGTCATCGCCAAGGAGCCGCTGCCGGGGCGGGTCAAGACCCGGCTCAGCCCGCCGTTCACGCCGCAGCAGGCGGCCCAGCTGGCGGAGGCGGCGCTCGCGGACACCCTGCACGCCGTCGCGGCGGCGCCCGCGACCCGCCGGGTCCTCGTCCTGGACGGGGCGCCGGGGCCATGGCTGCCGCCCGGCTTCGAGGTGCTGCCGCAGTGCGCGGGCGGCCTCGACGAGCGGCTGGCGGACGCCTTCGCGCGCTGCTCGGGCCCGGCCCTGCTCATCGGCATGGACACCCCGCAGGTGACGCCGCAGCTGCTCACCGTGGACTTCGCGGGCTGCGACGCGTACCTGGGCCCGGCCGAGGACGGCGGGTTCTGGGCGCTCGGCCTGGCCGAGCCCGATCCGGCGCTGCTGCGGGGCGTGCCCATGTCGACGCCCGGGACCGGGGCCGTGCAGCGGGAACGGCTGCTGGCCGCCGGGCTACGGGTGCGCGAACTGCCCCGGCTGCGGGACGTCGACACCGCCGCCGACGCCCACGCCGTCGCCGCGCTGGCCCCGCACGGCAGGTTCGCCGCCCGGCTGGCCCGCTGTACGCCGGTCACCCGGTGATGGCCGGCTCTGTGGCCTGGGCCGCCGCCGACCCCTACGCGACCGCGCTGCGCACCGGCCGCGGCCCGCTGTTCCTGCGCCGCGCCGACGGCTGGCTGCTGCCCCTGGAGGTGGAGCGCTGGTGTGCCCGCGCGGACGCCGTGGACCGGGCGGTGCTGGACCGCTGCGAGGGCGCCGTCCTGGACGTCGGCTGCGGTCCCGGCCGGCTGGTGGCGGAGCTGGCCGCCCGGGGCCGTACCGTGCTGGGCATCGACGTCAGCGAGGCCGCCGTCGACCACACCGTCCGGCTCGGGGGGCAGGCGCTGCGGCGCTCGGTCTTCGACACGCTGCCCGGCGAGGGCCGCTGGGACACCGTGCTGCTCATGGACGGCAACATCGGCATCGGCGGGGAACCGCCGGTCCTGCTGGAGCGGGTGGCCGCACTGCTGCGCCCGGGCGGTCTGCTGCTCACCGAGACCGTTCCGGGACACGTCGACGAGCGCGCCCGGGTCGAGGTGGTCGACACCGTCGGCGCCGCACAGGCCGGCGGAGCCCCGTTCCCCTGGGCGCGGCTCGGCACCCCGGCCCTGCTGCGGTACGCCCGCAGGGCCGGCTGGCGGTCCGTCGCTCAGTGGTCCGCGGGCGGCCGGTGCTTCGCCGCCCTGCGCACCTGCCGTGCCAGCACCAGCGCCGAGCCGCCGAAGAGGGCGGCGGTGATCAGCAGCCAGCGGGTGAGGAAGCCGTCCGGGGAGAGTCCGGTGGCCGACCGGTAACGCCGGTCCGCCATGCCGCTGATCAGCGGGAACCAGACCAGCAGGAGCAGTCCGGACAGCATCGCCGGGATCCGCACGTACAGCGTCCGGCCACGCCGTCCGGCAGCTCCGAGACCGCGTACGACCGCCCGGTCGGCCGCCGTGTACAGCGGCAGCAGGACGAGGTCGTGCAGCAGCGCGGCGCCCACGATCCACAGCGCCACGCCGAACCAGTCCCCTGCGAACAGCCGTAGTCCGGCGTACGCGGCGAGCGCGAACGAGCAGCAGAGCAGAAGCAGTTGGAAGGGACTGCCCAGGCGTACACGACGGCGCATCACAGGTCTCCGAAGGTCAGCCGGGCCACCCACTTGGTGTTGAGCACACCGGGTGCCGCGGGGACGATGATCCGCGCCGGGTGGCCGTGGTCGGGGGACAGTTCCTCGCCGTTGACGTACAGGGCGAGCAGGGAACGGCCGTCGGCCACCTGGTTGGCGCGCAGGGCCGCGCGGCGGAAGGCTCCGTGGCGTTGCAGGGACTCCACGAGCACGTCCGGCGGGTCGCCGTCGTACCCGACGAGTGCCGCGAGGTCACGCAGCCGCACCCCGTGCCACCACTGGTCGGCGGTCGACCAGCCCTCCACGCAGGCGATGGGCAACGACGCGCTGTGCAGCGGAAGTCGCAGCAGCTGGGCGCGGCTGAGCCGGACGGTTCCGGTGCGGCCGGTGACGACGAGCCGCCAGGCGTCCTCGTGGGTGTCGGCCGCCGTGATGCCGGCGTAGGCCGCGGTCTTGTTGATCTGGAAGCCGTTCGGGCCGCCGCCGGGATCGGCCGTGCCGTGCGGAGCGAGCAGGGCCGTACGGCGGAAGGGGCCGCCGAGGCTCTGCCCGACCGTGGTCAGGAACAGCAGCAGGGAACCACCGCCGACCAGCCCCAGGGCGCCGCGCCTGGAGACGGTGGGCGCCACGGGACGCGGGGAGACCAGGTCGCTGCGGTCCCGCAGGCGCCCGCGTACGGTGCGCACGGCGGCCGGTGTCTTGAGCGCGGCGTGGGCCAGGAACGCGGCGAAGAACACCCATGCCCCGTAGAAGTGCAGCGGGTAGAAGGAACCGGGGAAGACATAGTCCAGCTGGATGTTGAGGACTCCGGTGGTGAACTCGAACAGCCCTCCGCCGACCAGCAGCACCAAGGAGAGCCGCTCCAGCGCGTGCGCGAGCGAGCGGGCCGGAGGCAGGGTGAACAGCCTCGGCACCACCGACCACAGCTTGGCCAGCAGGACGGGGATCAGGGTGATGCCGAGCGTCACATGGACACCCTGGGTGAGCCGGTACAGCCACACCGGGCCGGTGGGCCAGGCGAAGAGGTAGAAGCCCAGGACGCCCTTGTCCGGCGTCATGTCGTTCACCCGGGACAGGCCCGGGTTGTAGGCGGCGTACGACACCAGTCCGGTCACGAACAGCACGGTGATGCCGACGAGCAGGACGAGGCCGAGTACCGAGGTGAACCAGGGGCCGCGCAGCGGGCTGCGCCAGAAACCGGGGGAAGTGGGAAGCCGGGGATGGTCGCGCATGTCCCGACCGTAGGCCGGTGCACCCCCGGAAAAGGGTCCATGACCGGTGACGAAACGCTGACGTCCTGCCCGGCGGACGCCCGGTTTGGCGGTGCCCCGGCCTAGCGTTCCGGTGTGAACCGATCTCTCCGCCGCGATCTGTACGCCGCCGGTGCCGCCGCCCTGCTGGTGACGGCGGCCGTCCTGGTCGGCCGGCACATCCAGGCCACCCGCCACACCCTGTTCGTGCACTGGCCGCCGGTGTTCGCCGACTGGGACCCGCACCTGGGCCCCGGCACGCCGGCGGCGCTGGCGGTGGCGGCGGCCACCGTGGCGTACGGCCCCGTCGTCGCGGCCCGTCTCCCCTGGCGTGCGCTGCTTGCGGTGGCCTGGACGGCCGCCCTGGCCTGGATCCTGTCCCTCGCTCTGGTCGACGGCTGGCACCGGGGCGTCGCGGCGCGGCTGACCGCCCGCGAGGAGTACCTCCGGGTCATCGGCCGCTTCCAGGACATCCCGGCGACCCTGCGCGACTTCACCCACCACATCGTCAGCGGCACCCCTGCCCCCTGGCCCGCCCATGTCGCCGGCCATCCGCCGGCCGCCACCCTCACCTTCGTCCTGCTGGACCGGATCGGGCTGCGGGGCGGTGGCTGGGCCGGGATGTGGTGCGTCACCGTCGGTGCGACGGGATGCGTGGCCGTGCTGATCGCGCTCCGCGCGCTGGCCGACGAGACCCTCGCGCGCCGGGCCGCGCCCTTCCTGGTGCTCGCGCCGGCAGCCGTGTGGCAGGGCACCTCGGCCGACGGCTACTTCGCGGCCGTCGCCGCCTGGTCCCTGGCGCTGCTCGCCCTGGCGCTGACGCGACGGTCCCACGGGTGCGCGGCGGCCTCGGGCCTTCTGTTCGGCCTGACCTGCTATCTCTCCTACGGCCTCGCGCTCTTCACGTTGATCGGCGCGGCGGTGCTCGCGCTAGCTCGCTCCGGCCTCCGCGAACGCCCCGCCCTCCTGCTGTCCCTCCTCGCCGGACTGGCCGTGTTCCCCGTGGTGTTCACCCTCGCCGGCTTCGACTGGTGGACCGCCTACCATCTTCTGGTCACCCGCTACTACCAGGGCGTCGGCGGCACCCGCCCCTACGGCTACTGGGTCTGGGCCAACCTCGCCTGCACCGCCCTCATCACCGGCCCGGCCACGGCGGCGGGCCTGCGGAGGACGAGCGCGGCACTGCTCCCCGGCACCGGCCTCCGGCGTTCGGCGGCCCTGCTCCCTGGAACCCACCCCCATCGCCCCGCGGAGGCGCGCCCCGGACCCGAGCCCCAAAACCCCGCGCCACCGCACCCCGCGACCGGCCACCAACGCCCCGCGCCACCCCTCCCCGAGACCCACCCCCGACACCCCGCGGCACCGCACCCCCCCGACGGCCGCCGGCACCCCGCGCCACCGCACCCCGAGACCCACCCCCGACACCCCGCGGACGCTCGCCCCGGATCCGAGCCCCAAAACCCCGCGCCACCACACCCCGCGCCACCGCACCCCACCGCCGGCCACCGATGCCCCGCGGACGCGCGCCTGGCGCTCCTCGTCTCCGCCGCGCTGCTCGCCCTGCTGGTCGCCGACCTGTCCGGCATGAGCAAGGCCGAGACGGAACGCATCTGGCTGCCCTTCGCCCTGTGGCTCCTCCCGTCCTGCGCGCTCCTCCCCCGTCCCCGCGCCTGGCTCACCGCCCAGGCCGTACTGGCCCTGCTCCTCAACCACCTGCTGCTGACGGGCTGGTGAGGCCGAGGCTCCGGGTGCCCGGCGCCGCTCCCGGCACCGCCCCCGCCCGCCGGCCTCAGCCGGCATCGGGCAGTGCTGCCGGACCGCCCTCCTCGTCCGCCGTGCGCCGTGCCCTGTGGGCGTTCTCGGCCCGGACCGCGGTCAGCCATCGCCAGGGCCGGATCTCGTCCAGGCTGAGCCCCGGACAGGCAAGGTGGTGCGGGATGCGGCACCGTGCGCCGGTCAGAGGCTCCTCGAAGCCGCCGTTCCAGGCGACCCCGTTGCTGTCGATGTGCCAGCGGTGCCCACCGGGAACCAGGTGCGCGGGCAGCACGAGGCCGGGTTCGAGGAGTACGTGCTGCCCCGTGTAGGTGGGGCGCCGTTCACCGGCGAGCCCGCAGTGCGGGCAGTGCGGCGGGCTGGGCGGTTCCGGGCCGGTGGCTCCGTCTAGGGCCGCCTGGGCGCGGTCCGTGTTCTCCCACGAGCGGGGCGCGCCGGCGGGCGGGCGCCCCTGCTCGTCGTAACCGGCCAACGGGATGATGCTGTCGTCGTATGCCCCCATGTGCGCCAGCATTCCCGTCCGGGCGGAATCCCAGGAGGGCGCGACGAGGGCGCATCGGGAGCAGGCGGGCTGCCCGGCCGGGCGGGGCCGGTGTCGGTGGGCCGATGTCAGCAGCCGACGGCGAAGCGCCGTTGAGGTGTTGGGGCTTCCCGTCAAACAGGTCATCGACACCCGTGTCGCCCTGGAGGCCCAGCGGCCCCCGCCTCGGCGCCGCCGCACACCCGCTCCGGGTGACCTCGCGTGACCGTCGTACGGTCCGGGCGTTGCGCTGGGTGTGGGAGGGGCAGGTCGTGGCCGGAATCGCGTACTGGTGCCGGGCGTACCGCTGCCGCTTCGCTGAATCGAAACGGCAGCAAGGACAGGGGACCGGATATGGACTTCGGCAGCGTCGATCGGCGCCGGTTTCTCGGGACAGCCGCGGCAGGGCTGGTCACCGCCGTCTCCTCGGGGCCGGCGGCGGCACACGCAGTGCCAGAAGCCGAGCAGCTCCTCACCTACACGCGGATGACCGGGGGTTCGGTCACCGGCGACCGGGGCGGCGGCGCGCTGATCGCCGAGGTGCAGGGGGTGCTGTGGCGGATTCCCCGGGACGGCGGAACGGCCGTACAGGTGACGGGCTGGGAACTGGAGGCGACGCGTCCCGCGCTGTCCCCCGACGGGGAGACCCTGGCCGTGTGCGGGTATCGCGGGGGTGGCTTCCATCTGTGGACGCTGCGCCCGGACGGCGGCGGACTGCGGCGGGTGACGGACGGGCCCTGGGACGACCGCGGTGTCGCCTGGTCGCCGGACGGCACCCGGCTGGCCTTCTCCTCCGAACGCGGCGGCGACGCCACGGCGGGCGCCTCGTACGGGCTGTGCGTGCTGGACGTGGCCGACGGACGGCCGCACCGGCTCACCGGCGGGGACTACGAGGACTTCGATCCGGCCTGGTCGGCGGACGGGCGGTCGCTGGTGTGCGTACGCGCCGCCCACACGCCGGGCGGCGGCAACGACGGCGGTCTGTCGCTGGTCCGGGTACCGGTCGGGGGCGGCCCTGCCGAGGTGCTGCGCACGGTGACCGGGGGCCGGCTGCTGTGCCCGTCGGTGTCGCCCTCGGGGCGGATCGCGTATGTGCGGCTGACCGGTGCCGGCTCCCCGGGGCTGCCGGCCGACGCGGCGCTGCTGATGGTCGACGGAGAGGTCGTCACGGCGGGCGAGGACCTGGCGGCCGCTCCGCCGTGCTGGCTGAACGAGGACGAGTTGCTGTACGTCGGTGACGGCCGGATCCGTATCCGCTCGCTGGCCGCCTCCTCGGTGCGGGAGGTGCCCTTCACCGCCCGTATGCCGGTGCCCGTCCCGGCCCGGAAGCGCCCACGGCGTCCGCTCACGCCGGAGCGGCGGGACCCGGTGCGCGGTCTGCACCGGCCGGCCCTGTCCCCCGACGGCCGCAGCGTGGCCTTCGTGGCGCTGAACGCCCTGTGGCTGATGCCTCTCGGGGGCGCTCCGCGCAAGCTGCTCCAGGCGGCCGACGTCCATCTGGTGCAGATGCCGACGTGGGCGCCGGACGGGCGCAGCCTGCTGTACTGCACGGACCGGGACGGGCTGGTGGCCGTACGCCGCCGTCACCTGGACAGCGGCGGCGACGAGGCGTTGACGGAGGGCGGCCGGCTGTTTCCCGCACTGTCACCGGACGGCTCCCGCCTGGCCTGCCAGGATCTGACCGGGAACCTGCTGCTGCGCACTCTGGCCACGGGCGGCGAGCAGCAGCTGGCCAAGCCGCTGGCCACCGACGGGCCGCCCGGCGCCCCCACCTGGTCGCCCGACGGCCGGTACGTGGCCTTCTGCGACCGCAACCGGCTCAACCAGCGGTTCCGCGAGGGATACAACCTCATCCGCGTCATCGACACCCGCACCGGCGGCGAACGCAGGCACCTGCCCGCCGAACACCAGTCGCTGTCCGATCGGGTGGCCTCCGGGCCGGTGTGGTCCCCCGACGGCCGCTGGATGGCGCTGGTGGCCGAGTCGGCGCTGTGGCTGCTGCCCGTGACGGCCGACGGCACACCGGCCGGTCCCGCACGCCGGCTCACCGAGGAGCCGGCCGACCACCCCAGCTGGTCCGCCGACTCCGGCACACTCCTCTACGTCTCCGACGGCCGGCTGCGCCGCCTCTCCCTGCCCACCGCACGGGCCCACACCCTCCCGCTGCGCCTGACCACCGGGCGCGCCGCGAGCGACTCCGCCGGGCCGCTGCGGATCCACGCCGGCCAGCTGTGGGACGCCACCGGCGCGCCGCCACGGCACGACGTCGACATCCTCGTCACCGGCCGGCGGATCACCGCCGTCGAACCGCACCGGGCCCGCCGCCCCGGACACCGCACCCTGGACGCCTCGGACCGGACCGTCCTGCCCGGCCTGTTCGACAGCCACACCCACCCTTATTCCGCCACCTACGGCGCCCGTCAGAGCCTGACCGCGCTCGCGTACGGCATCACGACCACGGCCTGTCTCGGCGGTCCGCTCTACGACGCGGTACGGCTGCGCGAGGCGGCCGGGTCGGGGGAACTGCTCGGGCCGCGGCAACTCGCCTGCGCCGAACTCATCGACGGCTCGCGCACCGCGTACAGCATGGGCCGCGCCCACCGCACCCGGGACGGCGTCCGGCGCACGCTCCGGCGCGCCACCGCTGTGGACGTCGACTTCGTCAAGACCTATGTGCGCGCCCCGGGCGAGGTCATGGCCGAGGCGGCCGAGGTCGCCCACGCGCTGGGGGTGCCCAGCGGCAGCCATCTGTGTGCGCCGGGCCGGGCGGCGGGGCAGGACCTGACGACCCATCTGCAGGCCACCCAGCGCCTGGAGTACGGGCATGCGGTCACCCCGCTCGGCCGTGTCGGCCAGGATCTGGTGGAGCAGTACGCCGACGGCTCCTTCGCCCTGATCATCACGCCGTTCAGCGCGCAGATCCTGCTCGCCGACGACCCTCGGCTGGCCGAGGACCCACGCGTGACGCGCCTGATGCCGCCCTGGGACGTCGCCGTCGTCCGCGCACACGCCAGGACCGCGCCCACGGACGCGCAACGGCGCGCCCTCGCCACCGAGATGGCGGACTACCGGCGGCTGGCGGCGCACGGCGCCCGTATCGCCCTGGGCACCGACGCTCCCCTGGTCCCGGTCGGTCTCTCCCTGCACCTTGCGCTGCGCGCCCTGCACGCCCACGGCTTCACTCCTGCCGAGGTCCTGCACAGCGCGACCACCGTGCCGGCCCGTCTCTTCGGCCTCGACGCCGACCTCGGCACGGTGCAGGCGGGCAGGATCGCCGACTTGACGGTCGTCGACGGCGACCCGTTCTCCGACTTCGGCACTCTGGTCGACATCCCGGTCGTGGTGCGCGAGGGAGTTCCCCACGCACAGGGGGACCTGACGTCCGCGCACCCGCAGGACGGGGCAGCCGGGCAGGAGCCTCCGCGCGGCATGACATGGCTCGAGGTGGCCGGTCACTTCCGGCGGGGCTCGTGCTGCCATCCCGGCACGGACGGCGTCTAGGCCGCTGAGCAGGTACGTCACGAGCCTGACGGCCTCGTGCGGCGCGAGGTGCGACGGATTCGTCTGCCGGTTTCCGTCAGGTTGTTCATCGCTCCGGGGAGGAGGGGGAGGAGAGCGGTGCGGTGATCTCCCGCTTGAGGATCTTGCCGCTCGGGCCCATCGGCAGGGTGTCCGTCAGCCACAGCCGGCGCGGGTACTTGTAGGCCGCGACCCGGTCCCGGACGAAGCGCTGCAGTTCCTCGGTGTCCGCCCGGGCTCCCGGCCGCAGCACGACCGCGGCGGCCACCTCTTCGCCGAGCCGCTCGTCGGGTACTCCGAGGACCGCGGCGAGGGCGACGGCGGGGTGCTCGTGCAGCACCTCCTCGATCTCACGCGGGTAGACGTTGTAGCCGCCGCGGATGATCAGGTCCTTCTTCCGGTCGACGATGAACAGATAGCCGTCCTCGTCCCGACGGGCCAGGTCCCCGGTGCGCAGCCAGCCGTCGGGGATGGCGGTGGCCGTCTCCTCGGGACGGTGCCAGTACTCCTTCATCAGGTTGGGCCCCCGCACGGCCAGTTCACCGACCTCTCCCGGTACGACGTCCCGGCCGGCCTCGTCGAGCAGCCGGACCTCGACGTCGCGGACGGGCGTGCCGATGGAGCCGGGTTTGCGCGGGCGGTCGGGGTGGTTGAAGGAGACGACCGGGCTGGTCTCGGACATGCCGAAGCCTTCGAGCACCATGCAGCCGAAGCGCCGCTCGAACCCGTGCAGGATCTCCACCGGCAGGGACGCGCCGCCCGAGATGCACATGCGCAGACTGGACACGTCCGCGGCGGCGGCGCCCGGGTGCTGGAGCAGCGCCGCGTACATGGTGGGGACGCCCTCGAACACGGTCGCCCGGTCGCGGGCGACGGCGTCGAGCACGGTCTGCGGCTCGAAGCGCGGGACGAGCGTGAGGGACGCGCCGCTACGCACGGCGACGTTCATGGTGCAGGTCTGCCCGAAGATGTGGAACAGCGGCAGGCAGCCGACGATCACGTCGTCGGAGGTCAGCCGCTGGACCTCGGTGACGTTGACCTCGGTGTTGTGGCGGAGCCCTGCGTGGGTGAGCGCGGCGCCCTTGGGCCGACCGGTGGTGCCCGAGGTGTACAGCAGCACGGCGATGTCGTCGCCGGCGGCGGCGGTCACCTCGTACTGCGGCTCCAGGCACGCCAGTTCGGCGGCGAAGGCGGCCGGTTCGACCACCAGGCGCCGTACGCCGGCGGCGTCCGCCCCGGCTGCCCCCTCACCGGGCGCCCGGTGCCACTCGAAGAGCAGGACGGCGCCGGAGTCCCGCAGGTGGTACTCGGTCTCGCGCTCCTTCAGCAGCGGGTTCAGCGGCACCACGATGCCGCCGGCGCGCAGCACCGCGTAGTACAGGACGACGAACTCGGGCACGTTCGGCAGCATCAGCGCGACCCGGTCGCCGGTGCGCAGGCCCTCGGTGCGCAGCAGCGCGGCGGCCTGGGCGCTCAGCCGGTCCAGTTCGGCGTAGGTGGTGGTCGCCGTCCCGAGCCGCAGCGCCGGGCTTCCGGGCAGCCGTCGCGCCGTCTCCACCAGGAATTCCGCCAGATTGGCCATGATGCCTCCTCGCACACACGCGCTCGCCGCGCTCACGGGGTCCCGCCCCCCGACGCTCACGGCATGGTCGCCCGCACGGTCGCGGGGGGTCCATGGCGACGCCCACAGTTCCCCCCTGCCCGAGTTGTTCCGGAGAACAAACAGATCGCCGTAGGCTGCGGGTATGGGTCTGCAGAATGTAGTGACCGCGTTGCGTGTGCGCCTCCCGGAGCTGGGCGGGCTGATGACCGAACGCATCCGTGCGGAGGTCGAGTCGTACGCCGACGACTCGCTCATCCCCTTCGCGTCGCTCAGGGAGTCCTGCGAGGGCAACGCCGATCTGCTCCTCGGGCGTTTCGCCCACGGCGCGGAACCCGACGTGGGGGCCGCGCAGCAGACCGGGCGGCTGCGCGCAGAGCAGGGCGTGCCGCTCGCGGACACGCTGCACGCCTACCGGGTCGGTTTCGAGCTGCTCTGGTCGGAGATGGTCGACGAGGCGCGCCGGCACCCGGAGGTGACGGACACCGAGCTGGTGGCCGGTTCCTCGGAGATCTGGGCCCTGTTCGGCCGGTACGCGGAGGCCGTGGCCGCCGCCTACCGCGAGGCCAGCGCGGAGCTGGCGCTGCAGCGCGAGGCACGCCGCTCGGCCCTGGCCGAGGCGCTGTTCACGGGCGCCCTCGCGGATCGTACGACACCGTGGGAGGCGGCCCGGCAGCTCGGCCTGCCGGAGCGCGGGCCGTACGCGGTCGTGGCCGCGGCGGTGCCGGATCCCGGCCAGGAGCCGCTGCCCGGCATCGAGGCGGCGCTGCGGCGCTCCGGGGTGCCGTCGGTGTGGCGGCTGCTGCCGGACCAGCAGATCGGGCTGGTCTCGCTCGCGCACCGGGACGCGGAGAAGGTGAGCCTGCGGGCGCTGCGCCGGCGGCACGCGCGGGTCGGCGTCAGCCCCCGCTTCGACTCGTTGCGGGACACCCCGCAGGCACTGCGTTTCGCCCGGCTGGCGCTGGCCGGGCTGCCCGCCGACGGGCCGGGTGTCACCCGGTTCGACGACAGCCCGCTGGCGATGCTGGTGGCCGCGGCGCCCGCGGAGGCCAGCCGGCTGGTCGAGGTCGCCCTGGGCCCGCTCCTCGGCCTGCCGGAGGCGGAACGGGCACGGTTGCTGCGGACACTGGGGCACTGGTTCGGCGCGGGCGGGGTGGCTGCCGAGGCCGCCGAGCGGCTCTTCGTCCACCCGAACACCGTGCGCTACCGGCTGCGGCGCATCGAGGAGTTGACGGGCCGCTCGCTCTCCGACCCGGTCGCCCTGGCCGATCTGGGGGCCGCGCTGTACGCCCTGCGGCTGCTGCCTTCCTGAGGGTCTCCCGGGAGAGTGTGTGGCCCGCGGCTCCAGAAACGGTGAAACGACAGTTGCTGGAAGAGACGGTGTTCCGGAGCACCACCGACTCCCACGGCGCCCGCGCCTACTTCCTGCCCAACACCTACTCCGGGAAGTGCATGGGCCGGCCTCCAGCCTGGCCAACGGGGCAGGCATGATTCAGTACACCTGCAACGGTGCGGTGGACGAGAAGTGGTCCCAGAGCGCTCGTCGACCGACCGAGGCGACGACCGTACCCGGCCCGTTCTCAACGCCGAACCGGCCTCGTTCCTGGAGACGACATGAGCAGCGCGCTTCTCGTGATGGACGTCCAGCGGGCCATCGTGGACATCGCCGACGACGGTTCCGGATACCTGTCACGCCTGCGCAAGGCGATCGACGGAGCCCGGGCGGCGAACATCCCCGTGATCTACGTGGTCATCGCGTTACGTCCCGGCTTCCCGGAAGTCGGCACGCGTAACAGGGCTCTTGATGCCATCGCACGGGCCGGCCTCTGCGTGGAGGGCGCCCCGGGCACCGAGATCCACCCCGAGGTCGCACCCCGGCCGGGCGACGTGGTGGTCACCAAGAGACGGGCGAGCGCGTTCTCAGGCAGCGATCTCGACGTGGTGCTGAGGGCACGCGGTATCGACAGCCTCGTGCTCACCGGCATCGCCACCAGCGCTGTGGTGCTGTACACCCTGTGCCAGGCGAACGACCTGGACTTCGGCCTCACCGTCCTGTCCGACGCCTGCCTGGACACCGACCCAGAGGTGCATCGCGTCCTCGTCGAGCGGCTGTTCCCGCAGTGGGCGGATGTCGTCACCGTCGACGACTGGCTCAGGACGATCGCACCTCAATAACGGCAGACCGGGCGACACGAGGGCGGCCAGGCGGAGCCGGGGGCCAGGCATTGCGTCAACACCCGCTGCAGGCTGACGAGTTGTCCACCGGACATCCACCCGACGCTGCCGCCGCCCACGCGCCATTGACACCAAGAGGCAGTCCCCTACCGTAGATGCCCGCACAGCATGTCGCACAGCTTTTGCCATTTCGAACGACAGTCCGTGGCCGGCGCGGTGGCGGCGGCCCTGACGGTAACGGACAGCGGAGGGGTGAACCGGCTCAGGCGGCGGTTTGCGTCAACAGGCCGAGTGTTTCACCGAGTTTGCGGCGCACCTCCGGATCCGTGATCAGCCCGTCCTCGGCGAGCAGGTCCCGCCCCACCGGAATCCGCACACAGGCGGGTTCCACGATGTCCGCGCCCGTGTAGCCCAGCACCGTCCGCATTGTGCCCTCCGCACCCTGGCCCCGGCCAGGGGCGGCCGCGTTGATCCATGCCGTCGGCTTGTCGCAGATCTCCGTGCCGCCGACCGTCCAGTCGAGCAGGTTCTTGAACGCGCCCGGCAGAGTGCCCGCGTACTCGGGGGTGCAGATCAGGATCGCGTCCGCGCGGTCGAGCACCGTCCGCAGCGCGGCGACCGGAGCCGGCAGCGGGTCGGTGTCGTCGTCGGGGTTGAAGTGCGGAAGCCGGGCCAGGTCCTCGTACATGACCGTGTCGACACCCACGGACGGCGCCACGATCTGCGCGGTACGCAGCACAGCTTCATTGGTGGATCCCTGGCGCAGACTCCCGGAGAGCAACAGAACCAAGGGCGTTGACGTCATCCGCTCAACCTACCGCGTCCGCGTTGCGGGTTCACGCCGGACGAACACCTCATTCCGATGGCGACGGTCCCCGGTCCGCATCCCACGTCGAGCAGCCGTCCCTGTCCGTCGGCCGCCGGCACCTCGGCCGGCAGCGGCACCAGCCCCGGGGCATAGGGCGGTCGGCCCTGTTCGTAGGAGGCGGCCGCGCCCTCGAAGAGGGTCTCGTCCCATTCCCAGTCGTCGTTCATCGGGCAGGGATCCATTCATGGAGAAACCGACCCAGCGGTTTGGTCAGGCCGGTCATACCGAGGACAACCGGGCGGCGGACTCAGCTGTTGGCGCCGGCCAGCGGCGCTGCCGACTTCTGCCGCGCCTCCGCGATCACCCGGGCCCCCCGGTCCGGTGCGGTGTCGAGGCGGAGGAGGACGGCCGGAGCGGCGATCGCCGGGAGCAGGTGGTTGAAGAGGGCCGACATACGGTGGTCGAGGTCGGCCCAGCCCGCGACGGCCTGGGAGATGAACTGGACGCCGATCCACGCGCCGAGGAACACCTCGGCTGCCTCCTGGGGCACCACGTGCGGGAGCACCTCACCGCGTTCCTTGGCCTCGGCCAGCACGGCCCCGGTCAGCTCGGCCCAGGCCGGCCAGGCACTGCCGAAGACATCGCGGCCCTGCAGGTCGGCGGAGAGCCGGACGCCCGCGAGCAGCATGGGTTCCTGGGGCAGCCGCTGGGCCAGGGTCATGCCCGCGTCGACCCACTCCTGCAACTTCAGTTCCCGGGTGAGGTGGTACTCGGTGGTGATCTGCTCCTGCAGCACGCCCTGGGCGAGGGCCGCCTTGGAGTCGAAGTGGAAGTACAGGGCGCCCTTGGTCACGCCGGCCCGGTTGAGGATCTCGGCGATGGTCGCCGCCGCGTATCCGCGCTCGGCGAAGACCGCCGCGGCGGCTTCGAGAACAGCGCGCCGGGTCCGGACAGCTCGCTCCTGCTGAGCCATGGACCCTCCTCAAGCTGAAAATTAAACCAAACAGCTCGTACCTTACCGCAGCGCATGTCAACGCCGAGGGGCAGCGGGACCGTTGTCGTGGACTTGGCACATGCGCCTGACATGAGCCTCAACAGGGTCGGACTCCGGCATTTTTGAACGCGTTCAAACATGGGGCTACGCTGTGCGCACCGAACCGAGGAGGCTCGATGAAGGTGGTTCTGCCCGGGGGAACCGGACAGGTGGGCACGATTCTCGACCGGGCGCTGACGGCAGCCGGGCATGAGGTGACCGTGTTGACCCGGCGCCGTGAGAGGGAACGGCAGATCGGATGGGACGGGGTCACGCCCGGGCGCTGGGCCGACGTGGTCGACGGCAGCGATGTCGTCATCAACCTGGCCGGACGCAGCGTCTCCTGCCGCTACACCGCCGAGAACCTGCGGGCCATGATGGATTCGCGGGTGGACTCGGCGCGGGTGGTCGGGGAGGCGATCGCCGCCGCCGCGCGACCGCCGCGCGTGTGGCTGCAGATGAGCACGGCGACGATCTACGCCCATCGCTTCGACGCGGCGAACGACGAGGCGACAGGGATGATCGGCGGCTCGGAGGCCGGGGTCCCGGAGTACTGGGCGTACAGCGTCGACATCGCCCGGAACTGGGAGCGCGCGCAGTGTGAGGCGCCGACACCGGCGACACGGAAGGTGGCGTTGCGCTCGGCGATGGTGATGAGCCCGGACCGGGGCGGCGTCTTCGATGTGCTGCTGAGGCTCGCCCGGTCGGGGCTGGGCGGACCGGTCGCCGGTGGGGCGCAGTACGTCTCCTGGATCCACGACGAGGACTTCGTACGCGCGGTGGAGTTCCTGATCGAGCGGGACGACATCGACGGGCCGGTGAACCTCGCCTCCCCCGGCCCACTGCCGCACCGGGAGTTCATGCGGGCGCTGCGCACGGCCTGGGGTGTCCCCGTGGGGTTGCCGGCCACGCGGTGGATGGCGGAGCTGGGGGCGTTCGCGCTGCGCTCGGACACGGAGTTGCTGCTCAAGAGCCGCCGGGTGGTCCCGGGCCGACTGCGGGAGGCCGGGTTCGACTTCGCGTATCGCGAGTGGCAGCCGGCCGCCGCGGACCTCGTGCGACGGGCCAGGTCGTCCCGGGCGGGGCGTCGCAGGCGGGTGCAGGAGGCGGCGTTCCGGCGGCGTACCTGACCCGGTGACAGGACGCCCTGTGCGCTTGGCGGGTCCGGCCCCGTGACGGGAAACGGGGTGCGCACGCCGGGCCTGACCCGGTGACGGGAGAGTGTGTACGCGCGGCGGAACCTGACCCGGCGATGGGAAACGGCGTACGCACGGCGGACCTGGCCCCGATCATGGGGGCGGATCTGGCCCCGGTCACCGGCGACGGAGTGGGGACCGGGCCGCCCCGGTGACGCCGGCAGCATCAGCGCGACGACCTGGATCGTGGCCACCACCGTGATCAGCAGGGCAATCGAGTAGCCGTACAGGCCGCCGGTCAGCGCGCCGCCCGCCAGGGTGGACTCCTCGATGCCCATGGCGGCACCCCGGACCAGCGACCCGGCCACCGCGACGGCGACGGTGTCCGTGAACACGAGCAACGCCACGCCGGCCGTGAGCACGGGCAGGCCGTCCCGGACGCGCGGGCCGAACCGGTCGTACAGCCGCCCCGTGACCAGTGCCGCCACGGTGTCCACGGCCGGCACCGACCCGGTGGCCATCAGGTGATGCTCGACCAGGTGGTGGGAGAGGAGACCGAAGGTGGCGAAGCCGGTCGTGGTGGCCGCCGTGAACCCGGTGCGCTGGACGGCGTCGACGCCGTCGACCACCTGGTCGGCGCGGGAGTCGGCGACAAGCGGTGGACCGCTGCCGACCGGCGGGAGGGCCGCGACAGCCGGATGCGCCGCACCGACACCCTCACGCGAGCCTGCGCCGCATCGGCCGACCCACCGCGTCTCCTGGTGTCCGCGTCCGCGACCGGCGGGCCGCGCCCTGCACCACGTTCGCTCACCCGACGATCGACGGAGCAGTCGACTCGGTGCTGCGCCCGGCTGGTTGAGGCGCCGGGTGCGGGAAAGTCCGCCGCGCGGGACCATGGGCGTCCGGGTGTCCCGCGGCGGATCCCGGCGAAGGACGGGCGACGAGGAGGATGCCGTGTGCCGACTGTTCGGGCTGATCAGTTCCCCGCTCCGCACGCACGCCACGTTCTGGCTGCTGGACGCCCCCGACAGTCTCAGCGCGCAGAGTCACCGCGAACCCGACGGCACCGGGCTCGGCTTCTTCGACCCGGACGGCACGCCCGAGGTGCACAAGGCACCGATCGCGGCTTATCAGGACCGCGTCTTCGCCAGGGAGGCCCGGGAGGTCGAGTCGGCGACGTTCCTCGCGCACATCCGGTTCGCCTCGACCGGCGGGCTGGACGTACGCAACACCCACCCCTTCGAGCAGCAGGGGCGGCTGTTCGCCCACAACGGTGTGATCGAGGGACTGGACGAACTCGACCGTCACCTGGGCGAGGACCGCGCACTGGTGCACGGCGACACCGACTCCGAGCGCTTCTTCGCCCTGGTCACGCGGGAGACCGCGGCGCACGGCGGAAACGTGTCCGCCGGCCTGGAGTCGGCCGCACGCTGGGTGGCCCGGAACCTGCCCCTGTTCGCGCTCAACATCGTCCTCGTCACCGCCCGGGAGCTGTGGGCGCTGCGCTATCCCGCCACCCACGAGCTGTACGTCCTGCGGCGCCCGGCGGGCGGTCAGCAGGGCTCACGGCAGCTGGACCACACCGGCCGGGGCGGTCATCTGCGGGTGCGCTCAGCGCATCTGGGTGATCGCCCGTCCGTCGTCGTGGCCAGCGAGCGCATGGACGAAAGCCCGCACTGGCACCTCATGGCGCCCGGCGAACTGCTCCACGTCGGCGCCGACCTGCGGGCGACCTCCCGCATCGCACTCGCCGATCCCCCGGCGCACCCCCTCACCCTGTCCGACCTGCGCCCCGAAGCGGCAGCCTCCCAGCGGCCCGCGTAGCCCGGCGGCCGTCCCCGTGATCCGCCTCACCGGCTCAAAACTTGCGCAACCCGTAAAATTTCCGTCGTGGAGACTACCGAAGTGACGGGTTGGGAGACCGCCGTGCTCGACGGAGGGCCGGCGGACGGGCTGCGGATGAAGGTCTCCGACCGGCCGCGCGTGATCCAGGTGACGTACCCCTGCCCGGTCGAGGCCGCACCGCCCGGCGGCATACACGCGGCGGCGGTGTACCTGTACCGCCGCGACTACACCATCACCACCGAGCCGCTGCGGTACGGCTTCGACGTCGCCAGTCCCTGAACCGGCGGGAGACATGCGCCGCGCGCAGTGCCACGCGGCGGTCAGGCGTCCGAGTCGGGCTCTTTCCTCGCCGCCGCGTACGCCTGGGACGGTGTCATGGAGACGCCGTTGAGTTCGACCGTCTTGTAGGGGCTGACCTTGGCGCAGGTCTTGGCCTGGTCGGCGGTGGAGGCGTGAGCGTTGGAAACGGCGGCCTGGGTGTCTGCGGGCGCCGACGAGGAGCTGCCGCCCGGGTAACTGCTGCCGCTGGGCCAGTCACTGCCGATCACCAGGGTCAGGCCCGTGCCGGTGCCCTGCCTCAGGTGCGAGGAGGACAGGCCCAGCGCCTTGGCGGCGGTCTGCGCCTCGCCCTTCTGACCGGTGCCGTAGGTCAGGGTCGTGGTCGTGGCGGGGCTCGGCGCGTTCGCCGTGGCCGTCTCGGGGCTGAAGCCCTGGTCGGTCAGCGCGGTCGCGATGTCCGAGGCGCGGCCGGTGACCGTGGTGCCGTTCTCGACGGTGACGGCGATCCGCGACGCCGGTACGGCCGAGGCGGTGGGCTTGGCGGTCGCCTGGGCCGCCGCGGACTTCTTGCCCGAACCGGTGGTCAGCGCCTGGTCGTTGGCGATGGTGGAGAACAGGGTCCTGGCGCCCTGGCCCACGACCACCCGGTCCTTGTTGTTCGGGTCGGGGGCCGTCTGCATCGTCGTGAACGTCATCCGCTTCGTCGGCACCTTGTTCACGTCCGACGCGAGCGAGATCAGCTTCTTCACGCTGCCCAGGCCGTCGTCCACGGTCAGCGCCTTGGTCGCCGCGTCCGCGAGGTCGTACACCGCCGTCGGGTCGGTCAGCGTGCCCGCGCTCTTGAACTTGCGGATCATCGAGCTGAGGAAGATGTGCTGCGAGATCGTACGGCCGAGGTCACTGCCGTCGCCGAAGCCGTGCCGGGAGCGGACGAACTCCAGCGCCGCGACGCCCTTGAGGGTGTGGGCGCCCTTGGACAGCTTCAGATGCGAGTAGGTGTCGTAGACGTCGTCGCTCACGCACACGTCGACGCCCCCGACGGCGTCGGACATCTTCACCACGCCGGAGAAGTCCAGCTTGACGAAGTGGTCGATCGGGATGCCGGTGAGCTGGTGGACGGTGGCCACCTGGCAGGCGGGACCGTACTGCAGCGCGCTGTTGATCTGCCCGTAGTAGCCGTTCGTGGACTGGCCGCTCTCGCTGTCCTTGCAGGCCGGGACCTTGGCCATGGTGTCGCGGGGGATGCTCATGACCGTGGCGTTGGAGCGGTCGGCGGAGACGTGCACCACCATCTGCACGTCGGCGTTGCTGCCGGTCTGCACCCCGGTCTTCGCGCAGCCGCCGCCGAGCTTGCAGTCGGCCGCGCTGGTACGGCCGTCCGAACCCATGACCAGGATGTTGATCGGGGTACGGCCGAAGGCGTCCGCCTTCTCGGCGCCGCCCTTGCCGTCGAGCGCGACGCTGTGGATGTTGCCGTTCAGGTGCTCGTAGAACCACCACCCCGCGCCGGCCGTGACCACGATGACAGTCGACAGGCCTATCGCGAAGATCTTCAGCACCCGCTTGCCGCGGCCCACCGGACGGCCCCGGCGCCCCCGGGTGCCGCCGTGCGAGCGGGCAGCCGCCCGGGCCGCGGCCCTGCCGCCCGGCGGAGGCGGCCCGTCGGGCTCGGCCGCTCGCTGTCCGGGCACCCTCGCGCTACGGCTGCGGGTGGCCTGGCCGGCGGGCCCGTCCCACGGGTCGCTCATCTCCCACTCCCCTGAAGGGTCGAGCCGTCGGGCCGGGCCGTGCAGCGTACGGCCAGGCCCGCACGGCGATGTACGGGCTGGCGAAGCACGCGGCTCCGCCTTGCTTGCGTGGTTGCGCAATCTAACAAACCCGTGGCCCGAGCACCGCAGCTCCACACACGATTCACAGGTGAGGCATCTCATGGAACCGTATGCGGACCCGGGACGGTACGGGAGCGGGAGTCTACGCGCCTTGTATAAGAAAGGACCTGGATGTGAGTGAGAACGGCCGGTGCCGTCAGCCGCCGGTCCCGCGCAGGCCCTGGACAGGGAGCGAGGCGTGCCGGGAGCGGGCGGTCAGCTGTCCCACCATCACGCGGACCAGGGTGACGACATCGGGGTCGTCGATGTAGTAGACCTGCCGTCGGCCCTCGCGCCGGGAGCGGACGAGTCCGCCGAGCTTCAGCTTCGCCAGGTGCTGGCTGACCGCGGGCAGCGCACCGCCCACGCGGTCCGCGAGATGGGTGACATCGCTCTCCCGCTGTGACAGGGCCCACATCAGGTGCAGCCGGGCGGGCGAGGCGAGCAGGCCGAACGCCGCGGCAGCCTCCGCCAGCACCTCGGCGGGCGGGTCCTGGAAGCCAGCGGCATTCTCCGTCACGGTCCTCTCCCGTCCCCGCCCTCGTCACAGCCGACGCACACGCGCCCACCCAGTGTAGGCGTCCGGGTTCCAAGGACGGGCGCCGCCGGTCAGTCCTCGTAGTAGTTGTTGACCACGACATCCGGCTCGTCGTCGTCGAACGCCTCGTTGAGCAGCGCGCCACCGATGAGGCCCGCGGCACCGGCCCCGATGAGCGCACCCGCGCCGAAGCGCCGGCCGCCGCCCTGCTGATGGTGGTCGTGGTCCGCGTACGGCTCTGCGTATCCCTGCTGGGGATAGCCCTGCGGATAGCCCTGCTGCGGATAGCCCTGCTGGGGATAGCCCTGCTGGGGCGGGGTGTAGAACGGCGGTGCCGTGGTCTGGATCCGCTGCGCGCAGGCGCCGCAGGCCTGGACGGGCCGGGGTACGCCCCACTGCGGGGACCAGGTCACGGTGAGGGCGCCCGGGCCGTGCTGGGGGTCGAAGAAGCAGGTCATGGTGGAACTCCCGGTGGGTTGCGGGGATGTGGTGCCTGCCGGGGCCGGCGGGGCGGCGACCGGTGGGTTCAGCGGAGCGGGCGGCACGTACCCGGGGGCGGCCGTCTGCGGTGGGGCGACCGGGGCCGGGCTCGGGGCCGGTGCGGGGCTCGGGGCCGGTTTCGAGGGCGTGTCCCGCAGCACGGTCACGCCGTAGTCGGTGGCGATGCCGGCGAGCCCCGAGGCGTAACCCTGGCCGACCGCGCGGAACTTCCACTGCGCACCGTGCCGGTACACCTCGCCGAAGACCAGTGCGGTCTCGGTCGACAGGCTGCCCGACGCGAGGTCGTAGCGGGCCAGTTCGGTGCCGCTGTCCTGGTCCAGGACGCGGATGTGCGCCCGGCGCACCTGCCCGAAGACCTGGCCTCGGCTCGCGCCCTCGTAGAGGGACACCAGGAAGACGATCTTCTCGACCCGGTCCGGGACCCTGGTCAGGTCGACCTGGATCCGCTGGTCGTCACCGTCGGCCGGGCTGCCACCGCCACCATGGCGGACCGAACCGTCGGGACTGCTCAGGTTGTTGAAGAAGACGAAGTGCTCGTCGGACAGCACCCTGCCCGACGCGTCGCACAGCAGGGCACTTGCGTCCAGTTCATACCCGGTGTTCGCCTGCCAACCCAGCCCGACCGTCACAGCGGTCAGTCCGGGGGCCTGCTTGCTGAGCGACACATTGCCGCCCTTGGTCAGGGACACACTCATCCACGTCCTCCGCAGCCGCTCACACGTCCCGCATCCGTCATGATCAACGCTCTTGAGTCCCTCTCAGTTCCTCGATTGCGCAATGTCTTGGTCATGTCGCAGAACCTCGACGGACCGTCACCAGTTACCGAAGCCGCCCGTCCGGCCACCTCACCTGCCCCCTAGGCTTGCGCAAACAAGCAATTCACGTGTCGGCATCCGGCGCACTCGGCGCGGATCCCGACCCGACTGGAGGACAACACCGTGGGCATCATCGGCTGGATCATCCTCGGCCTGCTCGCCGGAGCCATCGCCAAGGTGCTGCTGCCCGGCCGCGACCCGGGCGGTCTGATCGGCACCACCCTCATCGGCGTCGCGGGCGCCTTCGTCGGCGGCTGGCTCTCCGCCCGCTTCCTCGACCGCCCGGTGGAGAAGCACTTCTTCGACCTCTACACCTGGGGTGCGGCGGTCGGCGGCTCCCTGGTACTGCTCATCGGCTACCGCATCCTCTTCGGAAACTCCCGCGACTGATCCGACTTGAATCTACAGCACTGTAGAAGCGACAGGTTGGAACGGTCGGGACTTTCCTCGCTGCCCCGAGGCCGCCCCGCCCCGACCCGGCCGTTGCGGCTTGCTCTTGCACCCACCGCGATGACCGTGGGGGCAGCTGCGGAACCTTCCTGGGGCTTCATGCTGCTGCTGCGCCGGCTGCCCAGTTCCGGACGCCACTCCCACGGGGGCGCCATGGCCGAGCGGCACTTCACGTCGATGAGACCGCGCTTCTCCATACTGCATCCCGGGCAGGATCCTGGGCAGCCGCCACGATGAGGCGACCTCAGGTCAGGGATCGCGGAGTGAGGACGAGGAACGCGTGGCAGACAGCGCAGACACCAACGAACCGCCGGCACTCGACCGGCTGGCCATCAGCTGTACCACCGTGGACGGCGTCACGGTCGTCACGGTGTCCGGCGAGATCGACTACCACACCTCCGGTCTGGTGGGTCAGGCGCTGACGCCCGAGGACCCCGCGACGACGGCTCGCACCGTCGCGGACTTCACGGGCGTCGCGTTCATGGATTCCAGCGGCATCAACGTCCTCATCGCCGCTCACCGTGCCCACGGCCCGGCCGGCTGGCTGCGGCTGGCCGGCGTGCGCACAGCCGTCCTGCGGACCCTGGAGATCGTCGGCCTCACCGACCTCGTCGACTGCTACCCCAGTGTGAGCGCGGCCATGGCCGGCTGAGGCTGCCCGGGGGACGGCTGCGGCCCGGCTTGCCGGGCACAAAGTCGTCGGACGGCGGCTGCCGGGCCTGGTGAGGCGGCGGAATCCGTGGTGTGCTGGTAGTGGCGGGAAGGACCGAGAACAGACGCGGGGAAGCGGCTGGGAGCCGTGCACCGCGCAATCCGGATCCGCGAGAAGCGGGTGGCCCTTCCCGCCCTGTCGTTCCGTCCGGGCTCCGCCGGTCCTGGCCCCGCGCTCGTGCCCCGTGCTTCCGCCCACCGTCGCTCCTCGAACAGCCGGTCACCGGCCCGCCGACGGACGCCGGTGCGGCCCCCAGCGGCAGCGGACGCCGGGACGAGGACCGCGTCCGTGCGTCCCCCGTGGCAACCAAGCTCCCGCACCCGGTGGTCGGCTGCTCAGCCCCGTCCGCCGCTGAGGTTCCCCCACCGTGGCCCGATCTGCTTCCACTCCTCGTCCCACTCGGCCATGCGCCGCCGGATCAGCCGGTTGCGGACCAGCCATCCCGCGGCCCAGACCGCCGCGCCGGCCGACGGGGCGACGAGGGCGCCGGTGAGGGCCGCCTGCAGATCCGCCGCGGCGCCCGTGACGGGCGCGGAGACCACGCGGTCCCCGCGGTTGGTCCACACCGTCACCTGGGATCCCGCGGGGGCGCCGGGCCGGACCTTCGCCTGGTCGGTGTGCACCCTGCCGTGGTCGTCCGTCCAGCGCACGGCGGCCCATACCCGCCCGTCGTCGTAACCGCTCCCGGAGGCCGGGGTCCTCGCCGCGCCGTCGATGAGCACGGCGGACACGGCGTGCACCTGGGCCTGCCGGGCGGAGAACGCCGAGTCGGCGGTCTGGGCCGCCGCGAGACCGGCGACGGCCCCGCCGAGCACGGCGAACACCCAGGTCACGAGGACGATCCAGGCCTCGACGACGTCGCTGTGCCGCCTCAGCGGATTGCGTCGCCAGCGCCACAGCCGTACCCGGGCGACCGTCGTGGGAGGTGTCCGGTTCATCGTCACCGCCTCCTTACGCGCACCGGCGGCTTCGCCGCGCACTCCGCGTCCGCCGCGCCGGACGGGACCTCGCCGGGCGGGTGGCGAGCGGGTCCCGGGAGGTCTCCCGGATCCGCCCGTGGAGTGCCACGACACCATCGTGCACCCCAATCCGGCTGCCTGCGGTGTGAGTGCCGAAGAGGGGCATACCGACCTCGCCCCGGCACCCTTCCGGCCTGCCGGGGCCGGGACGTCCGGCCCCGGCAGGCCGAGGGCCGAAGGGCACTGGTCGGACGCCGGGAGGCCGGCGGACGGTTGGTTCAGGAGCGGCACCGACCCCCGCGGTGCCGCACCGTCCCCCGCGATGCGTTCCGTCCTCCGCGGTGCCGCTCCGTCTCCCTCCGGCATGCCGCGCGCACGGGGCCGGAGCAGGCGAGGGGACAGTCACGCACCCGAAGAAGCCGGCCATGACCCGTGATGACGCCCCCGCGCGTCAACGCGTCGGCAGGATCGTCGTCACCCGGCAAGCGCTGCCCCCCGTCCGCCCGGTCAACCACGACCTGGACGACGGCGCGGTCAGTCCGTACGCCCGGCTCGTCAAGGACCCGGCGGCCACAGCCTCCTCGGCGCCGCAGGGCTCCCGACGCCGAACGCCGTCCGGCGTCCCTGCAGCCGGGATCGTCGGGGTACGACGGCTAGGACGGCGTGAGCGGCAGGTCGTCGGTGTAGGCGTTAACCGGCTGGGCGATGGGGCGGGTGTCCTTGACGTCGAGGGCCGCCTGCGCGGTCCTCGTACCGAGACCGCCGTGCGGGTGCCAGGTGCCGGTCACCGCGAGCCAGGTGTTCGCGGGCGGCGCCTCGGTACCGTACACGCGGACCTTGACGGTCTGCGAGTCGGCCGCGCAGCACGTGAAGATGATGCGGGTCAGGTAGAAGCCGTCGTCGTCCTCGGCGGGGGTGACGAATCCCGTGAGCCTGACGATCCGGCTCCTGATCGCGCGGCTGCGGTCCTGTTGGACGCGCTTGGTGAAGTCGGTGAGGGTCAGGGGCAGCGGTGAGGTGGCGGGCAGCGCGGCGAACCCCTTCTGCACCGCGACGGGCTTGGTGCTGGAGCGTGCCGCGGTGTACGCGCCCAGGGCGGGCGGCGCGTAGAACAGCAGGCTGGTCGCCGGGAGAAACAGCAGCCAGGCGACGCGCGGGGCGCCGGCGTGGTCGTGGCCGTGCTCGTGGGCGGTGTGCCGCGGTTGGTCCCGTAGGGCCGCCGCGGCCAGGCCGAGCAGCAGGAGGACGGCACCGGAGACGATGAGCAGCGGGCGCAGACCGGCCTTGACGTAGCGCAGGTAGATGTCGGTGAAGAGGGCGGTGTGCAGCAGGCCGGTGCCGGTCAGCGTCAGGAGCAGGGTCTGCACGGGGCGTTTCACAGCAGTGCGCCTCCGATCAGGGCGCTCGCGGCGACCGCCACGACGGTGGTGGCCGTGGAGAACCGCCAGGCGAAGGCCCGCCCGAAGGTGCCCGCCTGAAGGGCGATCAGCTTCAGGTCGACCATGGGGCCGACCACCATGAACGCGAGCCGCGCGGTCGGCGAGAACCCGGTGAGGGAGGCGGCGACGAACGCGTCGGCCTCCGAGCAGACCGCCAGCAGCACGGCGAGTCCGGCCAGGAAGAGCACCGAGAGCCAGGGCGAGCCGGAGAAGGCGTCGAGGACGGAACGCGGCACGGCGACATTGAAGGTGGCGGCGGCCATGGCGCCGAGCACGAGGAAGCCGCCGGCGTGCAGGAAGTCGTGCTGGAATCCGAGCCGGAACTCGTTCCAGCGACTGCGGCCGTGCTCGTGGCCGGTGTGCCGGTGCCGCAGGACCGGCCGCAGCCACTCCTCCTTGCCCAGCCAGAGCCACAGCCAGCCCATCACGGCCGCGACGGCGAGCGAGGCGAGCAGCCGGGCGGCGACCATCGCGGGGTTGCCCGGGAAGGCGACGGCGGTGGCGGTGAGTACGACGGGGTTGACGGCGGGCGCGGAGAGCAGGAAGGCGAAGGCGGCGGCCGGGGTGACCCCCCGTCGGATCAGGCTGTGGGCAACGGGGACGGACGCGCACTCGCAGCCCGGCAGCACCGCGCCCGCGACGCCGGCGACCGGCACGGCGAGGGCGGCTCTCTTCGGCAGGATCCTGGTGAACAGACCAGCCGGCACGAACGCGTTGATGGCACCGGACAGGGCGGTGCCGAGCAGGAGGAAGGGCAGGGCCTGGACGGTGATGGCCAGGCAGACGGTGCGCCAGGCCTGGACGGCGGGCTGGTTCAGCCAGTGGGCGCCGGCCAGGAGGAGCACGACCGCGGCGCCGGCCGCGATCGCGAGGGCGGCGCCGAACGGCCACGGCCGGATGCGGCGTACGGGCAGCGAGCCGACGGGGACGACCGCCACGCCGTCGACCACATCAACCAATTCATCCGATTTTTCCATTATCACTCCGGATGTCGGTGTCTGGCCGACGATAAGCGAGACACGCGATCCGTCCGCGCATACACGCCGCCGTATGACCCGCTCATGCGGCGCAATGCGTCCCATTGGTGGCGTCGGTGGCGTCAGCAGCTCTTCGGTGGCTCTTGCGTGGCCCTTCGGTGGCTCTTCTCACAATCGGCCGCCGATCCGCGGGAAGGTGACGGCTGCCACTTCGCCCGGTGCGCGTTTTGCTTACGTTCGGGGCCATGCCGTCTCGCCCCTCCCCCACCGCCGCACACACACGGACCGGCGTCCTCCTGGCCTCGGTCGGCGCCCTCCTCGCGGCCGGCGCCCTGCACCCGGCACCGGCCGTGGCCGCCTCCGCTCCGGCCGCGTCCCCGCACGCCACGGCCGCCGTGCTCGATCTGGACGGAGCCGGCACCCCCGTGGTGCACGGGAAGGACAGCGCGTACGACACCGCCAGCATCGTCAAGGTCGACATCCTCGCGACGCTGCTCCTCCAGGCCCAGGACGCGGGACGGCGGCTCACCGCCGGTGAACGCGGGCGCGCCGAGCCGATGATCGAGCGCAGCGACAACACGGCGGCCAACGCGCTCTGGCGGCAGATCGGCCGGGCCCCCGGGCTGGCCGCCGCCAACAAACGGCTGGGGCTGACCTCGACCACGGGCGGGCCCGGCGTCACGTGGGGGCTGACACGGACGACCGCGAGCGACCAGATACGGCTGCTCAGGGCCGTGTTCGACAGCGGTACGCCGGCCAAGTCCGGCTCCGGCGGGCTGACCACGGAGTCCCGGACCTACCTCCGCACCCTCATGGGTCACGTCGTCCCCGAGCAGACCTGGGGGGTCTCCGCCGCCGGCGGCTCCGGCTCCCCACCGGCGCTGAAGAACGGCTGGCTGCAGCGCAACCCCTCCGGACTGTGGGACGTCAACAGCGTCGGTCAGGTCACCGCCAAGGGGCACCGCTACCTCGTCGCGGTCCTGTCGAACGGCAGCGCCTCGATGGGTGACGGGATCTCCCTGGTGGAGAAGACGGCCCGCCGGGCGGTCGCGTGAGCCCACACCGTCGTCACCGGCCCACCGGGCGGCGGCGATGGCGGCGGGCGCGTGCGACGCCTGGGTCCCGACGGCTTCCCCGGGCCAGATAACGATCTTCGCGCCCGCGGCGGCCTCGCGCCGGGTCGGATCCAGCAGGTCGTTCTCGACCGCGGTCATCGCCGGCCGCACCGCCGAGGCGGAGGCACCGCCGAGGCGGAGGCAGCGCCGAGGCGGAGGCAGCGCCGAGGCGGAGGCAGCGGCGACGCCACCGGAACCGTCGGCGAACCGGGCGAGCGTAGTCTGCAGCCGCTCGGTCACGGCGCGGGACGGACTGACGCCGGCGATCCGTACGGTCGTGCCCTGGGGTGGGAAGAAGGCGAGCCGGGGCACCGCCGGCGAGTCGTCTGATCGACACCGTCACCGCGGTGCCCCCGCCCTCCTCGCTCCAGCGCCGGCCCCGGCGCCGGAGGCCGGCACGCTCACCGAGCGCGAGGTCCAGGTCCTCGTGCTGGTCGCGCGGGGACTGTGCAACGCGCGGATCGCCGCGGACCTCGGCTCAGCGAGGCGACCGTCAAGAGCCGGATCAACCGCGTCCTGACCCGGCTGGGTCTGGAGAACCGGGTCCCGGCCGCCCTGTTCGCCCATCGGGCCGGGCTCGCCGCGGACACGGCACCCCGGCCACCGGCAGGCGCCGACGGCTGACGCGGCCATACCGCTGACGCCTGCCTGCGGGCTCAGCCCACGGTCAGGGAGAACGGTCCGGCCAGGACCGAGTAGCCGTCGTTGGCAAAGTAGTACACGTCGTACTTCCCCGCTCCGCTCAGTTTGCCGGTCGAGAAGGTCAGGGCACCGCTGGCGTTCGGGGCGTAGGACCAGGTGAGCGAGGACTGCTTGCCCGGGGTGACGCCCGCCGGGTAGACGCCGATCCAGTTCTTGGTGTTCGCCTGGGCCGCCGACGGCACCGAGTAGCGGAAGGTGACGTTGCCGCCGTCGGAGACCGCGTTCAGGTCGCCGGTGAGCGTCGGTGTGCTCGCGCCGGACGGGGCGAACGCGGCGTTGAGCGGTGTCGCGTAGGTGTCGTTGGCCGTGAGGCCGGGCAGGCCGAGGGCCGCCTCGATGGTGCGGCCGATGCCGTAGTGGTCGTAGTGCAGCGGGCTGCTGGTGCCGGCCGGGACGGTGCCCTGGGAGCCGACGAGGGTGGTGGCGATGTGGTTGTAGCCCTCGTTCTGGCTCTCGTCCCAGGTCAGGATCAGCAGCGAGCGCTGCTGGGTCCAGGCCGGGGAGGCGAGGACCGGGGCGAGCGTCTGCTTCAGCCAGCCGTCCTGTGTCTTCAGGCTGGTGGCGTTGCCGTTGCCGGAGGCCTCACCGTCGTAGTAGTCGTCGGCTGCGATCCAGGAGAAGGCGGGTGTGGTGGCCGCGGACTTCAGGTCGGTGGTCAGCTGGGTGGTGTCGAACAGGTGGGCCGCGCAGCGTGTGGCGTCACCGCTGATGTCGGTGTAGTTGATGAAGGGCGCGTCGTCGGGCTCGTAGTAACTGTCGTTGTTGTTCCTGGTGTTGCAGGGGGTACCCATGCCCTGCTCATAGGCCTTCCAGGTCCTGCCTGCCGCCTCGATGGTGTCGCCGAGGTTGCGCTGGGGGGAGTTGATGTTCGGGAAGTAGGTGGCGCCCTTGGTGTAGGTGTCGCCGCCGGCGATGGCGAGGTAGTTCTCGTCGCTCGGGTGGTAGACGCCGTGGAAGTCGGTGAGCGTGGCGCCCTGGGACATGAGGCTGTGCATGTACGGCGTGTCCGCGGGGTCGTTCATGACCTCGGAGTAGTCCGTGTTCTCCATCATGACCGTGAACACATGGTCGTAGCCGGGGACTTCGGAGACGGGCGGTGCGAGCGGGGCCGGTGCGGTGACCGGGGTGTCCAGGGTGAGGGAGAGGTTGTCGAGGTAGCCGGTCTCGCTGGTCGTCGACAGGAACTGCACCTCGACCTGGACCGACCGGGTACCGGCCGGCACCGCACCGTTGGTGCTGCGGGAGAGGAACTTGGTGGCCAGGCCCCGGTCGCTCGCGGACACGGTGGGCAGCTTGGCGGTGGCGCCGACCGGGCGTCCGCTGCCGTCGTGGAAGTGCAGGCTCACGGCGACGTGTCCGCCGTAGGTGGTCCAGCCGCCGAGCCAGCCGGAGAGGTCGTAGTGCACACCGCCGCCGTCGATGGCGGTGGCGGCCGAGGAGACGTCGACGGTCTGGCTCATGGAGCCGTCGCCGAAGTTGCCGGGCCCGAAGAACGCCTTGCCCGGTGTCCCGCCGTCGCTCGGCAGCCCGAAGGAGGCGACGCTGTGACACATGACGTCCGGTCCGCCGGCCTGGGTGGTCCAGCCCGGGACCGTGGTGGCCGCCGCCCAGTCCTGGGTGCAGTAACCGCCGCTCTCCGCATCGCCGTTGACGATCAGGTTGCCGCTGCTCCCGGCCGCCCGGGCGGGGGCGGGAGCGGCGACGATCAGTGCACCGAGGAGGGCCAGGAGCCCGACGGGAGATCTCCAGCGCAGTCGCATACGTGGTACCTCGTCCTGTAGGTGAGGATGCCGTGAGGAGTGCTGTCCGCACGGCCTGGCTGTGCGCAACGAACGGGACATGAGTACGGGACGCCGCCGTCGAGCGGAAGAACCACGACCAAACTTGACCAGACAAGTTGGGGGCGCACAGGCTCGGTCCGCAGGAACGGCCGTGCGGGGCTTTTCGGTCGCGCCGGAAGGGGCACGCGGTGGGGGTACGACTTCCGAGTGGAGGGGCGGTGGACCATGGGCGAGTACGAACGGTCCCGGACGATGCCCGCACAGCCCGAGCAGGTCTTCGACCAGGCGGCCAACCTCGGCCAGCTCGACGCATGGCTCCCGGACGCCCTGCACGTGGACGCCGGGGACCCGCCCGCCGTGACCGTGCACGAGGACACCTCCGGCGAGGACATGCCCGCGCTGCTGCGCTCCGAGCCCGAGCAGATGCGGCTGGAGTGGGGCACCCGGGAGCAGGGCAGTTACGCGGGGTGGCTGCAGGTGGCCGGCATCGGCAGCGGCGCCAGCGAGGTGACGGTGCACCTGTCGTTCTTCGACGACGGTCACGACCCGGGCGAGCAGGCGGTGTACGACGCACTCGACGGCAGCCTCAGGCGCCTGGAGGAGCAGGTGCGCATACGCGTCGACAACGCGGCCGGCTGAGATGCCGGACCGGGTGGCCTGGTATCCGCTGAGCCTCACCACGCCGGTCAAGCAGCATGTCTTCGGCGGGCGGGCCCTCGCCGACCGGCTGGGCCGCACGGGTCTGCCGACGGGTCGCGTCGCCGAGACGTGGGAGGTGAGCGATGTCGATGGTGAGGGCGCGACGGTCACCGAGGGCCCGCTCGCCGGGCTGAGTCTGCGCCGGCTCATGGCGGAGCACGCGGACGGACTGTTGGGCGACCGCCCGCACGGCCCGCGCTTTCCGCTGCTCACCAAGTTCATCGACGCCACCCGGGCCCTGCCCGTGCATCTGCACGCCGACGACGCCACCGCCCGGCGTCTGGAGGGCGAGCCCCACGGCAAGACCGAGGCCTGGCACGTCCTGGACGCTGTGCCCGGCGCCACCGCGCTGGTCGGGACCCGTCCCGGAGTCGACGGCGCGCGGCTGCGCCGGGCCCTGCTCGCACAGGACTTCGACGCGGTCATGCGCCGTCTGCCGGTACACGCCGGGCAGACCGTCTACGTCCCCGACGGGACCCCGCACAGCTTCGGGCCGGGCCCGCTGGTGTACGAGATCGAGCAGACCTCCGACATCCAGCAGCACGCCATGCCGTGGCGGATGGCGGACGGCGCACCCCTGGACGAACGCGAGCACGAGGCGAACATCGGGCGCTTGCTGGAGGAGTGGCGGCCCGGGCCACGGCCGGAGTTCCAGCCGGGGCTGAGCGTCCCGCAGGCGGACTCCGTGGTGCGCACGGTGCTGTGTGCGGGGCCGTACTTCGCCCTGGAACGCTGGACCGCCGGCAGCACCGCCTCCCTCACCCGCGCCTTCACCACGGCACAGGTTCTCACCAACGCCGGCGCCCCGGTCACCGTCGCCGCCGGCGGCTGGACCGGCCACCTGGACCGGGCGCGGACCCTGCTGCTGCCGGCGGCCCTGGGAGAGGTGCGGGTGGACGGGCCCGCCGACGTCCTGTTCGGCTATCTCCCCGACCTGGCGACCGACATCGAGAAGCCCCTGACAGCCGCGGGGCACGGCCCCACCGCGATCTCCGCACTCGGCGACGTACCCCGGGTGCGGTGGTTCCCCTTCCATGGGCGGCGGGCACCCGGTCCTGGGAGGTGACCCTGAGGGCGCGGCAGGACCCGCAGTGCGGCCACGACCCGAAGACGGAGCACGGCCGCGATCCCGAGGGCGAGCGCGCCGGGAACGACCGGTACAGCAACCGCAGTTGCCGATGACCGTGGGACGGTCCGTTGGCCCCCTGTCCGGCAAGGGCACGAAGGATTTCGAGACGCCCTGGTCATCCGTCGGTTCCTGACTGACGGGAATCGTCCCGGGCTTCTATCTCCGACCTGGATTGTTCCTAGAATGGCCGGGTGGAGGACATCGAAGCGATCGCGGCGTTGCAGGATCCGGTGCGGCGGCGCCTGTACGAGTACGTGGTGGCGCAAGGCCGCGAGGTCGGCCGCAACGAGGCCGCCGAGGCGGCCGGGGTGGCGCGCACTCTCGCTGCGCACCATCTGGACAAGCTCGCCGAGGTCGGCCTGCTGGAGAGCGGCAGCCGCCGCCTGACGGGCCGCTCGGGGCCGGGGGCGGGCCGGCCCGCCAAGGTGTACACGCGGGCCCGGGTCGAGCGGGCGGTGTCGCTGCCCGCCCGCGACTACCGCACCGCCGCCGAGCTGCTCGCCGAGGCCGCCGAGCAGGCCGGGCTGGACGCCGGTCTCTGCGCGGCCGCGCGCCGCCGGGGTGAGACCCTGCGCGGCTCCGCGGCACCCTGCGGCGGTCTCGAAGAGGCCATGGAGATGCTGGCGGCCCGCGGCTACGAACCCCACTTGGAAGGCGCCGAAGGCGACCAGGGGGCGCCCGGGGCAGCCGCGCGCGTCGTGCGTATGCGCAACTGCCCCTTCCATGCCGTCGCCGAACGCTTCCCGCCGCTGGTCTGCGGCATGAATCTCGCACTGCTGGAGGGGCTGTTCGGGACGGACGGTCCCATCCGCGCCCGCATGGACGCCCGACCCGGGGAGTGCTGCGTGGTGGTCGAAGCTTCTAAAAACAATCATCATTGACATAGAAAGCGGGAGTCTGCTGGGATGAGGCCATGACCGCATCCGCGCATGCCGCCCACCTTGCCCACTTCAACGTCGCCACGCTCCGCCACCCGCTCGACGACCCGCGCACGGCGCCCTTCGTGGAAATGCTCGACCCGGTGAACGCCGCCGCGGACGGCGCCCCCGGCTTCGTGTGGCGGCTCGCGGAGGAGGGGAAGCCCGACGCCACCGGCCTGCGCCCGGCGGGCGAGAACGTCATCGTCACCCTGTCGGTGTGGGAGACCCAGCGGGCCCTGTGGGACTTCACCTACCGCAGCGGGCACCTGGAGGCGATGCAGCGACGCCGTGATTGGTTCGAGCGGCACGTCGAGGCACATCTGGTGCTCTGGTGGGTCCCCGCCGGTCACCTCCCGACCGTCGACGAGGCCATGGAACGGCTGGCGGACCTGCGGGCGCACGGACCATCCCCCCACGCATTCACCTTCACTTCCTCCTACACCGCCGCCGAGTCCGCCCAGCACCTCCAGGCCGTACCGCCGGCGCAGGCCGGGACGGCCGCCCGGAGCGGGCGGCCGACGCCCGCCGGGGACAAGGCGGTATAGAGCAGGGACGGCGAGTCCAACAGGACTGGCGACACCGGTCCCTTCGATCACCTCCCCCCGATCACCACCATCAACCAAGGCTTCCTGCATGCGCCGTTACTGCCAGGACCATGCGCCGTAGTTGCCAGCAGCAGTCCGTCCAGGCCGACCCGCAGTGCGTGAGCCGGGACGCACACCTTGCAGAGGCGCGAACACAGGCCCTGTTGTTGAGACTTGAACGGGGCGCCCATAAGCCGAGCAGCGGACATCCCTACGCATTCCTTATTTGCTATACGCGGCATTTGTCCGATTATCCTGGGCGGTCTTGTCGGGATACGGAAAGGGAAGAGGAGGGACGAGCATGCACAGCGCGCGGTTGCCCGCTCTCATGGCACGGATCGGACAGGCCGGCGGCGCCGAGGCCGCGCGCGCCACGGTGGCGGCCGGTCTGACCTGGCAGACCAGCGCGACGCTGCTGCACATCTCCGAGCCCTACCCGGGCGCCGTCGCCGCCCTGCTCATCGTCGAGACGACGGTGGTGGCCACGGTCTCCGCGGCCACCCGCTACGCCGCCGGCTGCCTGCTCGGCGTGCTGGTCGCCGTACCCGGCGCGCTGTACGCCGAGCCCGGCATGGCGGGCCTGGCCCTCGTCGTCTTCGCCTCCGTGCTGCTGGCCCGGCACGGCTTCCTCGGTCACCACGGCCTGCACGTCCCCACGACCGCCCTGATCACCTTCGCCCTGGTCCAGGGCCGCCACCCCGCAGAACTGGGAGCCCACCTCGCCGAGCTCGTGCTCGGCATCGGCTTCGGGCTGGCGTGCAGCGTGCTGCTGTTCCCCGCCGTACGCGTACGGTCCGCCGAACGGGCGCTGGAGGACCTGCGACTGCTGATCGCCCGCCACCTCGACGGCCTGGCCGACGCGGTCGTACGGCACGAGCGGCCGCGGAGCAGACTGGGCGCGGCCTGGGAGGACGACCTCGGCACGGCACTGACCCGGGCTCGCACCGCCGTGGACGAGGCGCACGAGAGCCTGCGCTGGAACGTCCGGCCGACCGCACGGCGCCGCCGCTGGCACCTGGATCACCGGGTGCTGCGCACGCTGACCGACGTCGCCGGGCAGGTGAGCGCGACGGGCCGGCTGCTCGACGCCCACCCCGGCGCGCCCGAGGGCACCCGCCCCGGCCCCGCCTTCGCGCAGCCGTACGCCCGCCTGCTGCGGACGACCGCCCTGTGCGCCTACTCCTGCCGCGGCGGCCGGCCCCACCCCGCCCTGCCCGCCGCACGCCACGCCCTCGCCCGGCTCGGCGCCCCCGGCTGCGATCCCCCCGGCACGGACGTCCCGGACCAGCGTCTCCTGCGCCCCCTGGAGTCGGCCCTGACCTGCCTGTCGGCACCCGCCCCCACCCCGCCCGCCGGAGCCCGTCGGCTCCTTGACCCGCTACGGCCCTCACCGCGACGATGACCTCTCACACCACTGACCTCACGGACACGACCACCGAGCAGGACGCCGCACCCGCGAGCCGGACACCGTCGCGACGGTCCCCGGCGCACTGGGCCCGCCGCCCGGGCCCCCGTGCGCTCCTGGCCCCGGCTCCCGTGCTGCTCCTGGTGGTCGTCGCCCTCACCGACGTGCTCACCCCGGACTGGCTGCACGTCTCGCCGGTGATGGCCGCCGTCCCGGTGCTGGCCGCCGCCCTGCTTCCCTGGCGCGCGACGGCGGTACTCGTCTGCGCCGTGCTCGTGATCACCGGGCTGCTCCAGTGGGACGCCGGCAGCTGCGGACACCCGGACTCCAACGTCACCCTCGGCAGCCTGTTCGTGGTCGGACTCACCTCGCTGGCCGCGTGCTCCCTGCGGCAGCGCCGGGAACGGCAGCTCCGTCAGGTCCGCTCCGTCGCCGAGACCGCACAGCGCGCCCTGATGCACCCCCTCCCCCGCCGGATCGGCTCGCTCGCCCTGAGCGGTGTGTATCTGCCGGCCGAGTCGGAGGCGCGGATCGGCGGCGACTTCTACGAGGCGCTGCACACGCCGTACGGCACACGGATCGTGATCGGTGATGTACGGGGCAAGGGGCTGGAGGCCGTCGGCGCGTCGGCGACCCTGCTCGGCGCGTTCCGGGAACTGGCGTACCGTGAGCCGTCGTTGACCAGGGTGGCGGAGCAGCTGGACGAACGGGCCCGCCGGCACATCGCCGCGCTGGACGGCGCATCGGACACGGACGGCCCCGACGGAGGTGAAACGGACGCGCTGTTCACGGAACGGTTCGCGACGGCGCTCCTGGTGGAGTTCCCGCCCGGTGATCCCGTGGCCCGCATCGTGCACTGCGGCCATCCCGAGCCGTATGTCGTCCACGCGGGCGAGGCGAGACCGTACGAGCCCGACCGGCCCGGCGCGCCGCTCGGCCTGGGCGATCTGCTGCAGGCGGAACCGGTCGCCCAGAGCGTGCCGTTCGTTCCGGGCGACCGTCTCGTGCTGTACACCGACGGATTCATCGAAGGCCGCGACCGCCGGGGCCGCTTCCACGACCTGGCCGCCCCTGTGCACGCGCACGCCGGCCGGCCGCTGGAGGCGATGGTGGCCGCCCTGCGCCGCGATCTCCTGGTCCACGTGCACGGCGACCTCGGCGACGACGCGGCCCTGGTCGCCATGGAGCGCCTGCCGTGAGAGGCCGCCCGGGTCACGGGAACCGTGGCCATCGCCGCTCACCGCGTCGCCGCCAGGGCCAGGGCGCCGGCCGCCAGCGCGAGGAAGAGGCCCGGAAACGCGATGTTGTGGAACACCCGTGCCCGCACATGGGCGATCAGCGCCCCGAGATAGAACAGCACCAGGCCGGCGCCGGCCGCGATACCCAGGAGGCGAACGCCCAGCAGACCGAGGAGCAGCCCGGCCGCTCCGGCCGCCTTCAGCAGGGCCAGCGAGGGGAGCCAGGCGGGGGCCACGCCGACTTCGGCGGAGTTGGCGCGCACGAACGGCGCCTTCGCGAGATCGGCCGCCGCGATGCCGGCGTTGGCCAGGGCGGCGGCGCAGGTGACGGTCACATGGGCGAGTTCCACGACAGCAGGCCTTCCGAGCGAGGGGCGGCCCGGCGGGCGTGCCCCAGATGGTCCAGGGGGTGTCTCCCACCGTGCTCGGAAGGCCGGCGTGACGTCCAATACCAGCGTCTATAACCTGTTGGAATGGACGTCGACACACGGCTGCTGCGGTCCTTCCTCGCCGTCGCCGAGGACGGCAGCCTTACCCGCGCCGCCGAGCGCGTGTTCGTGTCCCAGCCCGCCCTGACCAAGCAGATCCGGCAGCTGGAGACCCAGCTCGGGGTACGGCTCTTCGACCGCTCGCGCACCGGCATGGCGCTCACGGACGCCGGCCGGGAACTCGCGCGCCGGACCCCTGAGGTGCTCGCCGCCTGGGACGACGCCCTGCACGCCACGAAGGCCACCGGCCGGCGGTCCGCGCGGATCCTGCGCGTGGGGTTCATCGCGAGCGCGGCCAACGAGGCGACCCAGGAGATCGTCGCGGAGTTCGCCCGGCGGCGCCCCGGGTGGCGTGCCGAACTGCGGCAGGCGTCCTGGGCGAACCCGAGTGCGGGGCTGGCCGACGGCGAGGTGGACGCGGCGCTGGTGCGCCTGCCCTTCCCGGGTCAGGCCGCGCTGCGGGTGGAGGTGCTGTTCAGCGAGGCGCGATGGGTGGCGCTGCCGAGCGGACATCCGCTCGCCGGGCGCGCCGAGATCGCCTTCCGCGAGTTGTGGGACGAGCCGTTCGTCGCCGCGCCGGAGGAGACCGGCGCATGGCGCGACCACTGGCTGGCCGCCGACGAGCGCGAGGGCCGCCCGGTGCGGGTCGGCGCGGTCACCGAGCAGCCCGACGACTGGCTGAGCGCGATCGCCAACGGGTACGGCATCGCGCTCGCTCCCGAGTCAGCGGTGCGGTTCTACTCCCGCCCGGGTGTGGTCTACCGCCCGGTCACGGGGGTGAGCCCGACGCGGGTGGGCGTGGCCTGGGCACCGGCCGACGACCGCAATCCGGTCGTACGGGACTTCGTCCGCTGCTGCCTGGACCTCGCACCGCCTGTCTGACGGGACGTGTCGCTGTGCTTGCCCTCGGTCCTGTCGTCGATGAAGTCGCCGGCGTCGTCCCCTGCTCGGCCCAACCGGAGTGCGCCGGAGGGGCGAGCGGCTGTGACGGGTGTGACGGTGGTGGAAGGCATGGACGAACGGACCCGTGATGAGGAGGCGGCATGTCGGTCGGAACCGGCGAGGACGGCGCGGCGCTCGCCGCCCTGGTGGACGGCGACGACGCCGGCGTGTCGCGCGATGCCTTCGACCAGGTGGGAGCCGTCGCCGACGCCGTGCTGTACGAGGGGTACCTGCTCTACCCCTACCGCCGGTCCTCGCCGAAGAACCGGGTCCGCTGGCAGTTCGGCGTGCTGCTGCCCCGCGCCTGGGTGGAGCAGGACGGGCCGGTCACGCCGGGGATCTCCGGCTCCGCGGACTCGTGGTACCAGCAGACCGAGTGCCTGCTGCGGGCACCGGACACCGACGCGGTCGTCCGGGTGCGGGTGCGGTATCTGCAGATGCAGGACAAGCAGGTCGAGGAGGCCGGCGGGGACGGACGCCACCGCCCGGTGGAGTCGTTGCGTACGGCTGACGGCGCCGCGCATCTGTCGTTCGAGGAGGCCGTGCCGCGCGAGTCGGAGCTGATGGTGCCGCTGGCGGAGCTGCTGCGGGGCGGTCGTACCGCCCGGGTGGGCGCGGCCGGCGGCGCGGAGTCCGAGCCGCTGCCGGGCGGTGCGGGACGGACGGTACGGCGGCGCCGCGAGGTGCACGCCACGACCACGGTGGTGGCCGAACCGCTCGCGCCGGAGCTGTACCGGCTGCGGGTACGCACGGAGAACACCGGCGAGGCACCGGACCCCCGGGCTCCTCGGCACACGGCACTGCGGCAGGCGCTGATCGCCACGCACACCCTCGTGGGCGGGGACGGCGTGGAGTTCGTGTCCCTGATCGATCCCCCCGGGGGCCTGGCGGAGCAGGCGCGGGCGTGCCGGAACGCGTTCACGTTTCCCGTTCTCGGCGGCCCGCCCGCGCGTGCGGGGACCGCGGGCGTCATGCTCTCCGCCCCGATCATCCTCCCGGACCATCCCCAGGTGGCACCGGAGAGTCCCGGGGATCTGCACGACGCCGCGGAGATCGACGAGATCCTCACGCTGCGGACCATGCTGCTGACCGACGACGAGAAGGCCGAGGCCCGGGCCACCGATCCGCGCGCCGCACGGATCCTCGACCGGGTCGACACCATGCCCCGGGAGGTCTTCGAGCGCCTGCACGGCGCGATCCGTTCCCTGACGCCGGTGCCGCCACCCGCCGAACGGCCCGCCTGGTGGCAGGAGGGCGGCGACGACGGGCCGGCCCCCGCGACCGACACCGTGGACGTGGACGGGGTGTCCGTCGGCGGCGGCAGCCGGGTGCGGCTGCGCCCGCGCGGCCGGGGCGCCGACGCGCAGGACATGTTCCTGGACGGCCGGACGGCACGGGTCGCCGCGGTCTTCCACGACGTGGACGGCAGCGTCCACCTGGCCGTCACCGTCGACGACGACCCGGCCGCCGAACTGCACGGCTGGTACGGCCGTTTCCACTACTTCCGGCCCGACGAGGTCGAACCGCTCACGGACGCCCCGAATGCGGCGGGCTCGGTCCGATCACCCCGGCCGCAGTCCCCGCGGCCAAGACATCCGGCCGCCCGGCCGGAGGAGGGACGGCTTGATGGACGCCCTTGAGGTGCTGGCGCACGACCACCGGATGGTCGAGCAGCTCTTCCGTGACTACGACGCGGCCGCCTCCGCGCGACAGCGGCGCGGGGTCGTGGAGCTGCTGGTGCGCGAGCTGTCCAAGCACGCGGCGCTGGAGGAGATGCTCGTCTATCCGCTGGCCAGGAAGACGCTCCCGGACGGTGATCGGGAGATGGACGAGCATCTGAGCGAGCACATGGCGGTCAAGAAGACGCTCCTGGCCCTCGACCGGCTGGACGAGGGCGACCCGCGCGCCGACGAGCTGGTGGACGAGCTGCGCCGGGAGGTGGAGCAGCACATCCGCGAGGAGGAGGGCGTGATGATGCCCCGGCTGCGGGAGGCCGTCGCCCAGCAGGAGCTGGACGAGCTGGGCCGGATGATCGACGGGGCCAAGCAGGGCGCGCCGACCCGTCCGCACCCGAACGCCCCCGAGAAACCCCCCGCCCTGACCCTCGCGGCCCCGCTGGCCGCGGCCTACGACCGACTCCGGGACCGACTGCAGCGGAGGCCGACGACATGACCACACAGAGCGGTACCACCGAGGTGAGCCAGGAACCCAGCCGGGCGGAGGCGCGCGGAAAGGGGTTCGACGAGATCACCATCCTCTGGATCTCGGAGGGCATGAGCTGCGACGGCGACACCGTCTCGCTGACCGCCGCCGGCCAGCCCTCCATCGAGGACCTGGTGCTCGGCCTCATCCCGGGCCTGCCGAAGGTGAACCTCGTCAACAAGGTCCTCTCCCCGAGCCTGGGCGGCGAGGACTTCCTTGCCCCGTACCGGGCGGCGGCCCGCGGGGAGTTGTCCCCGTTCATCCTCGTCATCGAGGGTTCGATCCCGAACCAGAACATCATCGAGGGGGACGGCTACTGGACGTCGTTCGGCAACGACCCGGCAACCGGTGAGCCGCAGACGCTGAACTGGTGGATCGACCAGCTCGCGCCCAAGGCCTGGGCGGTGGTGGCCGCGGGCACGTGTGCGGCGTACGGCGGCATCCACGCGATGGCCGGCAACCCGACCGGCTGCATGGGCCTCGCGGACTATCTCGGCTGGGACTTCAAGTCGCAGGGCGCCCTACCCGTGGTGAACGTGCCCGGCTGCCCGATCCAGCCGGAGAACTTCATGGAGACCCTGGTCTGGGTGCTCTACCACGCGGCCGGAGCGGCACCGCCGCCCCCGCTGGACCACATGCTGCGCCCGCAGTGGCTGTTCGGCAAGACCGTGCACGAGGGCTGCGACCGGGCCGCGTACTACGAGCAGGCCGACTTCTCCAGGGACTACAACTCCCCCAAGTGCCTGGTGAAGACGGGCTGTTGGGGGCCGGTGGTCAACTGCAACGTGCCCAAGCGCGGCTGGATGGCCGGCATCGGCGGCTGTCCGAACGTCGGCGGCATCTGCATCGGCTGCACCATGCCCGGCTTCCCGGACGCGTTCATGCCGTTCATGGACGAGCCGACCGGCGGCGCGCTGTCGTCGATGCTGATCAAGCCGTACGGCGCCGTCATCCGCCGGCTGCGCGGACTGACCAGCGTCGCGGTCAACCGCGAACCCAAGTGGCACCACAACGGCCCGGAACTGACCACCGGTTACGACCCGTACTGGCGTGCCTGAGCGGCACCCCCACCGACTTGTGCGTACGACGAACGAGGGGCAGGAAACGACATGACGACAACCGAGGACCGGCGCCGGGTCTCGGAGCGCAAGCCCGCCCAGATCGTGGACATGTCCTGGGACCCGATCACCCGGATCATCGGGAACCTGGGCATCTACACGAAGATCGACTTCGCCAACCAGGAAGTGGTGGAGTGCCACAGCACCTCGTCGCTCTTCCGCGGCTACTCGGTCTTCATGAAGGGCAAGGACCCGCGCGACGCCGGGTTCATCACCTCGCGTATCTGCGGCATCTGCGGCGACAACCACACCACGTGCTCCAACTACGCCCAGCAGATGGCCTACGGCGTCAAGCCGCCGAAGCTGGCCGAGCACATCACCAACCTCGGCGAGGCCGCCGAGTACATGTTCGACCACACGATCTTCCAGGACAACCTGGTGTTCGTGGACTTCTGCGAGGCGATGGTCAAGGCCACCAACCCCGGTGTACTGGCCCGCGCCGAGCGCACGGACGCGCCCCGCGGGGACATCCACGGCTACCGCACCATCGCCGACATCATGAAGGCCTTCAACCCCTTCGAGGGCGAGGTCTACAAGGAGGCGCTGAAGGTGTCCCGGGTCACCCGGGAGATGTTCTGCCTGATGGAGGGGCGCCATGTGCACCCCTCCACGCTGTATCCGGGCGGCGTCGGCACCATGCCGCAGCCCAACACCTTCACCGACTACCTCGCCCGGCTGATGCGCGTCATCGACTTCGTGAAGAAGGCGGTGGCGATGAACGACGACGTCTTCGACTTCTTCTACGAGGCTCTCCCGGGGTATGAGGAGGTCGGCAAGCGCCGTATCCTGCTGGGCTGCTGGGGCGCCTGGCAGAACCCGGACGAGGTCGACTACCGCTACGAGAACATGAACCGGTGGGGCAAGGCGATGTACGTCACCCCCGGCATCGTCGTCGACGGCAAACTCGTCACCAACAACCTGGTCGACATCAACCTCGGCCTGCGCATCATGCTGGGCAGCTCCTTCTACGAGGACTGGGTGAACGAGGACCCGTTCGTCACCCACGACCCGCTCGGCAACCCCGTCGACATGCGCCACCCGTGGAACCAGACGACCGTCCCGGTGCCGCAGAAGCGGGACTTCGACGGCAACTACAGCTGGGTGATGAGCCCCCGCTGGTACCACCCCGAGACCGGGCAGCACCTCGCCCTGGACACCGGCGGCGGCCCGCTGGCCCGGCTGTGGTCGACCGCGCTGAGCGGCCTGGTGGACACGCCGTACATCAAGGCCACCGGCAGCAGTGTGCGCATCTCCCTGCCCAAGGGCGAGTCACTTCCCGAGACGACGCTGGAGTGGCACATCCCGAAGTGGAGCAACACCCTCGAACGGGACCGCGCCCGGCCGTACTTCGTCGCCTACGCGGCGGCCATGGCCCTGCAGTTCCTGGAAGAGTCCATGGGGCTGCTGCGGGCCGGCGAGACCAAGGTGTTCGAGGACTTCGAGGTCCCGGACGAGGCGATCGGCTGCGGCTTCCACGAGGCGGTGCGCGGTGTCCTCTCCCACCACCTGGTGATCAGGGACAAGAAGATCGCCAACTACCACCCCTACCCGCCGACCCCGTGGAACGCCAGCCCCCGCGACATCCACGGCACCCCGGGACCGTACGAGGACGCCGTCCAGGGCCAGCCGATCTTCGAGGAGAACGGACCCGACGACTTCAAGGGCGTCGACATCATGCGCACCGTGCGCAGCTTCGACCCCTGTCTGCCGTGCGGGGTGCACATGTACATGGGCAAGGGGAAGACGCTGACGACCGTGCACTCGCCGACGTACGGGGCGAACCATGGCTGACACCGGGCGACTCGCCGACCCGGCCGTGGAGGGCCGGCTGACGCGGCTGGACGAGCTGCTGGGCCGGCTGGAGAACGCTCCCGGCCCGTTGGGCGCCACGACCGTCGAGGCGGTACGGCTGCTGACCGAGGTCTACGGCGAGGCGCTGGCCCGGGTGCTGGACCTGGCCGGGCAGCCGCTGGCCGCCCGGCTGGCCGAGGACGAGCTGCTGGGGCATCTGCTGGTGCTGCACCAGCTCCACCCGGAGCCGGCCGCACGGCGGGCCGAGCGCGCGGTCGACCGGCTCCGCCCGGCGGTGCGCGACCGGGGCGGCGATGTGGAGCTGGTCGGTGTCGAGGGCCGGGTGGCCCGGGTGCGGGTGAGCGAGGCGGGCGGCTGCGGTTCCGGCTGCGGCGGCGGGGCCACCGTCGCGGACGCCGTCCGGGAAGCGGTGCTGACCGCCGCACCGGAGCTGACGGCGGTCGAGCAGCTGCCCGCGCCGGCCCGCCCGGCGCCCCCGGCCTTCGTACCGCTCACGGCGCTGCGGCTCGGTGGGCGGGAGGCCCGGTGAGCGTGGACGGCGCACTGGCCCGTGTGGTCCGTTCCGCCGCCGAGCGGGCCGGCCCCGAGCGGTGCGACCTGTGCGCCAGTCCGGTGCCGGACGAGCACCGCCACATGTACGACACCGGGCGCGAACAGGTGCTGTGCGCGTGCCCGGCCTGCGCGGTGCTGTTCGCCGGTGCGGGCGCGGGCGGCGGGCAGTACCTGCTGGTCCCCCGTCGGCGGGTCCGCCTGGACCCGGTGGACACCGGGCCGCTCGGGGTGCCCGTCGGGCTGGTCTTCTTCGTGCCCCGCGCGGACGGCACGGTCACCGCGCAGGGGCCGAGCCCGGCCGGAGCCATGCGCTGGGAGGTCGACGCGGCCCGCTGGCAGCAGATGTGCGGCGCGGTTCCGCAGCTGGCGACCGTGGCACCCGAGGTGGAGGCTTTGCTGGTGAACACCGTGCGCGGCCTCGACCACCACTGGATCGTGCCGGTGGACGACTGTCTGCGGATGGTCGCCCTGGTCCGCCGCGAGTGGCGGGGCCTGGCCGGCGGCGGCCGCGTCTGGCCGGCCGTCGAACAGTTCTTCACGGAGCTCTGCGAGCGACCGTAGGGCACCGTGGAAGGAGGAGCCGCGCAGGCGGCGGAAAGGAGAGCGCCATGGGCCGGATCAAGGTCGGGCGGGCGCAGGTCAAGCCGGACACGCCACGGCATGTACCGGGTCTGCACCAGGGCAACAAGGGCCCGTACAAGCACCAGACCGGACACCACAGGGACGGCACGTCCGACGCGCGCCGCTCCACCGGGATCCACTGGAAGCGGCACGACGCCATCATGAAGATCATGCCGAACATCTCCCCGGGGTGATGCGGGATGAGGAAGACGCGGCAACGGAAGGGCACCGGGATGAGGATGTACCGAACAAGAAGGTCGGCGCTGTCGGCACAGGCGCGCGCCGGGCGGTCGGCCCAGCGCATGCTGCGCGCCGAGGCCGCCGTACTGGGCGCGGCCGCGCTCGTTCTGCTCGTCCGGGAACTGCCCGGTATCCGGCGCGAGGTGCGTATCTGGCGCATGATCAACCTGCGGTCCGGCGCCAAGCGCCCCGCCTGAGCCGGCCGTGCACGAACTGTCGATCGCGACCGCGATCGTGGAACAGGCCGGGGAGATCGCCCGCGCGGACGGGGCGGACCGGGTGACGGCGGTGACCGTCCGGGTCGGCGAGCTGGCCGGCGTCGTACCGGACGCGCTGCACTTCGCCTTCGAGGTGGCCCGCGACGGCACGGCGCTCGCCGGGGCCCGGCTGGTCGTGGAGCAGGTGAGTGCGCGTGCCTGGTGCGGCGGGTGCGCCGAGGAGTTCGCGGTCGGCATGCCGCCGTTCTTCTGGTGCCCGCGCTGCGACCGGCCCTCGCAGGAGCTGCGCTGCGGGCGGGAGCTGGAGATCACGGGGGTCCAGGGGTGACCCGGCCCCGCCCTGAGGGCGGGGCCGGGCGGCCGTTCAGCAGATCCGGGGCAGTTGCTCCCCGAGCGGCAGGTCCAACACCCGGGTGCCGCCGAGACCGGTGGCGACGACGACCATGCCCGGGTGGTCGGCCACGCACTCCCCGATGAGGGCGGCGCCGGTGCCCTGCGGGTGGGCCCGCATCGCCGCCAGGACCGCCTCGGCGTGCGCCGGGGGTACGAAGGCGACGAGACGGCCCTCGTTGGCGACGTACAGCGGGTCCAGACCGAGGAAGCCGCAGGCGTTCGCGACCTCCTCCGGGACGGGGATGGCCCGCTCGCGCAGCCGGACGCCGGTGCCGGAGGCGCGGGCGATCTCGTTCAGGGACGCACCGAGTCCGCCCCGTGTGGGGTCGCGCAGCACATGGAGGTCCGTGGTGACCGCCAGCATGGCCGCCACGAGGTCTGCCAGGGGCGCGGTGTCGGAGGCGATCTCGACACCGAACTCCAGGCCCTCACGCACGCTCATGATGGCCACGCCGTGCAGCCCGATGGGGCCGCTGACGATGACGGCGTCGCCCGGCCGGGCGCGCTGCGGGCGGATGTCGACACCGTCCGGTACGAGGCCCACTCCGGCGGTGGTGACGTAGACGCCGTCGCCGTGTCCGGACTCGACCACCTTGGTGTCGCCGGTGGCGACGGTGACGCCCGCCGTCCCGGCCGCCGCGCCGATGGCCTGCGCGATGCGGCGGACCACGTCCAGTTCCACGCCCTCCTCCAGGACGAAGGCGGTGGACAGGTAGGCGGGCCGGGCGCCGCTCATCGCCAGGTCGTTGACCGTGCCGTTGACGGCGAGGTCGCCGAGGCTGCCGCCGGGGAAGAACAGCGGCCGTACGACGTAGGAGTCCGTGGAGAAGGCCAGCCGGGCCCCGCCCAGGTCGAGGACGGCCGAGTCGGTGAGCGCGGCCAGGGTGGGGTTGCCGTAGGCGGGGGCGAAGATCTGTTCCATCAGTTCGGCGGACAGGGCGCCACCTCCGCCGTGGCCCATGACGACGACCGGCTGGTCCCGCAGGGGTGCGGGGCAGGCCCAGTTCGCGGGGTCGACGGCCGCTTCGGTTGCCAGGTCAGCCAACGGGGTTCATCTCCTCGTGCTGGGCCTGCGGCATGCGGGATCCCTGCGGCGTGGGGGCGTTGTGCATCCGGCGGTACAGGTAGTAGGCCGCGCAGGCGCCCTCGTTGGAGACCATGGTGGCGCCGAGCGGGGTGCGCGGGGTGCAGCTGGTGCCGAACGCCTCGCACTCGGTGGGCTTGATCAGGCCCTGCAGGACCTCTCCGGCGCGGCACACGGCGGGTTCCTCGGTGCGGATGCCGGCGACGTCGAAGCGGTGTTCGGCGTCGTAGGCCCGGTAGGCGTCGGACAGCCGCCAGCCGCTGGCGGGGATGGGGCCGATGCCGCGCCAGTTGCGGTCGCCGACCTCGAAGACCTCCTCCAGCATGCGCAGGGCCGCCGGGTTGCCCTGTTCCCGTACGGCGCGCGGGTAGGCGTTCTCCACCCGGTGCTCGCCGCGCTCCAGCTGGTGGACGGCGCGGCGGATGCCCTCGAGGATGTCCAGCGGTTCGAAGCCGGTCACGACGATCGGCACCCGGTGCCGGTCGGCCAGCTCCGGGTATTCGGCGGTGCCCATCACGCTGCACACGTGCCCGGCGGCGAGGAAGCCCTGCACGCGGCATTCCGGTGCCGTCATGATGGCCTCGATCGCGGGCGGGACCCGGACGTGGGAGACCAGCAGGCTGAAGTTGTCCAGGCCGAGGCGGCGGGCCTGGTGGACGGCCATGGCGTTGGCGGGTGCGGTCGTCTCGAAGCCGATGGCGAAGAACACGACCTGCCGGTCCGGGTTTTTGCGGGCGAGGTCGAGCGCGTCCAGCGGTGAGTACACCACGCGGACGTCACCGCCCTCGCCCTTGACCCGGAACAGGTCGCGGTCGGTGCCGGGCACGCGCAGCATGTCCCCGAAGGAGCAGAAGATCACCTCGGGGCGGGCGGCGATCTCCAGGGCCTTGTCGATGACGTCGAGCGGCGTGACGCACACCGGACAGCCGGGGCCGTGGATCAACTCGACTTTTTCCGGCAGGAGTTGGTCGATGCCGTGCCGGATGATGGAGTGGGTCTGGCCGCCGCAGACCTCCATCAGCGCCCACGGCCGGGTGACCGTGGCGTGGATCTCGTCCAGCAGCCGGCGCGCCAGGGCCGGGTCGTTGAACTCGTCGATGTACTTCACCGGGCCTCACTCCCGCTCTCCTGCCGGGCCGCCTGCTCCCAGGCGTCCCCGAACTCCTCCTCCAGCAACCCCAGTTGCTCGAACAGCTCCAGGGACGCCCGGGCCGACTCCTCGTCCAGCCGCTGCAGGGCGAAGCCGACGTGGACGATGACGTACTCCCCCACCCGTACGTCGGGCAGGTACTCGAGGCACGCCTGCTTGCGCACCCCACCGAAGTCGATCATCCCGGTCAGGGGATCGGCGCGATGGTCGATGGACACGACCTTGCCGGGCACTGCCAGACACATGGGTCACTCCGTCTCGTGGTTGTTCGCTGTTCCCGCGACCATGAGCTGGCCGAGCGCCAGCCCTCCGTCGTTCGGGGGCACTTCGCCGTGCCGCAGGACCGTGAAGCCGGCCGTGGTCAGCAGTGCGGTGCACTCCTGCTCCAGCAGGCCGTTGGCGAAGACGCCTCCGGTGAGGGCGACCGTGGTCAGGCCGGTCTCGGCGCGGGCGCGGTGACAGAGCCCGGTGACGGCCGCCGCGACGCCCCGGTGGAAGCGGGCGGCGAGGACCGGTGCGGGGGTGCCGCGGCGCCGGTCCGCGAGCAGGGCCCGCAGCATCGGTGCGGGGTCGCACCCGAGGAGGCCCCTCTCACCGGTGAGGGCGAAGGGGTACGGCTCCCGGTCCGCGTCCCATGCCTGAAGTGCCGCCGCCTCCAGCTCCAGCGCGGCCTGCGCCTCGTATCCCGCCCGGTGACACACACCGGCCAGCGAGGACACCGCGTCGAACAGGCGGCCCATGCCGGACGTCGGCACACATGCCGCCTGCCGGTCCAACTGCCGCCGCAGCACGGCGAGTTCGACGTCCGCGCAGGCCTGCACGCTGGGCAGGTCCGGCTCCCAGGGCACGCCCGCCGCCCACAGCCGGGCCAGCGCCAGCCGGCACGGGTTGGCCACCCCGGCGTCCCCGCCGGGCAGCGGGGCGGGGGTGAGGTGGGCGTAGCGCCGGTAGCCGGCGTAGTCGGCGAGCAGGATCTCGCCGCCCCACACGGTGCCGTCGTCGCCGTACCCGGTGCCGTCGAAGGCGACGCCGATCACCGGGGCCGTACCGTCCAGGCCGTGCTCGGCCATCGCGGAGGCGATGTGGGCGTGGTGGTGCTGAACCAGCCGCAGGGAGCCGTCCGGCAGGTGGGCGGCGCGACGGCGGGCCCGGCGGGTCGAGTGGTAGCCGGGGTGCCGGTCGGCGGCGACGAGGGCCGGAGTCACCCCGGTCAGGCGGGCCAGGTGCCGTTCGGCGCGCTCGGCGGCCTCCAGGGTGGCCAGTTCGCCCATGTCACCGATGTGCGGCCCGAACCAGGCGTGGTCGCCCTCGCCCAGGCACAGTGCGTTCTTCAGGTCACCGCCGACCGCGAGGACGGGCCGTACCGGAACCGGGAGCCGCACGGGGCGGGGGACGTAGCCGCGGGAGCGTCTGAGGACCTGTTCGGTGCCGTCGGGCCGGACCCGCAGCAGGGAGTCGTCGCACGGTGAGGCGATGGGCCGGTCGTGGGCGAGCCAGGCGTCGGCGAGTCCGGCGAGCCGGGTCAGTGCCTCGGCGTCGTCGGTGACGATGGGCTCGCCGGAGCGGTTGCCGCTCGTCATGACCAGGACCCGGGGGCCGGGCGGATCGCCGGGCAGCCCGAACAGCAGGGTGTGGACGGGGGTGTAGGGCAGCATCACGCCCACGTGCGGGCTGCCCGGACAGACCTGGTCGGCCAGGCGGAGGCCGTTCGCCGGAGTGCGTCTGCGGAGCAGGACGATGGGGCGCCGGGCGCCGGTCAGCGCGGCGCGTTCGGCGGTGGAGAGGACCGCCAGCCGCTCGGCGGTGGCGAGGCCGGCGCACATCACCGCGAAGGCCTTGCCGCCGCGTTCCTTGCGGTCGCGCAGCGTGGCCACGGCCCGGGCGTCGGTGGCGTCGCAGGCCAGGTGGTAGCCGCCGAGGCCCTTGACGGCGACGATCCGCCCGGCGGCCAGCAGCGCCCGCGCCGCCGCCAGGGCGTCCGCGTCCCGGGCCGGGCGGACGCCGAGCCCGTCGGCCGGGGTCAGGGTGAGCCGCGGGCCGCAGTCGGGGCAGGCGACCGGCTGGGCGTGGAAGCGCCGGTCGGCGGGGTCGCCGTACTCGCGGGCGCAGGCGGGACACATCGGGAAGCCGGCCATCGTCGTGGCCACACGGTCGTACGGCATGGCGGTGGCGATGGTGAACCGCGGGCCGCAGTGGGTGCAGGTGACGAACGGGTGCCGGTGCCGCCGGTCGGCCGGATCGGCCAGCTCCCGCAGACAGTCGGCGCAGGTCGCGGTGTCGGGCGGGAGCTGGGTGCGGCCGACGGCCCGCTCGGTGGAGCGGATGGCGAAGTCGCCGGTGTCACCGGTCGCGGGCAGGGCCCTGTCCTCGACGGCGGTGACGGTGGCGAGCGGCGGCGGCTGTGCGGCGAGCAGGACGCAGAAGCGGTCCACCTCCGGCGCCGGGCCCTCGATCTCGATGTGCACGCCGTCACCGGTGTTGCCGACGAACCCGGCCAGACCGAGGCCCGCGGCGAGGCGGTGCACATACGGCCGGAAGCCCACGCCCTGTACGGTGCCCCGCACGGTGAGGACGCGGCGTACCGGTCCGGTGGCGGGGGCGGTCATGCGACCGGAGCGGATGCGCTGTGGTGGTGGCCGTGCGGACGCGGGGCCAGGGGCGGCCGGTGCGGGACGCCGTCCCGGGCGGCGAGGGCACGCTCCAGGAGCGTGCCGACTCCGGCGCCGGTACGGGCGCAGGACCGTACGATCTCCACGCCCGGATTGACCCGGTGCACGTTCGTCCGGAACGCGGTCTCGTCGAAGCCGGCCGGCTCGGCGAGGTCCGTCTTGGTGATCACGACCAGATGGGCGGAGCCGAAGGCGGTGGGGTACTTCAGCGGCTTGTCCTCGCCCTCGGTGACCGCCATCAGCACGACCCGCAACGTCTCGCCGAGGTCGTACGCGGCCGGGCAGACGAGGTTGCCGACGTTCTCCACGAAGAGCACCGAGGTGTCCGGCGGCAGCCAGCCGTTCAGCCGGGCGCGCACCTGACGGGCTTCCAGGTGGCACAGCCCGTCGGTGAGCAGCTGCTGGACCGGGGCGCCGGAACGGGCCAGCCGGACGGCGTCGTTCTCGGTGGCCAGGTCCGCGGTCAGCGCGGCCACCGGCACGCCCTGCTCCACCGCACGGCCCAGGACCCGGCCGAGGAGTTCGGTCTTTCCGCTGCCAGGGCTGGACAGCAGGTTGACGACGGTCACCCCTTGCCGGGCGAGGTCGCCGCGCAGATCCGCGGCCAGGTCGTCGTTCTTCGCCAGTACGGCCTGCTTGACGTCGGACCGGCACATGGGCGCTGCTCCTCGGATACGACGGTGGAGCCCGGGCCGCGTCCCTGCGGCCCGGGCTTCCCCGATCTTCCGCTCAGCCGGCCGCCCTGCCGGGCAGCGCAGCCGGGCGCGGGGGCCCGGATTCCATCGGGCGGCCCAACGGGGGCGCGGGCGCGGCGGGATCGGCGAGCAGAACCGGGATCAGGGTGTGCAGCGCGTCGACGGCCCGGGGGACGGCTTCCCGGACGGGTGCGCTGAGCCCCGGCAGGATGTCCTCGTCACCGCTCGGCAGCAGGTCAGGCTCGCAGGCCAGGACCAGGACGCGGGGCAGGGGCTCCTCGCCGAGGTGCGCGGCCAGGGCCAGCACCTTCGCCGGGTCCATGCCGTGGGCCTCGGGTGCGACGGTGCCGTCGGGCGGTTCGGCCTCGATCACGGAGAGGGTCCCTGGGCGGTGGCCGCGCCGCGCCGCGTCGACCAGCACGACGGTGTCGTGTCCGTCCAGCAGGGCGTAGGCGAGGTCCATGCCGCGGATGCCGTAGTCGTGCACCCGCACCTCGGACGGCAGCGGGCGCTCGCCGAGGGCGCGGATCACCTCCGGGCCGAAGGCGTCGTCGGCGAGGAAGATGTTGCCGACGCCCGCCACCAGCAGGCGCGGCGTCAACGGAGGTCTCCGGGGGGCAGTGCCAGGGGGCGGACGGTGCCGCCGGGAACCTTCCGGACGAAGGCCGACCGCAGCGCGTGGTAGGGGGCTTCGGGATCGAAGAAGACGGCGTGCATACGGGCCAGTTCGACCTGTCGGTACTTCGCCAGCGGCCGTGCCTTCTCGTCCGAGCGGCGGGCCGCCGCCTTTTCGGCGATGCGCCGGGTGAGGTTCGGAGCGGCCGCGACGTCCGCCGCCATCCGCTCGACCTCTGCCGCGAAGTCCTGCGCCCCGGTCGGCACCAGCCGGTCCGCCAGTCCGATCCGCTGGGCCGTCGTGGCGCTGACCGGCAGCGCCTCGGTCGTCAGCCGGTGGGCCGTGTCCGCTCCGACGCGGCGCGGCAGCGTGTACGTCCAGAACTCCGAGCCATACAGGCCCATCCGCCGGTAGTGCGGGTTGAGGACGGCGCCCGCACGGCACCAGACCTCGTCGGCGGCGAGAGCGAGCATGGCGCCGCCCGCCGCCGCGTTGCCGGCGAGCGCGGCCACCACCAGCCGGTCGGTGGTGCGCAGGACCGCCTCGACGAGGTCGTCCATGGCGTTGAGGTTGGCCCAGGACTCCTCGGCCGGGTCGGCGGCCGCCTCGATGACGTTCAGGTGGATGCCGTTGGAGAAGAAGTCGCGGGCTCCGCCGAGCACCAAGACCGATGTGGGGCGGGCGAGGGCCGACTCGTAGGCGGCGAGCAGCCTGCGGCACTGGTCGGTGCTCATGGCCCCGCCGGGGAAGGAGAAGGCCAGGAAGCCGACGTCACCGCGCTGCCGGTAACGGATGTCGGTCCAGGTCCGGCGGTCCGGGGACAGTTCGAGCGGGAGGGGGGAAGCCGCGAGCCGGAGGGAGGGCTGGTACGAGGCGAGCACGGAGGCGGCCGGGCGGCGGAAGGGCGCCGGGTCGCCGGAGTTCTTGCGCGGGCGGAGTTCCGGGATCCACACGGCGCCGTCCCGGGTGGCCCGGCAGACGGCGCCCGCCCGGGTCGCCAGCAGGGCGCCGGGGCGGCCGCGCAGCCGGTCCTCGGGGTGCCCGCCGTGCAGGAACACCTCACGGCCGAGGAGTTCGTCCAGGACGCCGGGCTGTGAGTCGGCGGCCCGGAGTTTGCGCAGGACCGTCTCGGTGTCGTCCCGCTCCCAGTCGATGCGGCGCCGCTCCTGCCGGAAGGCGTCGCGCCAGACCGCGCTGATCGAGTCGTCGGTCTGCGGCTGGGGCTTGTAGGAGCCTTCGGCGTAGCGCCGTACGGCGGTGAGGACGGCGGTGACGGCGGCGTCGGAGGCCTCGTTGCGGTACAGGTCGCTCTTGCCGACGGGCGCCACCGGGAACGGCTCCGCCGCCCAGATCGCGCCCGCGTCCATCGCCGCCTCGGCCTGCAGGACCGTCACCCCCCAGGTCGCCGCGCCCTCGGCGATGGCCCAGTCCAGGGAGGACGGGCCACGGTCGCCGGGCGGGCCCGGATGGACGATCAGACAGGTGTGTTCCCGCCACACGTCCTCGGGCAGGGCCGTCCTGAGCATCGGTGCGATGACCAGCTCCGGCCGCAGCTCGCGCACGGCGGCGCGGACGGGGTCGGCGCCCTGTGCGGCGAGGACGACGTCCACGCGGTGCCCGAGGTCCGACAGTTCGGCGTACACACGCTGGGAGAGGCTGTTGAACGCGCTGGCGACGAGCAAAATGTCCATGACATGGCATGGTCGCCCCTGGCCGGGGTGCCGTGAAGAACCGCCGCGCGGTTCGTCCGCCTCTGTCAGGTCTCTTCCTCCATACGGATCGCGTTGCGCAGGTCCTCGAAGGCCTGGCTCCGGTCGTCGGAGTGGGCCTCCAGCAAGGCCCCGGCGATGGCGTCGAGCTTGCGCTGGATCGCGTGCTCGGCGCGCATCTCGGCGTTCTTCAGCAGCGCCAGGAGCAGCAGGGTGACCGCGGTCATCGACTCGCCCGCGAGCAGCAGCAATTCGATCCGCAGGTGCGCGAGGTGCGCGGCGACGAAGAAGCCGACGAGGAGCAGGCAGAAGAGGAAGAACACCGGGGAGCTGGTGAAATTGGAGGCGTATTCCGCGAACTGTTCGAAGTGGCCGCGGCGCGCCCCGCCGCGGTGCACGGGATTCTTGAAGGTCATGACCGGGCCTTCTCCCTCGGCCGACGCGACCGTCCCCTCGGCCGACGCAACCGGCTCACCTGCCGCCGGCCGCTCACGCGGCGGCCCGGGCCGCGGCCCGTATCCGGTTCAGCGCCCCCATACCCAGGCCCACTGCCCCGGCGGCGTACGCGCAGCTGAGTACGGCCGAGGCCGTGCGCTCCGGCAGGACCGCGCCGAGGGCCCGCAGCAGGGTCGTGTGTGCGGCCGCCAGGGCGAGCACACCGCACGTGCCGGCTCCGGCGAGCAGCAGCCCGCCCGCGCCCAGCCGCTTCAGCGCGGTCATGATCTCGTCCCGGACGGCGCCGATCTCCTTGCGGGCCAGTTCGCCGGTGTCCTGGGCCAGCCGGGCCGCCGCGTCCCCGACGCCGCCGGCCGCCGATGTCCCGTCGCCTTGCGCGCCCATCGCCTTCTCCTGCCTGCCGTCGCCCGGACCGGCCGCCACCGGCGAACGGCCCACGGATCAGCTCCGCAGTACCCCCGCGGGGACGTACGACACGGGGGCCGGTCCGTCAGGTGGGGCGGGGTGGACCGGTGGGGCCGGGGGGCCGGTGTCGGGCTGCCCCCGTGGGTCGGGCTGGCCCAGAGCGTTCAGGTGGAGAGAGCGCTGCACGGTTCCGGCCAGACCAAGGGCTGGGCCACGTGCAGCTCGGCCGCGCGGGCGTACGGCACCGGAGCCGGCCCGGGGAAACAGGGGGCTCAGGCGGCGAGGGCGCCGTCCGCTCCGAGTCGGTCCAGGAGCTGGTCGAGGTGCAGCTCGGCCACGGGGGCGAGAAGGTCGGGGTGACGTAGCAGCGCGGCGGCGCGCCGGTCACCGTCGTCGGGCGCGAGCAGGCGCCGGAACTCCACCGGTGCGCCCGAGGCGTGCTCGCCGTCGGCGAGTGCGGCGACGGCGAGCCCGGCCAGCTCGGGATCGGTGAGCAGGCCGGCCGCCCAGCTGGCGACGACCTCGTCCACCCAGGTGCGCCAGGCCCAGTCGTCCACCGGGCCGCCCTCACCGGACCGCTCCGCACCGGTGATCCAGTCGAGGCGTGCGGCACCGCCGGGACCGGCCATCGTGACCAGAGCCGCGTCGATCTCCGTGGGGTAGCGCAGCCACGCGGCGACGGTCACGGCCTGCCGGGCCTGCGCCTCGCACAGGGCGGAGGCCAGCGCGCCGCCACTGGGCGGATAGGCGACCGTCAGCCAGCGCGCAGTCGCGGTGATGAGGGGGGACAGATCAGTGAGCACAGCCGGGCCGTCCGAGATGGGAGGGGGAAGGGGAGCAGGGGCTCGTCGCAACGGTAGCCCGGCACCGGGCACGACAGGGAGGGGGTTGCGAACCAGGTCATATGTGGCATTGCCCACGTCACACGGGGCATCGCGACGCCGGCCGGGTGGACGCCGCCCCCGCCCGCGGAGCCCGGTGCCCATGGCGCGCGTGTCGCAGTCCCGGCCCGGGGAACTCGTGGCGGGCCCGGTGCTGGCTGCGTCCGGGGAGGTATGGGGAGGTATGGGAGGTCTCATGACGACGGACGCCGTGCGGTACGACGAACAGGGCGACGTCCCGCTCGCCGGGTATGCCGCCCTCGCCTCCGTCTTCACGGCGGGCGCCGGCACCTTCGCGGTGCTGGCCCGGCGCCGGGGTGTCCAGCTGCCGGACGCGGTGCCGCCGTGGGACGTCGTACTGATGGGCGCGGGGGCGTACAAGGCGTCCAGGCTGCTGACCAGGGACAAGGTCACGAGCTTTCTCCGGGCGCCGTTCACCCGCCGCGCGGGCGAGGGGGAGGCGAACGAGGTCATCGACGAACCTCGGGGTCACGGGCTCCGGCGGGCCATCGGCGACCTGCTGTCCTGCCCGTTCTGCACCTCGGCCTGGGCCGCCGGCACCCTGGTGTGCTCGTACGCCGCGGCGCCGCGGCTCACCCGTCTGGTCTGCGGGGGCCTCGGCGCGCTGACGGTCGCGGACTGGATGCAGTACGCCTGGACCTGGACACAGCAGACGGAGCAGACACAGCAGACGGAGCAGGCGGAGCAGACGTCAAGGAGCTGAGCGGCGACTCCTGCGGGGCAGCGGCCGTACCCGCTATTCGTCGTCCGACGAGGTGCTCACCTCGACGTCGAGCACCCCCTCCTCCTGGAAGAACTCCCCCGCCAGCCCCGACGAGTCTCCGGCGCCCTCCAGTGCCAGCAGCACCCGGGCCGCGTCGTCCGGCCGGCCGGGCAGCCGTTCGACCTTGACCTGCACGATCCGGAAGCCGCGCCGGGTGCAGGTCTCCATCAGGCGTGGCAGCAGTGCCGCTCCGGTCCGGTAGGTCAGGCGCGCCTCGAACGTACCGGCGGCGGTGCCGGGGATCAGACGGGACGTGACGAGCGGGTAGCCCCGCACCACCAGGAAGTGCAGTGCGGTCACCGCCAGGGCGAGGATGGGCAGTCCCCCGCCGCAGGCCATGCCGACCGCACAGGTCAGCCAGATGGTGGCGGCCGTCGTCAGGCCCCGTACGGCGTCCCGTCGTACGAAGATCAGGCCGCCGCCGATGAAGCCGATGCCGGACACGATCTGCGCCGCGACGCGGGAGGGGTCGAAGGAGACGTTCTCCAGCCCGAGCACCGCAGTGAACCCGTGCTGGGACACCTCCATCATGAGCGCGCTCGCGATGCCGACCAGTGTGTGCGTGCGCAGTCCCGCGCTCTTCTGCTGGGCCGCCCGCTCCCAGCCGATCAGGCTGGCCAGCAGCAGCGCCAGTCCCAGCTCGCCAAGCTGCCGCAGCCCCTGGCCGTTGTGCACGTCCCACAATGGTGCCGCCAGCCCCGCTCCTATCATGCACACCTCACATCTCGCTGCACCGATACATCTCGCTCCACCGATGTCCGGTCGTTCGATCGTCCGCCGCCGACGCCTACCCCGCGACGGGACCGCGACTCCACCGGGGCGGACACCGGCCGCGGCCGGGTACTCGGCCCCGGCGATCGGGTACTCGGCATGCCCGGATACCCGGACGGGCCGAGGCTCGCGCCTCACCCGCGGCGAGGGACGTACCCCACCGTCAGGACTTCGTGCGGAAGGAACCGGGCTCATGCGGCACGACGAGATGATCGGAAAGGTGCAGTCACTGGCCCAGCTGCCGGACCGGGGTTCGGCCGAACGGGCCGCGCACGCCGTCGTCAGCACGCTGTCGGAACGGCTGCCGTCCGGGCTGGCCCGGCATGTGGCCGCCCAGCTGCCGCCCGACATGGCAGCGGCCATGCGGGAGGCGGCCGACGCCTCGGCCGCCGCCGACTCCGGCGCGGCGGGCGAGCGGTTCGGGCTGACCGTCTTCGCCGGACGCGTCGCCGACCGGGCGGGCACCGACGAGGACACGGCCCTGCGCGAGGCCGCCGCCGTCATGGAGGTGCTCGACGCCGCGCTCGCCCCGGAGCTGACCGAACGGATGGCCGGCGCCCTGCCCGCCGACATCCGTGACCTGCTGCCGGTGGGCCGGGCGACCGAGAACGCCGAGAGCACCGGCCGCGCGGGCGGGCGGGGCTGACACCGCGACACCGGCGCGGCAGGGGTCCGGTCGGGCGGGCAGGGCCGGCACCGGGCGCTCTGCGCGGCACGGCCGCGCGGGCCCGGAGGGTCGACACCGCGACACCGGCGCGGACGGCCTGGTCGGGCCGGCACCGCCGCACATGCGCGCGCCCCCACGGCGCGGCCCGTGCGGCGTGACGGTGTCCCCGCGTTGCTGCTTCAATCTGTGTGCCGGCGCCCACCGAGGGCAGGCGTAGCAGTGACGCCCCCACACCCCGCAAAGGTGCTCCATGGCCTTCTTCGCGCTCTCCCGGCACCAGCCGCTGGTCCTGCTCTCCTGCACCGACCTGGCAGCCGAATACGACCGGCTGATGACCGAGAACCAGCAGCTGCGGCGCGCGGTGTCCTCGCATGCGGTGATCGACCAGGCCATCGGAGCCGTGGTCGTCGTCGGACGGATCGCACCGGAAGAGGCCTGGCGGGCGCTGCGGGACGTCTCCCAGCGCACCAACACCAAGCTGCGGACGGTCGCCGAGCACATCCTCGAGTACGCCCAGGGCGGGACGCTCCCCGAGCCGGAGCGGCTCGAACTCGGCAGGGCGATCGCGCGCTACCGACGGTGCGCAGGCCTGAACGAGGCCACGACGACGGGGGACCCGGCGACGGATCAGTGACGTCCCGCCTTCGTACCGTTCGTACGGTTCGCACGGCGAAGTCGGCGGTGCCTGCTGTGGCGGGCGGCCGGAGGCCGCAGGATCCAGCGGTCCTCGACCTGGTCCAGCCCGTACAGCAGGATGCTGAGGACCGGAAGCAGCAGTACGGCGATGGCGATCACTGGCGGATCCCTCTCTGCCGGCGACACCTCCCGGGTGCCCCGCCCGGTCCGGCCCACCCGGAACGGTTGTGAAAGTCCTGTGACCGCCCTCTGCACCCTCCGGTCAGGAGGTCCCGCGGGTGGATGTGGTGGATGTGTACGAGGCGATGGAGAGCCGGCGGGCAGTGCGGGCCTTCACCGAGGAGCCGGTCGTAGCCGGTCGCGCGTGCCGCGCTGGAGCGGGTTCTGACCCCGCGGGGGCGAGCGGCAGCCCGTGCCGATGGCGCGTCCCCGGGGCGGCCTGCCTCGTCGTGGACACGGCTCGCCAGCGCCGAAACGCCGCCGTCCGGTGCACGCCGCGCGCGGGCGCATTCCACGTGCTGCGCCCGCCACGTGCGCTTACGGTGCTGTACACGTGACCGACCGTCATCAGAGGTGGCGGAAAGGAGCCGGAATCGGTGGAGGGCGATGGGCGTCGGCGGGTGACCGGAGCGGGCGGCCGGCGCCGCGGCAGGCGGGTGCTGGGCAGCCGGCCGGCGTACTCGGTGCGGATCCTGGCCACCCCGCGGCCCGAACCGGTGCCGGTGCCGGCGCCGGCGCCGGCGCCGGTGGCCGAACGGACGGTGCCGTGGCTGTGGGTCGCGGCGGCGTACGCCTGGCGGCTGATCCTCGTCGGGACCGTCGTCTACGGCGTCTTCAGCATCCTCGGCAGTTTCCAGCTCATCGCCGTCGCCCTCTTCCTCGCGCTGATCGTGACCTCCGTCCTGCGCCCGCTGACGGATCTGCTCAGCCGGATCGTGCCCCGGCCGCTGGCCGTCGCCTTGGCACTGGTGGGCAGTGTGCTGCTCCTGGTGGGCCTGCTGGCCCTGGTGGGCAACGCCGTGGTGGGCGAGTCGGCCCGGCTCACGGGTGAGTTTCGGGGCGGAGTGCACCGCATCGAGCAGTGGTTACGGCGGCCCCCGTTCCGGCTGAGTGCCGGCCGGCTCTCCGAGCTGGAGAACCAGGTGACGCATTACATCTCCGCGCACCGGTCCAGCCTGCTCAGCCGTGCCGTCAGCGGGCTGAGCCAGGTGGTCGAGCTGGTCGCCGGGGGCGCGCTGGCGCTGTTCGCCTCGGTGTTCTTCATCTACTCCGGCGAGCGCCAGTGGGGCTGGATCCGTGACCAGCTGCTGCCGAGCGGCGCCCGTCCGGCGTGGGACCGCGCGGGTCACGCGGCCTGGCGGGCCTTCGCCGGGTACACGCGCGGCATCATCATCGTGGCCGCCACCAATGCCGTCCTCGTCGGTGTCGCGCTGCTCGTGCTGCGGGTGCCGCTCGCGCTGCCGCTGACGCTGCTGGAGTTCTTCGCCGCGTTCGTGCCTCTGGTGGGCTCGCCGGTCGCGCTCGCCGTCGCCACGGTCGTCGCGCTGGCCGGACGCGGGCCGATCACGGCGATGGCCGTGCTGGCGCTGATCGTCGTCATCGGCCAGCTGGAGGGGCATGTGCTGCATCCGCTGGTGATGAGCTGGGCCGTTCGGCTGCATCCGCTCGTCGTAGCGGTCTCGGTGATCGCCGGCAGCATCATCGCGGGCGTGATCGGTGCGGTGGTGGCCGTGCCGATGGTCTCGGTCGTGTGGGCGGTGCTGCGGGCGCTGCGCGCGGTGCCGCCGTGAAGCAGAAGAGCGCCGCCGCCGTCGTCGTACCGCTCAGCGCAGAGCCGCCGCCACGAGGCCCCTGATCTCGTCCTCCGACACACTTCCGCCGTTCACCAGCCGGTCGAAGATCAGGCCGTCCACACAGGTCAGCAGCGTCACCGTGCGTTCCTCCGGGTCCGCCACGCCCTGAGCGGCGAGAAAGTCGCATGCCGCCTGCCGCGCCCGGTTCTCGCGCGGCAGCAGGATCTCGCGCAGTTCGGGATGACGCGCGCTCTCGACCGCACAGGCGTAGCGCGCCAGGCAACGCCTGCGTCCCTCCCCGGTGAGCCGCATCGCGGTGAACTGCGCCAGTCCGGCGACCATGTCAGCGACGGTACGGGGCACCGGCACCCGGGTTCCGATCTGCTGCAGCTCGCCCTGGTCGAGTGCCACCAGGCGCCGGACCAGGGCGGTGAGCAGGGCCTGACGGGTGCGGTAGTACGCGGACGTGGTGCCGGCAGGCAGTCCCGCCGCCCGGTCCACGGCGCGATGCGTCAGCCCCCGCATACCGCTGTCGGCGAGCACGGCGATGGCCGCGTCGGTGAGGACAGTACGTCGGTCTGTTGGCACCCCCTCTTTCTACACCCCCGCTTCTACACCCGTAGAACACGCCCGGTACGGTCGTCTTCTACACCTGTAGAAGACGAAGGGGGGCCGGCATGGGCGGTACGGCGGTAGTGGTCGGCGGCGGCATAGGCGGGCTGGCGGCGGCGATCGGTCTGCGCCGGACCGGCTGGGACGTAACGGTGGTGGAGCGGGCCGCCACCCTGGCCGACGCGGGGGCGGGCATCTCGCTGCACGCGAACGGGCTGCGCGCCCTGGACGCCCTCGGTGTCGGAGCGGCCGTGCGCGCGGCGGCCCGACCGCAGTACAGCGGCGGCACCCGCACCCCTTCGGGCGGCTGGCTGGCCCGGATGGACGGCGCCGCCCTGGAACGCGCGCTGGGCACGCCGATCGTCGGTATCCGGCGCGCGGTCCTGCACCGTCTGCTGCGCGCGGCCCTGCCGGCCGAGTGTCTGCGCATCGGCATCACCGTGCCCGCACTGGACCGGTCGGCCCCGGACCGGGTGGGAGTGCCGGTCGGAGACGGCGTTCTCGACGCCGACCTGGTCGTCGCGGCCGACGGGGTGGGCAGCCGGCTGCGCAAACTGCTGTTCCCCGGCCACCCCGGTCCGGTCTACGGCGGCTCGACGGTGCTGCGGGCCGTCACCGGCCGGCCGCTGGAGCTGAGCGGCGACTTCGAGCTGACCTGGGGCGGGGGTGCGGAGTTCGGGCACATCGCCTTCGCCGACGGCCGGGCCGAGTGGCACGCGGTGCTCACCGCCCCGGCCGGGGTACGCCATGCCGACCCGCTCGGCATGCTGCGCCGGCGCTTCGGCGGCTGGCACGATCCGATCCCCGCCCTCCTGGACGCGACCCGGCCGGAGGATGTGCTGCACCACGACATCCACGAGCTGGTCACACCCTTGCGGTCGTTCGTCGCGGGCCGGGTGGTGCTCCTCGGTGACGCGGCGCACGCCATGACGCCGAATCTCGGCCAGGGTGCGTGTCAGGCGCTGGAGGACGCGGTCACGCTGGCCGCCGCGCTCGCCGCTGAGCCCTCGGTCGGCTCGGCACTGGCCCGCTACGACGCCGAGCGCCGCCCGCGCTCCCAGGCGGTCGCCCGCGCCGCGCGGCAGGCGGGCCGGATGGGTCAGCAGCTGTCCCATCCCCTCGCCGTAGCCCTGCGCAACACCGCGTTACGGCTCGCCCCGTCCCGTGCGACGACGCGGGCGATCCTGCGACACGCCGACTGGACGCCGCCCGGCCTGGGTTGACCTGCGGTCGCCCGGCCGACGGCTACCGGTGCCGGCCCGGGTCGGTTGGGCGCCGTCCGGACACGGCACGGACGGTACAGGCGGACCGGAGGCCCGCTCCCGCTCGGCCGACGGGAAGCTCGTCCGGGGCTGCCCCGGCCCTGGGCGTCCTGGACTGTGACGCGGGCGACCGGCATGGAGCGGTGTGCGAGGTGGCACCCGGGCGCCATGCGTGGCTCGCGAATGACGTGGCAGGCGCTGTGGCGGGAGGTGACGGCCACGGCGCACGGTGCGGCACGGGCCTGGGCCGGGCCGTGCCGGGAACGGGATCTGGCCGTCCAGGCGATGAAGGCGGCCCTGGCCGCGTGGCTGGCGTGGGCGGTGGCGGGCTGGTGGCTGCACGCCCCGGTGGCGTTCGTCGCGCCGTGGGTGGCGGTGGTCCTGGTGGAGTCGACCGTGTACCGGTCGATCGCACACGGGCTGCAGCAGCTCGCGGCGATCGCGGCCGGCACGATCGTGGCCACCGCGGTGGCGCTGCCGCTGCACGACACAGTGGCCACGATGGCCGTCGTCCTGCCCCTCGCCATGCTGCTCGGCCAGTGGCGCCGCCTGGGCAGCCAGGGCATCTACGCCGCCACCGGCGCCCTGTTCGTCCTGACCAACGGGTCCGTCACCGTCGCCACCTCCACGGCCCGGCTCGCCGAAGCCCTGTTCGGAGCCGTGGTCGGCATCGCGGTCAACGCCCTGGTCCGGCCGCCGCTGTATCTGCGGGACAGCCGGGCCGTCCTCAAGGACGCGACCGAGGAGGCCCACGACATCCTGCGGGCCGTGGCGCAGGGGCTGGCCGAGGGACGCTGGGACGCCGCGGAGGCCGGCGCCCGGCACGAACGGGCCCTGCGGCTGCACCGACTCGTGGAGCAGGCCCGCTCGGCGCTCGCGTGGAGCCGGGAGAGCCTGCGCGGCAACCTGCGCCGCCGGCACACCCGTGCCGTGCCACCGCCCGGCAAGGGGTACGACGACGCGATCGTGGTGCTGGACTACGCGGCCGTGCACACGGCGGGCGTGACCCGCACGGTGCTGGAGGCCACGGCCGAGGACCGCGCGGCATCCCGGCCGCACCCCCAACTCGCCCGCCGATACGCCGAGTTCCTGCGCCGGACCGCGCACGCGCTGCGGCTCTACAGCCACAGCCGGTTCGGTGACGAGGCGTGTGACGACGAACTGCGCGCGGCCGTCACGCGGTTGCGCGAGACGCTCGACGAACTGCGCCGGGACCTGGTCCGCTCCACGACGGACGACCCCGACGAGGTCGCCACCTACGGCGCCCTGCTCGCCCAGGCGCACCGGCTGGCCGATCAGCTGGCCGCCTCGGGCACGTGATCCAGGGGCCGGCTCGCTCGTACCGAGCCGCGAGCCGCACACCGGCGCTGGTCCCGGGCGTGAGCGCGGCGACTACCGGCAGTGTCATCTTCCGGGCGGCCAGGCCACCCGCCGAGTCCCGGACGTCAGATGTCGTCGTCGCCCAGGACCGTCGCCTTCATGGCCGTCCCCGGGTGCCCAGCGATCACTGCTCGGCCGTCAGTGACCCGGCCCGGTACCGCATCGGCCACCGCCCTCGCACCGACGGTGTAGACGAGGGCTGCCGCCGGATGACCGGGGGTGTTCAGACGTGGTTCATGGATCACCCGCAGAGTCCGCCCGGCGTCCGCCACGTCCACTGCCAAGTCCTCTCCGGGAAGGACCCCGCCATCGACGCGGTAGTACGCGCACGACGCCTGTCCGTCGAAGACGAACCCGGTCGGTGCGGTGAACCTGTGAGTCACCCGTCCGGGCTCCCAAGCCTGCGATGACGACACCCGGATGTGGAACCACTGGCCTTGCCCCGCGCGTACTTCGACGCCGACCTCCTGCTTGACCAGCAGGTCGGCGGGCACCGGTCGCCGCTCCGCAATGCCGTCACGCTCGGATGGGCCCGGACGGGTCTGCGGCACCGCAGGGAGCGACAAGGCGACGACGCGGTGGTGGAAGTTGTCCGCCACGAGCAGGCGACGGCCGCCCGTATCAATGGCCAGACCGCTCGGATACGCCAGCCCGTCTCCGGCGGCCGGTCCGGTCTGCGCCTGCTCACCACCGCTCACCAGTACCTCCGCCCGGCCGGCCGCCAGGCGCCACACCCGGTGAGCCGTGTGGTCGGCGACGTAGAGGGAACCGTCGGCATCCACCGCCACCGCACACGGGGCCTGCCAGTCGACACTCACTGGGGCCTTCGCCGGACCCGGGGCGGCCAACAGTGACACGCCCCCATCCCGTTCCAGGCGCAACAGCCGGCGCCCCGCGGGATCTGCCACATACAGGCACCCGGCATCATCGACAGCCAGCCCGGCCGGGACGAAGGGAGCGGGGACAGCACGCTCCTTCGTGCCCGCGCTCTCCGCGGCGGACAGCACCGTGCTGATCACACCGTCCGGGCCGATCCGCCGCACCGAGCACGTGCCCGCGTCACCCACGAACAGCGCCCCGTCCTGGCCCGCCACCGCAGCGCAAGGAGAGGAAAGTTCAGCCTCGAGCGCCGAACCGCCGTCGCCCGCACCGCCCCTGGCCCCGTCCCCGGCCACCGTGGTGATCACACCATCGCCCCCCACCCGGCGAACGCGGCGGCTCATCTCGTCAACGATGAACATCGCGCCGTCGGCCGTCACCGCCACCGACGTGGGGAAACCCAGAGCCGCCCGGACCGCCGGACCACCATCGCCCGAACAGCCCCGCACCCCCTCCCCCGCCACGGTCCTGATCACTCCGGAACCGTCCACCATGCGGATGCGGTGATTCGCATGATCAGCGATGAGGACCCGGCCCTCGGCATCCACCGCAACGCCGGACGGAAACGCCAGCTGCGCCTCCACAGCAGCACCCCCGTCACCAGCCGCTCCTGCCGATCCGCAGCCTGCGACCATGAGCGGGCCCGTGGCCTCACCCTTCTCCGAACGCGGCGGTGCCGCCGGCCCTGCGCCGCTCATCGCCCGACTCCCTGCGCTCGCACCGGCTGCACGCCGGCAACCGCTGTCAACACGGTCTCCGTCACGTCAAGTCACCTACGCCCTTGTTGGTTCCGTTCGCCTACTGGTGCTTAACGGGCCGATCCGCTCCCGGGCGGCGGCCTGAAGGCGGAAGCACTCGCGCGGGCGACCCCAGCCGCGTGTGAGCGGTGGGCTCACCCGATGTTGTGCCGCGGCCGTGATCACCGGCGGCCGCCGGCGGGCCGGATGCTCCTAGGATGCGCAAGCACTGCATCGACCACCTGCGGGGGAACGCGTTGAGAGAGTTGGCCCGTGTCGCACCGGAGGTCCGGGATCGGCTCGTCGTCCGGTTTGGGGCCGAGGTACTCGCCTGGTGTGACGAGTTGCCTGTTCTCGTCGGCGAACTCGCTGCCCGCTGGGACCTGCATCCTGTCGCGGCGGGTGGCGGAGGCACCTCACGCGTGTTCCGCTGCTTGAGGCGTGACACCGGTGCCTCGGTGTGGCTCAAGCTCACGCCGGAGCCCGCGATCGCCCGCGAGGAGGCCGAAGCCCTGCGGGCCTGGGCGGAGACACCGTCGGTTGTCACTGTGCTGGCAGAGGACCTCGCCGCCGGGGCCTTGCTGCTGGAGAACGTGGAACCGGGAGTGCCGGTGCGGCAGCTCACCTGGGATCCGCCTGCGGTTGCGGCTCTGCTGCGGGACCTGCGGATCTCTCCTCCCGCGCCGGGGAAGCACTCGGTACTGCAGCCTCTCTCGCGTCGCATCGACTTCCTGTTCGACTTGACCGACCGCAGGCTGGCGGCGGCGGCCCCCGTGAACGGCCTGGTTGACCCGGCGGTGCTCGGTCAGGCCCGAGCGGCTGCCCTGGAACTTGCCGACAGTGGGCCCGTGGGGCTTGTCCATGGTGATCTCCATCCGGCGAACGTGTTGTCCGGTCCGGGCGCCCGCCTGGTGGCGATCGATCCGAGGCCGACGTGGGGCGACCCGGACTTCGACGCGGTGGACTGGGTGCTTGAAGGGGTCACGGGTATCGCCATGCTGGAGCAGAGGATCGAGAAGCTGGCGGTGATGGTTCCCGGCCAGTCTCCCGATCGTGTGCTGGGCTGGTGCCGGGCCCTGGCCGCCCTCGTCGCGGTTCCCAGGATGTGCCAGGGACGGGACGACGCGGAGACTCGGTTCCTCATGGCCCTGGCCCGCGGCTGACCCCTGACGGCTCACAACGGGGCGACGGTACGGCCTGACCCCACCTTCACGTCGTACGCGCTGGCTTCGCCGAGTTTGTCGATGATGCCGAGGACCAGGAAGGAGGAGGTGGTCAGCCGAGCGTCAGCAATGGGGCCGACCGTACCGTGATCCAAGCGCGGAGAAGCCCGCACGGGCGGCCGGGGACGTTGGCCGACGCGCCCTCGGCCGTACGGCAGGGGCAGCGGGCTCAGCCGTCCGGTCGCCACTCGAACATCAGGATCGTGGCGTCGTCGCGGAGCCGGCTGTCCTCGGAGTCCAGGAGCGAGTGGATCAGGCGTCTGAGCGTCTCCGGCGCGAGCTCGCCGGTGGCGCTGGCCCGGATGACGTAGTCGGCGAACCGTTCCAGGCCGAGCAGCCGCCCGTCGGCCATCCGGGCCTCGGTGACCCCGTCGGTGTAGAGCAGCACCCGGTCGCCGGGCTGGAGCCGCGCCTCGTGCACCGGCCGCTCCCGTACGGTGAGCAGCTTGCGCAGCCCTATGGGCGGATCCGCATCGCGGGCCAGGGCGTCGACGACGAGCCGCTGGCCGCGGATCAGCAGCGGTGCGGGATGGCCGCAGTTGATCCATTCGAGGATGCCGGTCGAGAAGTCCAGCTGCGCCATGATCCCCGTGCAGAACTGGTCCGGCAGCCAGCGGCTGAGCGCGGCGTCCACACCGTCCACGAGAGAAAGCAGATCGGCGCCGGTGCGCCGGGCGTTGCGGCACGCCGCGAGCGCCACCGCGCTGGTCAGCCCGGAGGCGAGGTCATGCCCCATCGCGTCCAGCACCACGGCGTGCAGGGCGGTCGCGGTGAGGGAGTGGTCGAAGGCGTCACCGCCGATGTCGTAGGCGGGTTCGAGGACGGCGGTGGAGACGACGTACGGGTTGCCGATGGTGCGCGGCGGCAGGAAGGCCCGGAGCATCTCGGCGGGCAGCTGCATGGCTTCGGTGCGCGTCCGGCGTACGAAGGAGTCCGTGTAGGTCCGCTTCGAGGTGATCATCATCGCGAGCAGGGCGGCCAGGGCTCGGCTCTGCCGCACGGACGCCGCGGTGAGCGACTGGGTGTGGACGGCGAGGACGCCGAGCCGCTCCGCACCGTCCAGCAGCGGGAGCCAGGCCGTCATCCCTTCCCGGTCGGACTCCTCCACGCGCAGGGACTGGGTGCGATAGCACCAGCCGGCGAGCGAGGTGTCGACGGGCAGGCTCGCGGTCACGTCGGTGAGCGGTACGAGGTGACGTTGTTGCAGGTCGGCGAGGTAGACGACGGCGTGCCGCAGTCCCAGCGACTTGGCGCACCGGGCGACGGCGCTCGCCAGGTCGAGGGTGCAGTGGGCGGGATCGGCGAGGAACTCCTCTAGCGGCGCACCGCCCGGCTCTGCTGTCACCTCGTCACCACCAACCCGACCCGTCGTCTTCCCAGCAGTCTCACAAGACGTGCACGGCCGCGCAGCCCGGGTTCACCCAGCAGTGAGCCGCAGCCGCACGCCCGCTATTCCGTAATTCGGAATGTATATTTCGAGGCTGTCGGCGGACGGCGTCCGGGTCGTCGTGAACTCGGCGCGGAGCACGGCCGCGGGCGAGGCCCTCGCGGACGAACTGCCCGACGCGGTCTACGTACGCGGTGATGTCGCCGATCCGGCGGATGCCCGGCGTATCGTGGCGGCCTCGATCGAGGCGTACGGCCGGCTGGACATCCTGGTCAACAACGCGGGCACCACCCGCATCGTCCCACTCGACGACCTCGACGCGGCCGACGCCACCGTCTGGCGGGACATCTTCGACGTCAACGTCTTCGGTGTCTGGCAGCTGACCACGGCCGCCGTTCCGTACCTCAGGAAGTCGGAGTCCGCCGCGATCGTCAACGTCTCCTCGGTGTCGGCCACCCGGGCCCTGGGCAGCTCGATCCCGTACGCCGTGAGCAAGGCCGCCCTGAACCACCTGACCAGACTGCTCGCCACCCAGCTCGGCCCCCGGATCCGGGTGAACGCGGTCGCGCCGGGCCTGATCGACACGCCCTGGTACGACGCGGCCGAGGCTGAGTAGCCGTACTCATGCGTCCGCCCCGTCGGCCGGGCAGCGTGAGGGCCATGAATCTTCCCGTCGCCCCACCGGCGTTCGACGCCACCAACGGTCCTCGACGGCGCGACCATGCCGACACCGGTGCCGACATAGGAGCCGGGTGCGGCCTGGTGTTGCTGGAACTGACGGCGCTGGCGTGCGATTTCGGGCTCTGGTTTCTGTCCGGGTTCAATCTGGACCCGGACAGGACCGTCAAGGCGGACTCGTTGTGGGGGTATCTGACCGCCGCGGCGGGCGTCGCCGCCTTCGCGCTCGTGGCGGCCCTGGTCGCGGCCCGGGCACGGGCGTTCGTGACCGTCGTGAGTCAGATCGTCATGGCCGTCCTGATCACCGTCGTGGTGTCGGCAGGGGCCGCGGCGCAGGCCCACGACGACACCTCGGCCGACCACGGCACGCGCGCCTGCCACGCCGTACCCGCCGCGCCGCGCTGCGGTTGACGCAGAGGAAGGCGCTCGGACGGGGTGGTGCGGGCGGCCCCGTCGAAAAGGAGTTGTCCGGGTGGTTCCGCTGCCGCCACGATCGGGCCATGACCTCGCTGACCGTCTCCCCGCCGCCGCCGACCGCCGCCGACCGACCGGTGTGTGGCCGGCAGCAGCAGCCCGGTCGATCGCGGAGGCCGACCCCCGTCCACGCATGAGGGCGGCACTGGCCGCGGGGCTCCTCGCGGGGTACGGCATCGCCGTGCCCGTGGGGGCCGTCGGGACGTATCTGGTGGCGTTGACCGCCCGGACCTCGTGGAAGACCGGCGCGTGCGCCGCGCTGGGGGTGGCAGCCGCCGACGGCCTCTACGCGCTGATCGCCGTGCTCGGAGGCTCCGCTCTGGCGCACTCCCTCGAGCCGGTCACGCACCCCCTGCGCCGACTGGCCGGCTCGGTGCTCCTCGTCCTGGCCGTACGCGGCGCGGCACAGGCGATCGCCCACTACCGCGAGCCGCGGACGGCCGTACGCAGCGACGCGGCTCCGCCCCGCCCCGTACGGGCCTTCATCGGGCTGTGGGGCGTCACGATGATGAACCCCCTCACCGTGCTCTACTTCGCGGCTCTGGTGCTGGGCGGCCAGACCTCGGCGGAGCCGGGTCACCTGGAGCAGGCCGTGTTCGTGGTGGCCGCGTTCGCCGCGTCCGCCAGTTGGCAGCTGCTGCTGGCCGGCAGCGGAGCCCTGCTCGGCCGGCTGCTGACCGGGAGCCGCGGGCGGCTCTGCACGGCCCTGGCGTCCAGCGCTGTGATGACCGCGCTCGCCCTTCGCATGCTCGTCGCACACGTCTCCTAGCCGGGCAGCCGGGCAGCCGGGCAGCCGCTCCAGGGACGCCGACAGTTCGGCGGCAAAGCGTGCCGGGTGCTCCGTGCCGGGGCACTGCGCGGTGCCCGGCACGGTGACGGCCCGGGCGGTTCAGCCGTTCACGAGAGCCTGCAACCGGTCCAGGGTGCCGTTGAAGCGGTCGTGGTCCCCGACGGTCTTGCCGGACGAGGTGTACTGCCACATCGTGTGATACGGCCAGCCCGCCGGCAGTGTCCCGGCGGTCGAGGCGTAGCGGGCGATCCACAACGGGTTGGTCTTGCCGAAGCCCGAGTAGTTACCGGTGCACTCGGTCCACCAGCTGGTCGCCGTGTAGATGACCGCGTCCCGGCCGGTGCGGGACTTGTAACGGTTCACGAAGTCACGGATCCAGCTGACCATGGCGCTCTTGGACTTGCCGTAGCAGGAGCCGCCGTACGGGTTCCACTCGATGTCGAGCACGCCGGGCAGGGTCTTGCCGTCCTTGGACCAGCCGCCGCCGTGCGCCAGGAAGTAGTCGGCCTGGGCGGCGCCGCCGGCCGTGTCCGGGGTCGCGAAGTGATACGCGCCGCGGACCATGCCCGCCTTGTAGGAGCCGGTGTACTGCTGGGTGAAAGAGGGGTTGGTGTAGGACGTCCCCTCGGTGGCTTTGGTGTACGCCCACTTGGCGCCGTCGCCCCACAGCGTCGCCCAGGTGACGTTTCCCTGGTGGCTGGAGACGTCGACGCCTTCGATCTGGTTCGCGCGGGCGGGGGCGGGCGTGGCGTCGGGGCCGCTGGCGCGTCCGTCGTGGGCGAGGACGCCGATGCCCATGTACGCGCTGCCGCGCGGAGGGACGACCGGGGCCGACGCGGACTGGGCCGTGGGGCCGGACAGGGAGAGCAGGAGGCCGGTCAGGACGCCCGTGACGACAAGGCGTGAGCGGCCGCGGGAGAGGGACATGGCGCTTCGCACGAACACCATCTGACCCGTAGTCGAGCCGCGGCGCACTTCGGGTACCGCCCAACGAAGCCATTGTGGGCCGTGTTCGGTCCGTTCGGGTGAGCTCGGAGCGGTCTACGGGTGGTGTGGGGGCCGGTCGTGGGAGTCACCCGGGGGCGCTCCCGCGACCGGCCCGCACCGGATCAGCCGTCGATGCGGTGCTGGGTCCAGAAGGAGGTGAGGTCGGTGCTCGTGGCGGCCTGGGCGGCGGCCTTGAACTCGGCCGTGGTCGACACGCCGTACCAGTGGGCGGTCGCGTAGTCCTTCATCAGCTTGGTCATGGCGGTGTCACCGAGGACGCGGCGCAGGTCGTGCAGGGCGCACTTGCCGTAGCCGTAGACGACGGTGGAGTAGCGGGAGGAGTGCGCGTCCCAGTAGGCCATGGAGTTGGTGATCTTCTCGGCGCCGGAGGCCCAGGAGACGCCGTTCCAGCAGTTGGTGCCGGTCTTGCCCAGGGCGAGGTCGGTGGCGTAGTCGGTGAACGCCTCGTCCAGCCAGGGGCTGTTGTACTCGTCGTCGCCGACGATGCCGTACCACCACTGGTGGCCTATCTCGTGGGTGAGGGCGGTGGTGCTGACCAGATCCAGGACGAAGCCGGGGTACTCCATTCCGCCGAACCAGTAGTTGTTGTCGATGACGGCGTCCAGTTCGCCGTAGGGGTAGGCGCCGAAGCGGGCCGCGTGGGCGTCGACAGCGGTCTTCGCGGTGCTCAGCATGGACTGGGCGCTGGAGGAGCTGATGTCCGAGACGGAGTAGACGTTCACCGCGACGCCGGCCGACGAGGTGCCGGAGATCTTGGTGAAGGGCCCGGCGGCCCAGGCGAAGTCACGGACCTTGGACGCGGTCGCCGTGGTGACGGTACGGCCGCTGGAGCCGGGCGTGTCGGTGGAGGTGCCGGTGGCCGGGACCAGCAGGCCGCTGGGGTGGTCGAGGGTCACCTTGAAGTCGGCGGCGAGGGAGTAGAACGACTCGCCGTTGTTCGTGTACGGGTCCAGGTGCCAGCCGCTGCTGTCGCGGACCGCGAGGACAGGCAGGGCGTTGCCGATGAAGCTGTAGGCACCGTCGTGGCCGAACCGGTCGGCGCCGCTGGGCACGGTGATGCCGAGGTCGAAGCCGATGGTGGCGCTCTGCCCCTGGGCCAGCGGGGCCGGCAGGTCGATCTTCAGCGCGGTGCAGTCCACGGAGAGCGCGCCCGCGGTGCCTCCGGTGACGGCCGTGACCCGGATCGGCATGGCGTCGCAGGTGCCGTGGTAGTTGTCCCACAGCCTCAGATAGACCTCGTTCAGCGCGGTGGCCGAGGCGTTGGTGAAGGTCACGCTCTCGTGCCCGGTCCATACGGTGCCGCCGGTGTCGCTGCTGAGATTCACGGTGTACGAGGGCGCGGCCGGGGTGCGGGTGGAGTCGCCCGGCGGTGGTGTGGTGCCGCCGGAGGTGTCGAGCGCGATGTCGTCGAGCACGAAGCTCGTCTGGAGGCTGGAGTCCTCGGTCCCGGTGAAGGAGAGGCTGACGGTCTGCCCGGCGTACGCGGACACGTCGATCGACTTCCGGACGTACCCGGTGTTCTCGTCGAGGTTCGAGTAGGTGGCCAGCGTCGTGCTGCCGATCTTGGCCGTGAGCTTGTCGTACGCGATGGACGAGGTCGTCTCGTCGGTGTCGATGTGCAGCCAGAAGGTGAGGGTGGCCGCATCGCACCCGGCCGGGATCGTGACGCTCTGGCCGAGCGTGTCCGTGTGGGTGCTGCCGGTTCCGTCCAGCCAGGCGTAGGAGCTGCCGCCGTGGGCGGCCTCCCCGGAGCGGCTGGTGACGACGGCGGAGGAGGACGTCGACCAGGGCGATGTCCCGCTCTCGAAGCCGCCGTCGCCGACGACCTGCGCCGGAGTGCAGGCGGCGGTTGCCGCGGCCGGGCGGGCTGCGGCGGGCGTGCCGGGGAGTACGAGGGCGGCGACCGCGGCGACGGTGAGCGCACCGGCGCCGAGGGCCTTGTGGGGGGTCGGTCTCACACGCTACTCCTTTGGCGGCGGCCGGGATTCCCGGCCTGCTCGATGGCCGCCGGACGGCTGGGGTGAGCCGGGGCGGCCACGGACGGGGCTTGCGCGATCGCTGCACCGAGCGGTGCGCCGCGCCCTCACAGGCGTCAGGGCGCGGACTGCCGGACCTTCGAGAGAGTGCCAGATTTGACCGGACCATGCCAGAAGGCGCGGCGCTTTGTGTGAGCGTGCCGGGTCAGGTGCCGGTCAGGCGGTGCGCAACGTCATGAAGACCGCCGTCAGCTCGGCACCCTGCGGGTCCTGCCAGCCGCGTGCCACATGGCCGATCGCTCCCTCGGGCCGCCGCGGCGGGTTGTCGGGAAGGGGGCTCAGGACGCGATGCAGGTGGAGGACCGTGCCGTGCGGGGTACGCAGGTGGGTGCCGTCCTGGTCGTCGGCCGGGTCGGGGATGAAGCCGTCCAGGATGAACGGGGCGCCGGTGTAGGAGCGGACCACCTCGGAGTCGAGGGCGCCGTCGACGCTCTGGGCGTGCGCCTGCGCCTTGCCCTCGATCAGCGACAGCAACTCGGCGACCAGCACCGGGCCGTGGCAGCCGTCGTAGACCCAGCGCTTGCCCAGCACGCCGTGCTCCATCGTGCCGACGAGCGCGTGCTCCGCCCCGTCCAACGGTGCGCCGCGATAGGACAACACGGCCAGATAGGCGGTCGACTCGGGAGTGGAGGTGTCCGTGGCCACCATGAACTCGATGCCGACCTCGCCCTCGGGATCCTCCAGCCGGAAGCCGCCGGACTTGGTCAGCACCGGGGCGTCCGGGCCGCCGCGGTACCAGGGGCGGGTGGGCAGCCAGTCGGTGAGCAGCTCCAGCTTCGTGGGCTTGAGCGTGGTGTGGTGGATGATGGCCATCTTGGCCGCCCCCTTCCGTCATCCGCCTGCCCCCGGCCGGCACCGGGGCCAACACGGCACTGCGACTGGGTGGTTCGGGTGGTTCGGGTGGTTCGGGTGGTGCCCGGGGGCCTGGGCCTGCGACGTGAAGTCGGCGCCGGGCGCGGGCAGCGACGGTTAGCAGCAACTTCCTTTGCCGGGCGGCATGTTGACCTGGAACAGCCCGTCACCAACGCGGCAGCCGAAGGGGCCGACGCGATCGGAAACGTGCAGGCCGGCCTGGGGGCACGCGCAGGAGTGGACGTCGACCCGGGGGATCGCACAGGTCTGCTCATCGGGCATGCGACTGGGCCGCCCCCTGAGGGGGCGGCCCAGCGCGCCTAGGGCTACTCCTCGTGCTCACCACCCGACTTCGACGACTTCTCCGAGTGCTTCTGATAGTCGGGCTTCTCCGGGTGCTGCGGGTACTCAGGCTTCACCGGGTGCTGCGGGTACTCAGGCTTCACCGGCTTCTGGGGGTAGACGGGCTTGACCGGGACCGCGGGCTTGACCGGCCTCTCCGGATACACCGGCTTCACCGGAACAACCGGCTTCTCCGGATAGACAGGCTTGACCGGGACCGCCGGCTTGACCGGCCTCTCGGGATAAACCGGCTTCACTGGAACGGCCGGCTTGACCGGCTTCTCCGGGTACACCGGCTTCACCGGAACCGCGGGCTTGACCGGCTTCTCCGGGTACACGGGCTTGACCGGGACGGCCGGCTTCTCCGGATACACGGGCTTGACCGGAACCACCGGCTTCTCGGGGTAGACGGGCTTCACCGGAACCACCGGCTTGACCGGCCTCTCCGGATACACCGGCTTCACCGGAACCACCGGCTTCTCCGGATAGACAGGCTTCACCGGGTACACGGGCTTTTCGGGACTACGTGGGTACGCGGGCTTCTCCGGATACACCGGCTTCACGGGAACGGCCGGCTTGACCGGCTTCTCCGGGTACACGGGCTTGACCGGGACCGCGGGCTTCTCCGGGTACACCGGCTTGACCGGAACCACCGGCTTCTCGGGGTAGACGGGCTTCACCGGAACCACCGGCTTGACCGGCCTCTCCGGATACACCGGCTTCACCGGAACCACCGGCTTCTGCGGATACACCGGCTTCTCCGGGTAAACGGGCTTCACCGGAACCACCGGCTTGACCGGCCTCTCCGGATACACCGGCTTCTGCGGATACACCGGCTTCTCCGGGTAAACGGGCTTCACCGGAACCACCGGCTTGACCGGCCTCTCCGGATACACCGGCTTCACCGGAACCACCGGCTTCTCCGGATGGACCGGTTTCACCGGGTACTCGGGCTTCGCGGGATGAGCCGGGTACATGGGCTTCACCGGGGCGGCGGGTTTCGCCGGATGAACCGGGTACGCCGGCTTCATCGGGTACGCGGGCTTCTCCCAGTGCTGCGGATAACCGGCCTTCTTCGGGGCCGGCGGGTTGGGGGTGGTGTGGTCCTGGGCGTAGGCGGCGCCCGCGTTCGCCAGCGTGGCTGCGGCGAGCGCGGCGACTGTAGCGGCCGACGCCAGAACGTATCGCCGTCGCGGCGATGTCGTCATACTTTCCACTCTCCTCGACTTGGGTCAGAGCTTTATGACGGCTGGTCAGTCCCAAGGGCTCGATAGTGGAATGATCAGGAAATCCGAGACATGAATAACACTGCGGCGGCCATAAGCCACCGGATGGGGTAGCGCAAGGGCACCAGTTGGCCCGGTCGGCGACGTGATCCACGGCAGTGGCATGCCACGCGCCGCTGCGGGTAGTCGCGCTGCGACTTCGTACACCGGCGACCCCCCAGGGAGGCGGAACGCATGCTGATGGCACACCCCGCGGTGCTGAAGGACCTCATCGCCCAGTACGAGACCCTCACCCTCCTCGAGGCCGGGAAGAGCACCCCGCAGGCCCGGCAACGGCTCGCGGACATTTCGTACACACTGTGCGTGGCCACCGGTACCGGGGACGCCGACATGGCCCTGATCGCCGCCCGGCACCGTCTCTCCGGGGCTCGACCGGACGACGACTCCCTGCTGCAGGCGTCCGTCTCGCCGGAGGCGCCGTCCGGTGTCTGACGCGAGAGCTGTGAGAGATGTGAGAGCCGTGGGGCGGCCCGCCGGCCGGACTCTCCGCCGGCCGGCCTCGGCCCGCTGAACGCACCGGTTCCCCGGCGCGGTTGCGCCGTTCCTGCGCGCCGTCGTCCCCGTCCCCCCGCGCCGTCGTCCCCGTTCCCCCGCACCGTCGCTCCCGCGCCTCGGCGCCGGCGCCGGCGCCCATGCTCCCGAACTCGTTGCTTCCCGCTTCTGGTCGGCGAGACCTACCGGGCGGTATACAGGGCCGGTCGCATGCGTGAGGGGCCTCTTCGGTACGTCCCCCGCGCGAGGTACCGGTCTCAGGGGGAGGACTCATGGCGAACGACGCGCGTCCGGCGGGCGGTGCGAGAGGCCGGCGGCGGACCGCCGTGCTGGGGGCGGTGCTGGGCGGTTGCGCCCTCGTCGCCGCCGCCACGACACCGGCCGCCGCGGCCCCCGCCGGTCACGGCCGCGCCCTCGGTTACGTGGCCCTGGGCGACTCCTACACCTCGGGCCCCGGCATCCCGCGCCAGGTGGACGCCGGCTGTGCCCGCTCCGACCACAATTACCCCTCGCTGGTGGCGGCACAGCGGCAGGTGACCGCCTTCACCGACGTCAGCTGCGCCGGAGCGACGACCGCCGAGATGTGGCAGGCACAGGGCACCAACCCGCCGCAGCTCGACGCGCTGGGGCGGAACACTGATCTGGTGACCGTTCAGATCGGTGGCAACGACGTCGGTTTCGGCTCGATCATCTCCACGTGCGCCCACCTGGCCGCCCAGGATCCGACGGGCAACCCCTGCCAGCGCTCCTACGAGACGTCCGGCTACGACGAGCTGGCCCTGACCGTCCTGCGGACCGCGCCGAAGGTCGACCGGGTGCTGCGGGCCGTGCGCGCGAGGGCGCCGCACGCCCGTGTGATGGTCGTCGGCTATCCGGACCTGCTGCCCGACGACGGCAGCGGCTGCTTCCCGCAGGTGCCCTTCGCACAGAAGGACTTCGCCTACCTGCGCGACACCGAGAAGCGGCTCAACCTGATGCTGCGCGTGGTGGCCGGCCTCAACCGGGCGGAGTACGTCGACACCTACGGCCCCACGGTCGGGCACGACATGTGCAAGGCGCCCGCGGACCGCTGGATCGAACCGCTGCGGCCGGCCTCGCCCGCGGCCCCGGCGCACCCCAACGCCACGGGCGAGCAGGCCATGGCGCAGGCGGTCCTGGGCCGGCTGGACAGGCGGCACGGGCGCGGCTGAACCGGCGGCGGCCACCGGAAACGCCCGTGCCGGGGGCCGCCGTACCCCACCCGTCAGTCGCCGAGCGCGCCCAGCACCACGGCCTGGGCCTCCTCCTGCACTCGGGCGAGGTGACGGGGGCCGAGGAAGGACTCGGCGTAGACCTTGTACACGTCCTCGGTGCCCGAGGGGCGGGCCGCGAACCAGGCGTTGTCGGTGGTCACCTTGATTCCGCCGATGGCGGCGCCGTTGCCGGGCGCTTCGGTGAGCACGCCCGTGACCGCCTCTCCGGCGAGCGTGTCGGCGCCGACCTGGGCCGGGGACAGCTTGCCGAGCAGGGCCTTCTGTTCGCGGGTCGCGGGCGCGTCGATGCGGGCGTAGGCGGGTGTGCCGAAACGGGCGGTCAGGCCGGCGTAGTGCTCCGACGGGGTGCGGTCGGTGACGGCCATGATCTCGGAGGCGAGGAGCGCCAGGATGATGCCGTCCTTGTCGGTGGTCCACACCGAGCCGTCGCGGCGCAGGAAGGAGGCGCCCGCGGACTCCTCGCCGCCGAACCCGAGGGTGCCGTCGGCCAGTCCGTCCACGAACCACTTGAACCCGACCGGAACCTCGACCAGGTGACGGCCGAGGTCGGCGGCCACCCGGTCGATCATGGTGGAGGACACCAGCGTCTTGCCGATGCCCGTGCCGGCGGGCCACTGGTCACGGTGCCGGTAAAGGTAGGAGATGGCGACCGCGAGGTAGTGGTTGGGGTTCATCAGGCCCGCGTCCGGGGTGACGATGCCGTGCCGGTCGGCGTCGGCGTCGTTGCCGGTGGCGATGCGGAAGCGGTCGCGCTGCTCGATGAGCGAGGCCATCGCGTACGGCGAGGAGCAGTCCATGCGGATCTGGCCGTCCCAGTCCAGCGTCATGAAGCGCCAGGTGGGGTCGGTGTGCGGGTTGACCACGGTGAGGTCGATGCCGTGCTGTTCGGCGATGCGGCCCCAGTAGGCGACGGAGGCCCCGCCGAGCGGGTCGGCGCCGATGCGCACGCCGGCCGCGCGGATCGCGTCCAGGTCGAGCACGCTGGGCAGGTCGCCGACGTAGGCGCCGAGGAAGTCGTACCGCCCGGTGGTGTGCGCGGCGAGGGCCCGGGCGTAGGGCACCCGTCGTACGTCCTTCAGGCCGCCCGTGATGATCTCGTTGGCCCGGTCCTGGATCCAGGAGGTGGCGTCGGAGGCCGCCGGGCCGCCGCTCGGGGGGTTGTACTTGAAGCCGCCGTCGGCGGGCGGGTTGTGCGACGGGGTGACGACCACGCCGTCGGCGAGGCCCGAGGTGCGGTCCCGGTTGTGGGTGAGGATCGCGTGCGAGACGGCGGGGGTGGGCGTGTAGCCGTCGGCGCTGTCGACGAGCACGGTCACGCCGTTGGCGGCGAACACCTCCAGCGCGGTGACCTTCGCGGGCTCGGACAGGGCGTGGGTGTCGGCGCCGAGGAAGAGGGGGCCGTCGGTTCCCTGGCCCGCGCGGTACTCGCAGATGGCCTGGCTGGTGGCGGCGATGTGGTCCTCGTTGAAGGCGCTCGCCAGGGACGAGCCCCGGTGCCCGGAGGTGCCGAACGCCACCCGCTGTGCCGGGTCGGCCGGGTCGGGGTGCAGTGCGTAGTACGCCGTGACCAGCCGGGCCACGTCGACAAGGTCCTCGGGACCGGCCGGCCGGCCGGCGCGCTCGTGCGGCATGAGTCCGCTCCTCCGCGGGGGTGTGGTCGATCGCTCACCGCCCATCTTTCCTCGTCAGGCCCCTGACACGCGAGTCCGCCCCGCCTTATGATCCGGTGCTCCGATCTTCATGCCGTACTGCCGCCCTCACAGGGCGCCCTTTCCCAGACAGGTGTTCCACCGTGACGGGTTCCACCGCCCAGGCTCCCTGGTTCCTCGCCCGTTGTACCCAGTTCGCCGTCCCCGCGACGGCCGGTGCCGGGGTGGTCCGGGCGCTCAAAGTCCGTGCTCATCTGCTGCATCCGTCGACGACCACGGCCTCCGAGTCCGCCCGGGTGTCGATGATCGTCGCGTACCTGGGGACGGCGGCGGCCGTGCTGTTCCTGCTCTGGTTCGCCCGGTGCCGGCGCAACGCCGAACTCCTCTCGCCCGGTACGGTGCGCGGCTCGGCCGCGTGGGCCGTTCTCGCCTGGCTGATACCGGGAGTCAACTTCTGGGCTCCGCGCGGCCTGCTGCTGGATGTGCAGCGCGCGAGCGGTCCGGCCGGCGACCAGGGCCGCGGGGATGTCCTGGTGAACGTGTGGTGGGCGGCCTGGTTCGGGCACGGTGCCCTGGTCCTGGCCGTCATGAACCTGGGCGGCGACACCTCGCTGCCGCTGCTCGTTGCCGTGCAGGCCCTGAGCCTCCTGACCGCCGTCCTGACGGTCGCCCTGACCCAGCGCATCACGGCACGGCAGGCCGCCGGGCTGGACACGGGACGTGCGGTGCCCGTGCCCGACGACCTGCCGCAGACCTCATGACTCCGGCGCGTCAGCCGATGTGGTAGCTGTCCCCGTACACCTTCCAGTCGAGCGGGGTGTTCAGGTCGAGGTTGCCCTTGCGCAGGAACACCCGCTGTTCGGTGTCGACGCGGCTGGTGTCGCTGTGTGCCTCCTCCTGCTTCATGGCCCACACCCGGGCGTCGAGGAAGGCGTTGAGGTACGTCGTCTCGTTGCCGCCCTGCGCCGGGGGCTTGGCGCTGCGCAGGGCGCGCCTGCGTATGTTGCGGAAGCTGGTCGGGTCGTCGCCGTCCCCGTGCATGACGAGGGCGTCGTAGTAACAGAACTGGCCGAGGGCGCGCAGGCCGTCCGCCTTGCCCTGGGCGACCGCGGGGTTGAAGTAGACGCGGTCACGCTCGTCGTTCTGGCACTGCTGGAACACGGTGTCCTGGGCGGCCTTGCGCCAGTCCTTGGTGAAGTTCGGGTCGAGGCCGGCGTGCGAGTCGGTGCCGTTGACCTTGCGCAGGGCGGGCAGGTAGGGGGCGAGGACGTTGCCGGGCTTGCGGTCGGTGTAGAGCTGGACCACGTCGAGCATGTCGCCGGTGCCGGAGCAGAAGCCGATGATGCCGCCGGTGTAGCCGCGGCCGTCGCCGATGTCCTCGATGTACTTGTACTGGGCCTTCCAGTCGAGCGAGGAGTTCTCCGCGCTCGACACCAGTTCCATGGCGATCTCCTTCTTCGCCGGATCGTCGAGGCCCGGCGCGGCCTTGGGGGCGGCGAGGGCCCGCTGGGTGCCCAGCAGGGCGCCGGACGCGACGGCCCCGAGCAGGGCGACGGCGGTCCGGCGGGAGACGTGGGCGGGGCCTGTTGTTTCGGGGTCTGTGTGCACCACAGGGACTCCAAGTAGGGGTGGGGGGTGGCGAGTTGGTTCGTACCGCATCCTGATAGGAAAGTTTCCTATCAGATCGAAGGGGCCCGGTAACCCGGCATGCGAGAAGTTCGTAGGATCGGACAGCTCCCAGCGGTTCACGAGCGATGAGACTGGCACTGAGTGACACAGGCCCTGGACAGACGGAAAAAGTAGGACATAATGGAGGCAGCTCGGACAGCGTTGTCATCGGGCGCCCACTGTCCCTGCCACCCATTCCCTGCGTTCGTCCCGCGACTTCGAGGAGCCGCTCACCGCATGGCGTACGGAGCCCACCCCAGCCCTCTTCTGCCGCCCCACCCCGACCTGACACTCGCGCGCGACTGCGAGCAGTGCCTCGGCTGGGGAACGGTGGTCACCCGCGACGGGGACCACGAACTGTGCCGCATCTGCCAGCCCGCCTCCGGTGACGACGAGGACGCCTCCCCCGGCGCCTCCTGACGCATGTCGCAGCGCCCCGAGGGGTGCCGTGAGCCGCCCGGGCCGACAGGCCGGCCGCTGATCGCGGCGACGTACCGTGGAGGCATGGCCGCCCCTCCGCTCCCGGGTCCGCTGGCGCATCTGGCCCCCCTGCTCGGCCACTACGGCTACTGGGCCGTGGGGGCCGTGGTCTTCGTGGAGGACTTCGGGGTCCCCGCGCCCGGCGAGACGATCCTGCTGGCCGCGGGCGTGTACGCGGGCGCGGGGCGGCTGAACGTCGTTGCCGTGGCGGTCGTTGCGTTCGTCGCGGCCGTCGCCGGGGACAACGTCGGCTATCTGATAGGCCGGGTCGGCGGCCGGGCCTTCGTGCACCGGTGGGGCCGGTACGTCTTTCTGACGCCGAAGCGGTTCGAGGCCGCCGAGGAGTTCTTCGGCCGGCACGGCGGCAAGATCGTGACCGTGGCCCGGTTCATCGAGGGTCTGCGCCAGGCCAACGGCATCATCGCCGGCACCACGGGCATGCACTGGCGCCGCTTCCTCGCCTTCAACGCACTCGGCGCCGCCCTGTGGGTCGGCCTGTGGACGACTCTGGCCTACCTGGTGGGCCACCACGTCACCACCGTTTACGACGAGGTCTCGCGCTACCAGCTCTATGTCCTGGTCGCCGCCGCCGTCCTGGTCGCGGCCCTCGTCGTACGGCACTTCCTACGACGACGGCACGAGCCCTGACCCGCGCCGCCCCGCCCCGCGCCGCCAGCTCAGCCACCCACGGCGCGGCGCACTGGCCGTGCAGGTACTCCAGCGCGGCCTTCTGGCCGGGACGCAGCCATGCGCCGGGGTCCGCGCGGGATGAGTCGGCGCCGGCTAGGACGAGGTGCGGGTGGGACGGACCTTGGCCGGGTCCGGCCCGGGCGGGCGGGCGTCGTCGCCGGCGCGCTCGTGGCCGCCGCGCAGGGCGGAGGCCAGCGCGGAGACCAGGGCCATGGCCGCGGCCACCGTGAAGACGATGGTCAGACCGTGGTGGAAGGGTCCGGAGACCAGCTCGGGGAAGAAGGTGTGGCCGGTCAGGGTGGCACGCTGGGCGGCGGTCAGGTGGTCCAGGGTGCCGCCGGAGCCGAGCAGATGGCCGATCGGGTTGTTGCCGAGGAACGTGGCGAACAGGGTGCTGACCGGCGGCAGCGCGGCCACCTCGTGGGCGGTCCCGGCGGGCACGCCGTGCGCCTCGAGTCCGCTGCCGAGCGTCTTCGGCAGGGTGCTCGCGAGGCCGGAGACCATCAGGGAGAAGAAGACACCGATGGACAGGGCCGTGCCCGAGTTCTGGAAGGTGGAACGCATCCCGGAGGCGACGCCCCGGTAGCGGGCCGGCACGCTGCCCATGACGGAGGAGGTGTTGGGCGCGGAGAACATGCCCTGGCCCAGGCCGTTGAGCAGCAACAGTGTCGCGAAGACGCCGTAGTCGAAGTCCACCGGCAGGGCCAGCAGACCGAGGAAGGACACGGCGACGACCACCAGTCCGGCGGTGGAGAAGACACGGGCGCCGAACCGGTCGGACAGATAGCCGGAGACCGGCCCGGCCATGAGGAAGCCGAGGGTGAGCGGCAGCATGAAGATGCCCGCCCACAGTGGGGTGTCCTCGAAGTCGTAGCCGTGCAGCGGCAGCCAGATGCCCTGCAGCCAGATGATCAGCATGAACTGGAGTCCGCCGCGGGCGATCGCGGTCAGCAGGGCGGCCAGATTCCCGGCGGCGAACGCCCGCACCCGGAACAGCGACAGCCGGAACATGGGCTCGGCGACCCGCGTCTCGACGAGGCAGAACACCAGCAGCAGGCACACGCCGCCGATCAGGCCCGCGAGCACCCAGGGGTTGGTCCAGCCGGTGGGATGGCCGCCGTAGGGCTGGATGCCGTAGGTGATGCCGGCGAGCAGGATGCCGGCGCCGCAGGCGAAGGTGGAGTTGCCGAGCCAGTCGATGCGGCCGCGTCCGCCGGCCGAGGTCTCGCGCAGGCTCAGGTACGACCAGACGGTGCCGGTGACGCTGACCGGGACGCTCACCCAGAACACCGCCCGCCAGTCGACCGCGGCGAGCAGGCCGCCGGCGAGCAGGCCGAGGAACTGCCCGGCGAGCGCGGTGATCTGGTTGACACCGAGGGCCATACCGCGCTGCCGGGCCGGGAAGGCGTCGGTGAGGATGGCGGCCGAGTTGGCGGTGAGCATGGAGCCGCCGAAGGCCTGCACGATGCGCCACAGGATCAGCCAGAGCGCGCCCGCGCCCGCCCGGAACGGGTCGAGGGAGAGGGCGACGGAGGCGCAGGCGAAGACCAGGAAGCCCAGGTTGTAGATCCGCACCCGGCCGAACATGTCGCCGAGCCGGCCGAGGACGACCACCAGCACCGCCGAGACCAGCAGATAGCCGAGGATCATCCACAGCAGGTAGCCGATGTTGCCGGCCGCCAGCGGGTCGAGGCCGATCCCGCGGAAGATCGCCGGCAGCGAGATGATCACGATGGAGGCGTCCATCGTGGCGATGAGCACGCCGAGCGTGGTGTTGGAGAGGGCGACCCACTTGTAGCCGGGGCCCGCGGGTGTGCCCCGCAGCCGGGCGGAGCGGGCGAGCAGCCGGGCGCGCAGCCCCCCGGCCGGGGAGCCGTGCGGGGCGGGTGCGGGACCGGTCACAGGCGTTCCACCAGTCGGTCGAGCAGGGGCAGGACGTCGTGGAGGGCCTGCCGCTCCTGCGGGGTGAACTCCTCCAGGGCGTGGGCGAGGCGGCCCACGGACTCCGAACGGCGCTGCTCCAGCATGGTCCGTCCGTCGTCGGTGACCGACACGATGGCCCGCCGGCCGTCGGCCGTGTCGGGGCTACGGCTCACCAGTCCGCGCTGTTCGAGTCCGGCGAGCGTGCTGGCCATCGCCTGGGGCCGGACGCGTTCCGACTCGGCGAGCGAGCCGGGCGAGTCCGGGCCGGAACGGGCCAGCCGGGCAAGCACCGAGACCTCGGACAGCGTGACGTCCCCGACCTCGTGCGCCTGCCGCAGTCGGCGGACGATCCGGCCCATGGCAAGCCTCAGCGCGGCGGCGAGCGCAACCGTGTCCATAAGTACTAACGATAGGTTTATCAGTTTGTACTGTTCAACCAAGCGTAAGTAATCACGGCTCCGGTTTGCTGGTTTGGACCCCGGGCCAGCGGCAAACCGACAAGAGACCGAAGCACCGCGAGAACAGGGGATGTGAAACCCGATGGCTGGCAACCAGAAGGCGAAGGCCAAGGCGGAGCAGGCCAAGGGCAAGGCCAAGGAGGCCGCGGGCCGCGCCGTCGGCAACGAGAGCAAGGAGGCCGAGGGCCGTATGGAAGGCGCCCGGGGAGACGCCCGGCAGGCCAAGGAGAAGGCCAAGGACACCTTCAAGCACTGAATGCCGGCCTGACAGGCGGCTCCTCTGATTCCGGACGGGTCCGGGAAATCCAGCGGATGCTGATTTCCCGGACCCGTTCCGTCCGCCGCGCCGGTGACCAGGGACGCGTGCGCAACCGGAGGATTCCCGACGGCCGTCCCCTTGCTCGACGGTCCAGCGGGTAACCGGGCAGGGACGGGCGCTCCCGTATGGGACAGGAAGGGGCCCTGGCCCCGGACGAAAAGGGCAACGACGTATGGACATCCCGCACGCGACCACGCAGGACCGCCCCGTGCACCTGCGCTACAGCCGCACCTGGGGCACCGGTGCAGTCGGCATCGGCGATGCCAGAGACGCCGTCGCCGCCCTGCTGTCCCGAGTGCGCCCCGCGCCCGCGCGGCGCTCGGTGCAGGATGCCCAGCTCGTCGTCAGCGAACTCGTCACCAACGCGGCCCAGCACGCTCCCGGCCCGTGCGCCCTGCGCCTGGAGCTGCTGCCGGGCGCCACCGCGCTGCGCATCGCGGTGGCGGACACCTCCGCCGAGCTGCCCCGGCGGCGTCCTCCCGATCCCTGCCGGGTCGGCGGGCACGGGCTGCACCTCGTCGCGATGCTCTCCCGCGGCCTCGAAGTGACCTGGCTGCGCCACGGCAAGCAGGTCACCGCCACTGTGCCGCTCACCGCCGAGGAGGGGTGAGCCGGCCGCCTTCCAGCGGTGGGGTTTTCCTCTGCCCGTGTGGCGCGAAGGCGCCGAGGGTCAGGGCGTGGCCCGCCCGGACACGCGCACCGGTTTCGCCAGGGCCTTCGCCGGCCGCTTCCCCACCGTGCCGGCGGTGACCGTCCGGGCCGCTCCGGACGCCCAGTCCGGCGGAGTCTCCCCGTCCACCACGAACTCCAGCACCGTGGGCCCGGGCTGGGCGAGCACGTCGGCCCAGACCGAGGCGACGTGCCGGGGCCGGTCGCAGCGGACGGCCGGCAGGCCCGCCAGCCGCGCCCACTCCGCGTACGGCATCGGGGGGACCTCGGCGGACAGCGGGATCAGCGGATCGCCGGCCGCGGCGCGGCGCTGCCAGGTCAGCCGGTTCAGGTCGCCGTTGTTCAGCACGCAGAACACCAGCGGGGGAAGACCGGCCAGCCGGTCCAGATGGCGGCGGACCGTGATGAGTTCGTTCAGGCCGCCGCTCTGGAAGGCGCCGTCGCCGACAAGCGCGACGACCGGGCGGTCGGGGGCGGCGAACCGGGCGGCGACCGCGTAGGGGACGGCCGCGCCCGGCATTCCGAGCCGGCCGGACAGCAGTGCGCGCATGCCGTTGCGGAGCCGGAGGTGGCGGATCCACCAGTCCAGCGAGGTCCCCGAGTCGGTGACGACGACGGCCCGGTCGGGCAGCCGCTCGGACAGCTCGGCGACGACCGAGCGCGGATTGACGGACGTGCCGAAGTAGCGGCTGGACTTCGTGTGTCCCTCCGCCCGCCAGGCCCGCACGGCGTCCTCGACCCGGGTGCGCCAGGTGCGGTCGGCGGTGCGGTGCAGCAGGGGGATGAGCGCTTCGAGGGCCGCGGTGGCGTCACCGTTGACCCGTACGGCCGCACGGCCCCGGTCCAGGGGGCAGTCGGCCGGTTCGGGGTCCACGGTGACGATCCGGCACCGGTCGGGGCCGGGCAGCAGCGCGGGGTCCAGGTCCTCCGCGCCCACGAGCAGCAGCGTGTCGCACTCCCGCAGCAGCGCGGCGGCGGACTCGCTGCCGAGGATGCCCGCCACGCCCGTGAGGTACGGCAGGTCGTCGGGCAGGGCGTCCCGGGCCAGGGCGGTCGTGGCGACACCGGCGCCGAGGAGCTCGGCCACGCCCGTCGCCTGCCCGGACGCGGCGCGCCCCGCGTTGCCCACGACCACGGCCGGTTTCCCGGCGCCGTCCAGCACCTCGGCCGCGCGCCGGACGTCCCCCTCGTCCGGTGTACGTACCGGCGGATGGAAGTCGACGGGTACGGCGCCGGCGCCGTACCCGTCGGGCGCCGGGGCCACGAGGACATGGCGGGGTACGACAAGGCCGGCGACGCCCCGGTCGGTGAGCGCGGCCCGCACGGCCCGGTTCAGGGCGTCACCCATCAGCTCCGGTGCGGAGACCTCCTCGCAGAAGACGCAGATCTCCGCCAGATGGCGCACGATCCGTCCACCGGGAGGCCGGGCACTCGCCGCGGCCCCCACGACGGCGAGCACCGGGGCCCGGTCCGCCGCCGCGTCCCAGAGCCCGCCCAGCAGCCGCAGCGCGCCCGCGCCGGGCGGGGCGAGGCAGCAGCCGAGGCGGCCGGTGAGCTTGGCGTCGGCGCACGCCATGAGGGCGGCGGACTCCTCGCCGCGCGCCTGCACGAACCACGGCGCCTCCGGCCCGCCGCCGAGGGCGCCGACCAGCGGGTCGACCTCCACTGCCGGCACGCCGTAGACCCGCTGCGCGCCCCAGGCCCGCAGCCGGGCGGCGACGATCTCGGCCACGTTCACCACACCGACCTCCTCACACCGGCACAGCTGCCCGGGCGCCGGGTAGCCGCGCGCCGGTCGGGGCAAACGGAGGAAGGCACCGGGTACGCCGTCCGGCACCCCGTTTCGAGCGAGCGGAGCGAGGGCACCCGTGCCACGCTCAAGACAGAGCACCGAGAGTGAGGGGCCCGGCACGGGCGGAAGGCGGGCGCGGTGGCGGTGTCCGAGGAGCGGCGGTCGGCCCGGAGCGAGGGACGCGGTGAGCGCCTGGTGTCGGCGCTGGACCGGCGGCTGCCGGTCTCCTCGGCCGGCAAGGAGTTCCTGCGCAAGGCGTTCCCGGACCACTGGTCCTTCCTGCTGGGCGAACTGGCGCTGTACAGCCTGCTCGTGCTGGTGCTGACGGGCGTCTGGCTGACGTTCTTCTTCCACCCGGACATGGCGGAACGGCCGTACACCGGCTCGTATCTGCCGCTGCGCGGCACGATGACCTCGGAGGCGTATGCGTCGGTGCTGCACATCAGCTTCGACGTGCGCGGGGGCCTGCTGGTCCGGCAGGTGCACCACTGGGCGGCGCTGGTGTTCGTGGCGGCGATCGGTGTGCATCTGTTGCGGATCTTCTTCACCGGCGCGTTCCGGCGGCCTCGGGAGGTCAACTGGACGGTCGGGGTGACGCTGTTCCTGTTCTCCCTGCTGGAGGGCTTCTGCGGCTACTCGCTCCCCGACGACCTGCTGTCCGGCACCGGTCTGCGCACCTCCCAGGGCATCGTGCTGTCGATCCCGGTCGTGGGCACCTATCTGTCGTTCTTCCTCTTCGGCGGCCAGTTCCCGGGCCACGAGATCATCTCCCGGCTGTACGTGGTCCACATCCTGCTGGTGCCCGGCCTGCTGCTGGCGCTCGTCGGGATGCATCTGACGTATGTGGTGGTGCACAAGCACACCCAGTGGGCGAAGCCCGGCCACACCAACCGGAACGTGATCGGCAAGCCGCTGGTCCCGCAGTACTCGGCCAAGTCCGCGGGTCTGTTCTTCGTCCTTGCGGGCGTCCTCGCCCTGATGGCGGCCCTGTTCCAGATCAACCCGGTCTGGGCCTTCGGCCCCTACCGCGCGGACCATGTGTCGCTGGACGCGCAGCCCGACTGGTACGTGGGCTATCTGGAGGGCGCGCTGCGGCTGATGCCGGCGGCGGAGACGGACATCGCCGGGCACACGATCGTCTGGGACGTGCTCCTGCCGGGCGTGATACTGCCCGCGGTGCTGTTCCTGATCCTCTACGGCTATCCGTTCTTCGAGCGCTGGCTCACCGGCCCGCAGCCCGAGCAGCACCTGTGCGACCGGCCGCGCAACCAGCCGACCCGCACCGCGCTGGGCGCGGCGGCCGTCTCGGCGTACGCGGTGCTGCTGTCGGCGGGCGGACAGGACGTGGTGGCCTACAAGTTCAGCCTGCCGGTGGAACTGCTCACGCGCTCCTTCCGCACGGCGCTGTTCGTGGTGCCGTTCGTGACGTACCACGCCACCAAGCGTGCCTGTCTGGGCCTGCAGGCGGCGGACCGGCGGCGGCTGCTGGACGGCGAGACGACGGCGGAGGTGCGGCGCACGGCGGGCGGCGGCTACGAGGAGGCACACACCCTGCTGTCCCGCGAGGAGGCCTACCGCATCCTCGTGCGCGACACTCCCCGGCCGCGCGCCGAGGGCACGGAGGCCTGGCGCTGGTTCCACAGGCACCGGCTGCGCAACGCCCTCAGCCGCTGGTACTTCGCCAAGAGCGTGGAGATGCCGGCCACCGCCTGGGAGAAACACCGGGTGGAGGTCGTGCGGGCGGCGCCGGGCGAGGTACCCGAGGAGGGCGGGGAGTGAGGAGCGAGGAGGTACGGCGATGAGCGAGGGCGACGAGGTCCGCGGAAACCTGCTGTACGGCCCGCAGCCGGATGTGGCCGGCGCCTCCGGCTGGCCGGACGCCCCGCCGCGGATGGGCTTCTTCACCGACACCTCCGTGTGCATCGGCTGCAAGGCGTGCGAGGTGGCCTGCAAGGAGTGGAACGCCATCCCGGAGGACGGCCTCGAACTGACCGGCATGTCCTACGACAACACGCAGGGCCTGGGCGCCGACACCTGGCGGCACGTGGCCTTCATCGAGCAGCGCAAGCCGTTCGGCGGGCAGGAGCCCGGGGTCGCGCACGAGGACGTCGACGTGTTCGCCGCCGCCGCGCAACTCGGCACCGACGCCGCCTCCCCCGGGCCCGGCGCCACCGCTCCCCCGCCCGGCCGGGCCGCCGAGGGCGCGCCCGCCGGGCAGATCTCGCCCGTCTCGCCCGACGGCCGCACCGAGCTGCGCTGGCTGATGGCCTCGGACGTGTGCAAGCACTGCACGCACGCCGCCTGCCTGGACGTGTGCCCGACCGGGGCGCTGTTCCGCACCGAGTTCGGCACGGTCGTCGTCCAGGAGGACATCTGCAACGGCTGCGGCTACTGCGTGCCCGCCTGCCCGTACGGCGTCATCGACCAGCGCGAGGACGACGGCCGGGTGTGGAAGTGCACGCTGTGCTACGACCGGCTCGGCGTCGGCATGGAGCCCGCCTGCGCCAAGTCCTGCCCCACGGACTCCATCCAGTTCGGCCCGCTGGAGGAGCTGCGCGAGCGGGCCGGGGCCCGGGTGGCGCAGCTGCACGCGGCCGGCGTGACCGACGCCCGGCTGTACGGCGAGAGCCCCGAGGACGGGGTCGGCGGCGACGGGGCGTTCTTCCTGCTGCTGGACGAGCCCGAGGTCTACGGCCTGCCTCCGGACCCGGTGGTCACCACCCGGGACCTGCCCGACATGTGGCGGCACGCGGCCCTGGCCGCCGCCTCCCTGGCCGCACTCGCCCTCGGCAGTTTCGTACGGAGGCCACGATGAGCGAGTCGGACGTCACGCGGAACGGCGTACAGGGCGCGCGGCCCGGCCGGGAGGCGCCGACAGGGGCGTACGCGGGCCGCCGCCGGCGTCGGCGCGGGCGGGGCGAGCAGCCGATGGTGCCGGACGCCGCGTTCTCGTCGTACTACGGCAAGCCCGTGCTGAACAAGCCGACATGGAAGCCCCTGGACATCGCGGGCTATCTCTACCTGGGCGGCCTGGCCGGGGCGTCCTCGCTGCTCGCGGCCGGGGGCCAGATCACCGGCCGGCCGGGGCTCGCGGCACCGGCGAAGCTGGGGGCGGCCGGGGCCGTCTCACTGTCGCTGGCCGCGCTGGTGCACGACCTGGGCCGCCCGGCGCGGTTCCTGAACATGCTGCGGGTCCTCAAGCCGACCTCCCCCATGAGTGTGGGTTCGTGGCTGCTGGCCGGGTACGCGCCGCTGACGCTGACCGCGGCGGCCACCGAGGTGACGGGCCGCTGCCGGCTGCTGGGCTCGGCGGCGACGGCGGCCGGCGCCGTCCTCGGCCCGGCGGTGGCGACGTACACCGCGGTGCTGCTCTCGGACACGGCGGTGCCGTCCTGGCACGAGGGCTACCGCGAACTGCCGTTCGTGTTCGCGGGCTCCGCCGCCACCGCCGCCTCCGGTCTGGCCCTGGCGGCGGCTCCGGCCGCCGAGGCGGGGCCCGCCCGCCGGATGGCCGTCCTCGGAGCCGTGCTGGAACTGGGTGCCTTCCGGACGATGAAGCGGCGCATGGGGCTGGCCGCCGAGCCCTTCGAGCAGGGCGGACCGCATCTGTTGCTGCGTGCGGCGGAGCTGCTGACGGCGGGCGGCGCGGCCCTCGCCGTGTCCGGCGGACGGGACCGGCGCCTCGCCCTGGTGGCCGGGGCCGCCCTGCTCACCGGCTCGGCGGCCCTGCGCTTCGGCGTGTTCCACGCCGGGGTGGCCTCCGCCGAGGACCCCAAGTACACGGTCGTGCCGCAGCGGGAGCGCCTGGCGGCGCGCGTCCGCTGAGCTTCGCCGGGGCCGGCCGCCGTCACCTCTCCGGCTCGGAGTGAGCCGGTGCGGCGAGGGCGAGCGCCTGGGCCTCGCGTTCCTCCCGGTTCACCCAGGACCAGGTGAGGGCCGCCGCCGCGATGCCGATGGGCAGCATGCCGACGATCATGGCGAGGCCCGCCGCCGAGCGGCCGGTGGCGACGACGCCCACGGCGGGCAGGTCCAGCAGGGGTGTGGCGAGGAACAGGTACAGGCAGCGGCCGGGGTCGTCCAGGCGGTGCCGGGTGCGGGCGGCGACCGGCAGCCAGAACAGCACGGCGGACGCCAGGAGGGCCGGTTCGGTGAGGAGGGCGCCGCCCGGAGCGCGCAGGCCCACGAACGCGCCGAGTACGGCCCAGGCGTGGACCAGCACCAGCAGGGGCAGGGCCACGGGTGCGGGCACGCTGATCCGCTCCCACAGCGGGGAGCGCCGCAGGACATGGACTGCACCGGGGATGACGGCGGCGGCCAGCAGTGCGGAGGCGGCCATCGGGACGACGGACATGTGCGCCGTGTGGTCCATCCCGCCTCACCTCTCCCGGGCCGTCGTGCCCCGCAGCGCCATGGCCGCCGACACGGCCAGCAGCGGTACGGCGACGACCAGCAGCCAACGGCCGTAGACGAAGCACAGCGTCACCAGCAGCAGGCCGAACGCGGCGGGCGGCACGGCGCCCCCGCCGCGGTCCGGAACGTGGTAGCGGATGTGCTGGTCGGGAGCCCTGCGTGAGGACAACAGCACGACCAGTGCGGTCAGTTCGAGGACGAGGACGGCTCCGCCCCACAGCCAGAAGACCATGGCGCTCTCGCCGTAGACCGCGAGTACGGCGAGGAGGACGCCGTTCAGCAGGCCCCAGCCGGCGACCAGCAGGGCGGACAGGTGCCGTTTCATGTGCCGCCCCCTTCTCTCTGCCGCAGGTCGAGCAGTGGGGCGAAACTGCTGACGGGCACAAGCGGACGGTCGGCGGGGAAGTTGAGGCGCGGCGGCGGTGAGGTGGTGGCCCACTCCAGGGTGTGCGCCTCCCACGGGTCGTCACCGGCTGGCTCGGCCCGCCCGAGGGCGCGCCTGCGCAGCGTCCGGAGCACGTTGACGGCGAACACGGTCATGCCGGCGGCGAGGAAGGCGGCGCCGATGCTCGCGAGCAGATTGAGCAGGCCGAAGCCGTCGAACACGGCGTAGGTGGCGACCCGGCGTGGCATGCCCAGGTAGCCGAGGGCGAACATCGGCAGGAAGGTCAGGTTGGTGCCGATCACCAGCAGCCAGAAGTGCAGCCGGCCCATGCGTTCGTCGAGGAGCGTGCCGGTGACCTTCGGGAACCAGAAGTACACGGCCGCGAAGAGGCCGAAGGCGCTGCCCGCGAACAGCACGTAGTGCAGGTGGGCCACGACGAAGTAGCTGTCGGTGACGTGGTAGTCGATCACCGGGGTGCCGACCATGATCCCGGTGAGGCCGCCGATCAGGAACTGCGGGATGAACGCCAGCGCGAACAGCATGGGTGTGCGCAGGCGGAGCCGGCCGCCGAGGATCGTGCCGAGCATGCCGAAGTACTCCACGCCCGCCGGGACGAGCAGGGCGATGGAAGTCAGGGAGTAGTAGTCGTTGGCCGCCTGGCCGGTGGCGAACATGTGGTGGCCCCACACGCTCATCGACAGCGCGGCGAACACCAGCAGCGACAGCGCGGTGCCCTTGTAGCCGAAGAAGCGGCGGCCGGAGAACACGGCCAGCACCTCGGCGACGGCGGCGAGATACGGGAAGAACATCACGTACACGACCGGGTGGCCGTAGAACCAGAAGATGTGCTGGTAGCCGATGTTCCACACGTTGGACGCGAAGACGGAGGCGTCGGCGCGGCCCACGGCGAGCAGGGTGAGCGCGGCGAGCAGGGCCGGGAAGGCGCCGATCACCATCAGACAGGTGGCGATCATCGCCCAGCAGAACACGGGCAGCCGCAGCATGGTCATCCCGCGGGTGCGGCGGCGCAGGACGGTCCACAGCACCGCCCAGCCCATGAGGATGGTGCCGGTGACGGCGAGGAGGACGCCCGCGATCCACAGGTCCGTGCCGGCTCCCGGGGAGTGCTCGCTGTCGGCCATGGGCGGGTAGGAGAACCAGCCGTCGGCGTGCGCGCCGGTGGGCGTGGCGAAACCGGCGAGCATGGTGAGCGCGCCGAGGACGTAGAGCCAGTAGCCGAGGAGGGTGAGGCGGGGCAGGGCGAGGGCGGGGGCGCCGATCTGCAGGGGTACCAGGTAGACGCCCATGCCGAGGGCGAACGGGGTCATGACCAGGTAGATCATGCCGGAGCCGTGGAGGGTGAACAGCTGGTCGTAGGTCGGCGGGGTGAGGAAGGTCTCGTCGGGCTGGGCCAGCTGGCTGCGCATGAGCAGGGCGAACACGCCGTAGACCAGCAGGAGGACCAGCGAGGTGGCGACGGTCAGCAGGCCGATGCGCTTGTGGTCGGTGGTGGTGACCCAGCCGAGCCAGCTGCCCGGCGGGACGGGACGGCCGGCGTCGTCGCGCTGCCCGGCGGCGTGAGGCGCGACCGTCATGCCGCACCGGTCCCGCCGTGCGCCCAGCGGTTGTAGTCCCGGGGCGGGACCGCCTTGATCCAGAAGTCCATGGCGTAGTGCCGCTGCCCGCAGAACTCCGCGCACCTGCCGCGCCAGCGGCCCTCCCGGTCCAGGGTGAGGGTGAAGGTGTTCCGGTGGTGCGGGAAGGCGTCCATCTTGTAGCGCAGGTCCGGCACCCAGAAGGAGTGGATGACGTCCCGCGAGGTGACGCGGAACTGCACGGTGCGGCCGGCCGGTACGACGAGTGTCGGGACATCCTTGCCCTTGCAGGTGCCGGAGACGCTGCGGTGGGCCGGTGACTGCGGATAGCCGAAGGTCCAGCACCACTGGAAGCCGGTGATGTCCACGCGCAGGGGCCCTGGGTCGGCCGTGTGCTGTTCCTCGTGGTTCTGCCAGGCGGTCCAGGCCACGAGGAAGACGGCGAAGGCGGCGAGGGCACCGACGTAGAAGGCCTCAAGACGGGGGCGCTCGGGCTGGTCGGACGCCTCGGTCCGCCGTCTCACCAGCGCCCAGGCGAGCACGCCGAGGATCACCAGGAACACGCCGCCGGCGACGATCGACTCCAGCGTGAAGACGGTCCCGAAGACATGACGCTGCCTCATCGCGCCGCCGCCCTGGCCTCGATGCCCCTGACGCTCATGCGCTCACTCCCGTCATCTCACTCGGGACCGCGACCAACCGGACATTACGGGCACCTGGTGCGGTCCGTGCGCCGACACACCAGCGGCGGGGTTTCCCGGCTGGGCGGACTCACACCTGCCGGCACCGTTTGCCCCCGCCCGGCCGGGGTACTCCGCGGCTCACCGGGGCGAGAGATGCCGTGGCCGCGCGCATGCGGGAAAATCAGGAGACCGGGCGGAAGGAGTGGCCGTGGGCGTACGCACCTGGATCGACTCCTGGCCGGTCTACCGCCAGCTGACGGGCACCGACCCGCTGGGCCGGGGCGCCGCCGCGAAGAGCGGGCACAGCGAGCGGCTCCAGCCCCGGGTGGCCACCGCCGACCGGGTGGTGAAGTCCGTCTGCCCGTACTGCGCGGTGGGCTGCGGCCAGAACGTGTACGTCCAGGACGAGCAGGTCACCCAGATCGAGGGCGACCCGGACTCGCCCATCTCGCGCGGCCGGCTGTGCCCCAAGGGCGCGGCGAGCCTGCAGCTGACGACCGGTGACGCACGCGAGCACCACGTCCTCTACCGGCGCCCGCACGGCACCGAGTGGGAGCGCCTCGACCTGGACACGGCGATGGACATGATCGCCGACCGGGTGATCGAGGCGCGCCGGGCCGGCTGGGAGTGGGAGGTCGACGAGACCCGCACCCGGCGCACGCTGGGCATCGCGAGCCTCGGCGGGGCCACGCTCGACAACGAAGAGAACTACCTGATCAAGAAGTTGTTCACCGCGCTCGGAGCGATCCAGATCGAGAACCAGGCGCGTGTTTGACACTCCTCCACCGTTCCCAGTCTGGGAACCTCGTTCGGACGCGGCGGCGCGACCACCTTCCAGCAGGACCTGCAGAACGCGGACTGCATCGTCATCGAGGGCTCGAACATGGCCGAGTGCCATCCGGTCGGGTTCCAGTGGGTGATGGAGGCCAAGGCGCGGGGCGCGAAGGTGATCCATGTCGACCCGCGCTTCACCCGCACCAGCGCGCTCGCCGACGTGCACGTGCCGCTGCGCGCGGGCAGCGACATCGCCTTCCTCGGCGGGATCATCCACTACGTGCTGGAGCACGAGAAGTACTTCCGCGACTACATCGTGGCGTACAGCAACGCCCCGGTGATCCTGCGGGAGGACTTCCGCGACACCGAGGACCTGGCGGGTGTCTTCTCCGGTCTCGACGCCGGCAGCCGCTCCTACGACAACAGCAGCTGGCAGTACGAGGGCACCGAGATCCAGGCGGCCTCCGGCGAGCGCGACCAGGAGTACGAGGAGCGCGCCGGCGGCGGCAGTTCGGTGACCGAGGCGGCGCGCGGCGAGGCGCACGGCTCCGGCGGCGCGGTGATCGGCGAGGGCGAGCCCGAGCGGGACGAGACGCTCACCCACCCGCGCTGCGTCTTCCAGGTGCTCAGGCGGCACTACGCCCGCTACACACCGGAGATGGTCGAGCAGGTCTGCGGGGTGCCGCAGAATCTGTTCCGGCAGGTGTGCGAGCTGGTCACGGAGAACTCCGGGCGCGAGAGGACCACGGCCTTCGCCTATGCGGTCGGGTGGACACAGCACACGGTGGGGGTGCAGTACATCCGCGCGGCGGCCGTGTTGCAGACCCTGCTCGGCAACATCGGCCGGCCGGGCGGCGGCATCCTCGTGCTGCGCGGCCACGCCTCCATCCAGGGCTCCACCGACATCGCGACCCTGTTCAACCTGCTGCCGGGCTACATCCCGATGCCGCACGCGCACAAGAACGAGGACCTGGACGCGTTCGTGCAGGCGGAGGCGGCCCACAAGGGCTACTGGGGCAACATGCGCTCGTACCTGGTGAGCCTGCTCAAGGCGTACTGGGGCGAGGCGGCCACCGCCGACAACGACTTCTGCTTCGACTACCTGCCCCGGCTCACCGGCTCCCACTCGGCGTACGAGACGGCCATGGCCCAGCGGGAGGGCACCTGCAAGGGCTACTTCCTGTACGGGGAGAACCCGGCCGTGGGCAACGCCAACTCCAAGCTGATGCGGCTCGGCATGGCGAACCTGGACTGGCTGGTGGTCCGTGACTTCTCGCTGATCGAGTCGGCGACCTGGTGGAAGGACGGCCCGGAGACCGAGACCGGGGAGCTGCGTACGGAGGACATCCGCACCGAGGTGTTCTTCCTGCCGGCCGCCGCGCACACCGAGAAGGACGGCAGCTTCACCAACACCCAGCGGCTGCTGCAGTGGCACCACCAGGCCGTCGAGCCGCCCGGAGAGGCGCGCAGCGACCTGTGGTTCACGTACCACCTGGGGCGGATCATCCGGGAGAAGCTGGCCGGGTCCTCCGACGAGATGGACCGGCCCGTGCTGGACCTGGCCTGGGACTATCCGGTGAAGGGCCGGCACGCCGAGCCGGACGCGGAGGCGGTCCTCGCCGAGATCAACGGCCATGACGCTGAGGGCGAGCCGCTGTCTTCGTACGAGCAGCTGAAGCCCGACGGCACCACGGCCTGCGGCTGCTGGATCTACTGCGGTGTCTACGCCGACGGCGTCAACCAGGCGGCCCGCCGCAAGCCGGGCCGGGAGCAGGACTGGGTGGCCGCCGAGTGGGCGTGGGCCTGGCCCGCCAACCGGCGCATCCTGTACAACCGTGCCTCCGCCGACCCCGAGGGCAGGCCGTGGAGCGAGCGGAAGGCGCTGGTGTGGTGGGACCCGGAGAAGGGCCAGTGGTCCGGGCACGACGTGCCCGACTTCAAGAAGGACAAGTCGCCCGATCACGAGCCGCCCGAGGACGCGACCGGCCCGGAGGCGTTGTCCGGCACGGACCCGTTCATCATGCAGGCCGACGGCAAGGCCTGGCTGTATGTGCCGTCCGGGCTCACCGACGGCCCGCTGCCGACCCACTACGAACCGCAGGACTCGCCGTTCCCGAACCTGCTCCACGACCAGCAGCGCAACCCGGTACGGCAGTTGCTGCCGTCGGTCCCCGACAACCGCTACCAGCCGAGCGGTGACGAGCCCGGCTCACAGGTGTTCCCGTACGTGGCCACCACCTACCGGCTGACCGAGCACCACACGGCGGGCGGCATGTCCCGCTGGCAGCCGTATCTGGCCGAACTGCAGCCGGAGTTCTTCTGCGAGGTCTCCCCCGAGCTGGCCGCCGAGCGGGGTCTGGACCACACCGGGTGGGCGACGATCGTCAGCGCACGGGGGGTGATCGAGGCGCGGGTGCTGGTGACGGACCGGATGGCGCCGCTGACCGTGCAGGGGCGCCGGCTGCACCAGGTGGGCCTGCCCTACCACTGGGGTCCCAACGGCTACACCACCGGGGACGCGGCCAACGAGCTGCTGCATCTGTCGCTGGACCCGAACACGCACATCCAGGAGTCGAAGGCGTTCGCCGTGGACATCCGCCCGGGCCGCCGGCCACGGGGCCCGGCGTCCGTGGAGCTGGTGCGGGCCTACCGGATCCGGGCGGGTATCGACGAGCACACCGGAACGGAGCCGTGAGTCACCGGAGCACCAGGAAGTGCGGGCCGCGAGCCACCAGCTCCCCCACCACCGGTGCTCCGGGCACCTCGCCCGCCACGAGCAGTCCGCCGGAGGTCTGGGCGTCCGCCAGCAGCAGCCGGGTGTCGGCGTCGGTGGTCCCGAAGTCGGTGTGCGGGGCGACCCATGCGAGGTTGCGCCGGGTGCCGCCGCTGACGTAACCGTCCCGGACGGCCTCCCGCGCCCCGTCCAGGTAGGGCACGGCGGCCGTGTCGACGACGGCGGTCACGCCGGAGGCGCGGGCCAGCTTGTACAGATGCCCGAGGAGACCGAACCCGGTGACGTCGGTGGCGCAGGTGGCCCCGGCCGCGAGGGCGGCCTCGGCGGCGTCCCGGTTGAGCGCCGTCATCGTGGCGACGGCGTGCTCGAACCGCTCGCCGGTGACCTTGTGCCGGTTGTTCAGCACCCCCACACCCAGCGGTTTGGTCAGCGACAGCGGCACCCCGGGCCGCCCGGCGTCGTTGCGCAGCAGCCGGTCGGGATCGGCGAGGCCCGTGACGGCCATGCCGTACTTGGGTTCCGGGTCGTCGACGCTGTGTCCGCCGCCGACATGGCAGCCGGCCTCGGTGGCGAGGTCCAGGCCGCCGCGCAGCACCTCGCGGGCCAGGTCGAAGGGGAGCCGGTCGCGCGGCCAGCACAGCAGGTTCACGGCGAGCACCGGCCGGCCGCCCATCGCGTACACGTCGGACAGCGCGTTGGCGGCGGCGATGCGTCCCCAGTCGTAGGGGTCGTCCACGACAGGGGTGAAGAAGTCCGCCGTGCAGACGACCGCCGTTCCCCGGTGGGTGACCACGGCGGCGTCGTCACCCGTGGCGAGGCCGACGAGCAGCGGGGTGTCACCCCCGGCGAGCGGGGCCACGGTCAGCCCGGCGACCACGTCCTCCAGCTCTCCGGGCGGGATCTTGCAGGCGCAGCCACCGCCGTGGGCGTACTGCGTGAGCCGGACGGGCGCCTGGCCGATCGGCGCGGATGTCGATGTCATACCGGCGGTCTCCTGGGGCAGTAGCCTGACGAGCGGTGGAGGCGTGTGGGTGCCTGGTGGCCCTCCCGGTCTTCAAAACCGAGGGGCCCGAGGATCTCGGGCCGGCGGGTTCGATTCCCGTCCGCCTCCGTTCACCTCGTCCGTGCGGCAGCGCCGGCGCTGGTCGTCGACGCGTGCGGTGTGGCCCCGGGCGTCCAGGAACTCCAGCAGCGGTACGGCCACCCGGCGGGTGGTGTCCAGGGCGCGCCGGGCCTCGCTGAGCGTGAACGGCTGGGGCAGGGTGCGCAGTACGGCGGCGGCCTCGGCGTCGGCGCCGGGCAGCAGCACGATCCCGTCGGCGATCCGCAGCAGGGCGCCGGCCGTGACGGCGGCGGCCAACTCCTTGCGTTCCAGGCCGAGTTCGGCGAGCCGGCCGGCCTCAGGAGCTCGGAACGGCGTACGGCCGAGGTCTTCGCGCACCGCGTCCACGGCGGCCTGGACGGGCGGGGGCAGGGCGGGCCGGAGGCTGTCCGAGACGTACAACCGGCCCTGGCGGGCCTGGACTCGGGGTGTCGCTTCGGCCAGCGCGTCGACCAGGGCGCGGTCGGGCAGCCCGAGCAGCCGGCGGGCCGCCTCGGCGGGCAGGCCGGGCTCCAGCGGGTGTGCGCGGGCGTGCCGGCCGACCTCGGCGGCCAGCCGGTCCTTCAGGGCGTGCCAGTACGTCCCGTCGGCCAGCCAGTCCCCGGCGGCGTGGGCAGGGGCGCACTCCTCGCCGCTCCCCGGGCCGGCGGTGTCCGCCGGGTCCTGGTCCTCGGGTGCGGGCGGCAGCGGGACGCCCATCGCCCTCAGGTCGGCACGCCGGATCAGCTTGCGGCGGCGCAGTTCGGCGGTGCCGTCGGGGCGGCCGGTCATGCCCGCGAGTTCCGCCGCGCGGGCCCGGCCGGCGCCGCGCCGGGTCAGCCGGGGCGGTCGTACGTCGAGGACCGTGACACCGCAGGGCATGCGGCTGCCGCCGGGTTCGCGCAGCACCGCGCGGTCGCCGACCCGCAGGGGCAGGCTCCGGGTGAGGGTGAGCCGGGCGGTGTCCTCGCCGAGGGGGCGTACGGCCACCGGTACGGCGGCGGTGCCGATGTGCAGGGTGACGGAGCGGGGCAGGTCGGCGACCGGCTCGCCGGTGACCCGGACGTCGATCACCTCACTGCTCAGCCAGCGGTCCGGAGTCAGCAGCACCTGGCCCCGGCGCAGGCCGTCGTCGCCCGGTCCGTGCACGTTGACCGCCACGCGGGCCACTCCGCTGACCTCCGTCCGCTCCTCTTGGAGGGCCTGCAGCGCGCGCACCCGCAACACGGCCGTACGGTCCCCGGTGACCAGCCGGTCGCCGACGCGCAGGGTGCCCGCGCCGAGCGTGCCGGTCACGACGGTGCCGTGTCCGCGCACGGTGAAGGCCCGGTCGAGCCAGAACCGTACGTCGGCGCCGGGGTCGGGATCCGTCAACTCCCGCGTCAGCCGGACCAGTTCACTGCGCAGCTCGTCGAGTCCGGCGCCGGTGACCGCGCTCACCGCGACCGCGGGCACCTTGCCGAGACAGGTCCGGGCCAGCCGTTCGACGGCGTCGCCGCGCACGGGTCCGGGGTCGGCGAGGTCGCTGCGGGTCACCGCGAGGACGGCGTGCCGGACGCCGAGCGCGTCGAGGACGGCCAGGTGCTCCTCGGACTGGGGCTGCCAGCCCTGGTCGGCGGCGACCACGAACAGCACGGCGGGCACCGGTCCGACGCCGGCCAGCATGGTGGGCACGAAGCGTTCGTGCCCGGGGACGTCGACGAAGGCGAGCTGGTCCCCGTCCGGGCCGAGCCGGGTCCACACGAAGCCCAGGTCGAGGGTGAGTCCCCGGCGGCGCTCCTCCTCGTAGCGGTCGGGCTCCATGCCGGTGAGGGCCCGTACCAGGGCGGACTTGCCGTGATCGACATGGCCGGCGGTGGCGAGCACCCGCATCATGGCCGCCCTTCCCCGGCGGGCCGGGCCGAGCGCACGGCGTCGGCCAGCCGGTCGTCGTCCTGTTCGGGCAGCGCCCGCAGATCCAGCAGGCAGCGGCCGGCCTCCAGGCGTCCGACGACGGGGACGCGGCCGGTGCGCAGCGCGGCGGCGTAGGGCTCGGGCAGGGAGAGGGCCGCGCTGGGCAGGGTGACCCCGGGTGCTCCGCCGCCGCCGACGGTGGCGGCGGACTCGACGGCCTGTACGTCGATGCCGTCGGCGGTGAGGCTCTCGGCCAGCCGGTCCGCGCGGGCGCGCAGGCGGCCCGGGTCGGCGGTCAGGGCGAGGGCGGTCGGGGTGGGCGGGCCGGTGAGGGTGGCCTCCAGTGCGGCCAGCGTCAGTTTGTCGACGCGCAGGGCGCGGGCCAGCGGGTGCCGGGCGAGGGCATGGACCAGGTCCTGGTCGCCGAGCAGCAGTCCGCACTGGGGTCCGCCGAGCAGTTTGTCGCCGCTCGCGGTGACGAGCACGGCGCCCGCGCGCAGTTGCGTGTCGGCGTCGGGTTCCCCGGGCAGCGCCGGGTGCGGGGCGAGCAGCCCGGAGCCGATGTCGACGACGACCGGGACGCCGAGACCGGTGAGTTCGGCGGTCTCGGCGGACCGGGTGAAGCCGGTGATACGGAAGTTGGACGGATGCACCTTGAGCACGAACCCGGTGTCCGGGCCGATCACAGTGGCGTAGTCGGCGGCGGTCGTGCGGTTGGTCGTACCGACCTCGCGGAGCCGGGCGCCGGTCGAGACGAGCAGGTCGGGCAGGCGGAAGCCGTCCCCGATCTCCACCATCTCGCCCCGGCTCACGACGATCTCCCTGCCGGCCGCGAGGGCGGTGGCGGCGAGCACCAGCGCGGCGGCGCCGTTGTTGACGAGGTGCACCGCCCCGGCGGCCGGCACCCGCTCGCGCAGGGCGGCGAGGGCGGTGCGGCCACGGCGGGCGCGGACACCGGTCGCCAGGTCCAGCTCGACGTCCGTGGGACCGGCGGCCTCCTGCACGGCCTGCCGGGCGGCGGCCGACAGCGGGGCCCGGCCGAGGTTGGTGTGCAGCAGCACCCCGGTGGCGTTGAGCACCGGGCACAGACCGCTCGCGGTACCGGGCAGCAGGGCGAGGGCGGTCTGCAGCACCTGCCCGGGCGGGATGCCTCCCTCGCGGGCCCGCTCCTGCGCCTCCCGTACGGCGGCCTTGACCACGCCGGCGCCGAGCCGGTCCACGGCCGCGGCCAGCCGGGGGTCACGCAGCAGGTGATCGGTGCGCGGAATACGGCGGCGCGCATCGGTACCGCCCGGCGGCCGTACGGGGCCCTCCGGCGGCCGTACGGGATTCGCCAGCAGCCGTACGGAGTCCTGCGGTGGCCGTACCGAGTCCTCCGGTAGCCGTGCAGAGTCCTCCGGTGATCCTAGGGAGTCCAGCGGTGGCCGTACGGAATCCAGCGGTGGCCGTGCACAGTCCGCCGGCGCCCGTACCGAATCCTCCGACGCCCGTACGCAGTCTTCCCGCGGCTGTGCGGTGTCCTCGCGCGGCCGTGCGGTGTGAGCGCGTGGCCCTACGGTCGCGTCGGCGCGCCGTTGCCGGGCGGCCGAGCCGGGCTGGGCCGCCCCGGTCCGCTGCTCGGCCGCGCTCGCCGTCCGCCGCTCCATGCCGCCGCCGTCCCTCCGGTCCGCCCGGGCCCCTCCGGGCTGCGCCCATCGTCTCCCAGTGCCCCGGACCGGCCGTTCGACACGCCGGGAGAGGTGTGGGCACCCACCACCGCCCGGGTACCCGGCGCCGCATGAACGACAAGGACCGCGTACACGACGCACGGTGCCCCCACTCCCCCTTTGCGTGTCACGGGTGTCACGGGGGTCCCGTCGGCCGAGCCCGGCCGTCCGTGTTCTCGCCGCTCTGGGCGTTCTGGGCGTTCTGAGCATTCTGGGCGTTCTGGGCGTCCGGCTGTGGCCGGGGCGGCGGGGCTTCACCGGCGGTGAGGTGTTCCAGTACCTCGACCAGTTCCTGGCAGGCCCTCTCCACCGAGCGCCGGGTGTTGCGCTGCTCGGTGATCAGCGCGGACAGCAGGAGGGCGGTCAGGGCCATGGTGCCGTTGAACGCCTGGAGCTTCGCCATGACCTCGATCCGGCTCAGCCCGGTGAAGGAGCCGACGCGGTCCGTCGCCGCGACGGTGGCCAGCACGGACGTCAGCAGCGCGGACAGCGCACTGCCCGCCAGCTGGAAGCGCAGGGCGGTCCAGATGAGGAGCGGGTAGACGAGGAAGAGCAGGCTGATCGTGCTGTAGACGGCCAACGGCACCAGGCAGCCGGCGACGACGGTCAGCGCGGTCGCCTCCTTCCAGCGGGCCAGGGGCGGTGGCCAGCGCGCGCGGTGCAGCAACAGCAGGAGCGGGGTGACGATCAGGACGCCCATGGCGTCGCCCACCCACCAGGCCAGCCACACGAGCCAGAAGTCGGCCGCGTTCAGCTTGTCCGTGAGGACGAGGAGGCCGACGCCTACGGTGGCGCTGATCAGCGTGGCGGTCAGTGCGCCCAGGAACACCAGGGCGACGCCGTCCCGCAACCGGCCGAGGTCGGTGTGGAAGCGGGCGCGGCGCAGCAGGAGTGCCGCGCACACCGGTGCGCCGGTCTGGCCGGCGAGGGTGATCAGCACGTCGGGCCGGGGGCTGGTGATGTAGATCACGGCGAAGAAGGCACCGATCGTGATGCCGGGCCAGCAGCGCAGGCCCAGGATCAGCAGGGCGGCGACGGCGACGCCCGTCGGGGGCCAGATGGGGGTGACGACGGCGCCCTCGACGGTGAGTTCGCGCAGGAGTCCGAGCCGGGCGGCGGCGTAGTAGCAGGCCGCGACGGCCAGTACCTGGACGGCGTAGCCGCCCGGCCGGCGCAGAACCTCGAAACCCACCACAGCAGCCATCTCACACCGGCGGCCCCGGGTCGGCGAGGCGAGAGCCGGTGCCGTCCGGCCCTATGGCTGAATCCCCGACCCGGTCGGCGTGGGGCCGGGGGTCCACCCTGACGAGGGCCGGCTGCCGCGGTCAGCAGCGGGCCCGAAGGACCGTCCGGTCAGGTGGGGATTCCGTCCAGGCCCCCGACGAGGACGGCCGCGTCGTCCTCGTGTCCGACGCTCTCGGCGCCCTTGATCACGGCGGCGGCCAGCGCCTGGGCCTCCAGGCCGGCGACGGCGGCGATACCGGCGAGGCGCACCACTTGCTCGAGGCCGTCCTCGATGGTCAGCGAGGGGCCCTCCACCACGCCGTCGGTGAGGAGGACGAACACGCCGCCCCTGGTGAGCCGGTGTCGGCTGACCGGGAACTCCATGCCCTTGTCGATGCCGAGCGGCGGCCCTCCCTCCTCGTCGACGACGCCGGACTTGCCGTCCGCCGTGGCCCACACGAACGGGATGTGGCCGGCCCGTGCGCTCTCCAGCACTCCGGTGGCCGGGTCGAGGCGCATGAAGGTGCAGGTGGCGAACAGTTCGCTGCCCAGCGAGACCAGCAGGTCGTTGGTGCGGGCGAGGAGTTCGCCCGGTTCGCCGGTGACGGAGGCCAGGGCGCGCAGTCCGGCCCGCACCTGGCCCATGAAGGCGGCGGCCTCGATGTTGTGCCCCTGGACGTCGCCGATGGACAAGCCGATCCGGCCGTCGGGCAGGGTGAACGCGTCGTACCAGTCGCCGCCCACGTTGAGACCGAGGTTCGCCGGTGTGTAGCGGACGGCGAGATGCAGGCCCGGTGCGGTGGGCAGGTCCCGGGGGAGCATGCCGCGCTGCAGGGCGATGGCCAGCTCGACCTGGGTGCGCTGCAGCTCGGCTCGCTCCCGTGCCTGAGCGATGAGCGAGCCGAGCCTGGCCAGCAGCTCGTCGCCTTCGTCCGTGGGGCGCTTGCGGGGCATCGATCACTTCCGGCGGAGCGGTGGCCTTCCCTGACCGGCCGCCTGCATGTTCGGCAAACGCCTAGATTTTACCTATATCGGAAGATCTCGCCCTACGGGTGACCGCGGTACGACTCCCGGTCAGCGCACCTCGGAGTCGATCCCGGTGATCACGGCGGGTCCCAGCGGTGCGCTCCGTTCGTCCAGTCCCGCGTCCCGGAGGGCGGAGTCGGCCAGCCGGCGGGCCTCCTCCTCGGCGTGCGGACCGGTGTCCGCCTCGACGGTCAGGCGGAGCGTGAAGGTGTTGTCCTCGTTGACGCTGAGCACGTCGAGGCCCTCGGCGCTGCCCATGCGGGTGCCGTGCGGATCGGCGGGCCTGAGCGCCGTGGCCAGGCGGCCGCGGGTGTCGGTGCCGACATCCGCGGTGAAGGTGCCGGGAACGCTGATCACGTAGGTCGTCATGACGGTCCTTTCCTCGGGCGTCCCCCCGCCTACCCCGATTCACGGCGTTCGCACGGCGCCCCCGCGGATCAGACCGTGCAGCCCGGCGGCGGCCGTCCACACCAGCACCGGCAACACGGCGACCCGTTCCATGCCGCCCATGCCGAGCCCGAGATAGTGGTGGGAGAGGAAGAGCCCGAGGGCGACGAGGGCGACACCGCCCAGCACCGCGCTCCCCCACCGCAGCAGGCGCGGCACGCCGTCGGCGAGAACGGGCCCGGCCAGCAGCAGGCCGATGTTTCCCGTTCCCATGATCAGCAGGGCGCCGAGCACATGCTGGTTCTCGTGCACGTCCGCGGGCGCCAGCCCGACCAGGACGAAGCCGACGCCGGCCCCCGCGAGCAGTAACCGGCACAGGACCGCCGCGGAGCCGCGCCGCCAGAGCGAGCCTGTCAGTACGACGCCGGCGACGAGCAGCAGGCCAAGGGCGACGAACGAGGTGTTCATCAGGGCGTGGCGGGGAGAGCAGACATACCTCGGCTCGGGGTCGGCCTGCCAGGCGCAGCGCGCGTTGCCGAGATCGCTGATGTTGTTCCGCGCCCAGCTGTACGGCCGTGCCCACGCCGACTCGGCGAGGCCGTGCCCGACGAAGAACTGCGCCACCCCCGCGACCCACGCCGCACGCCCGATCCTGTCCCGCATCCGTTCGCCTCCCTGTCCCTGGCTGTGTCACGGCAAGCCGATCACGGGGCGGGTGAGCGGCACACTGCGGCAGGCCCCCGTATGCCTGGTGCGGGTATCCCCCGGCACCTGCCCGGCCCCACGAGGCCGTAACGGCTTCCGCCCTTGGGGGCGTTGAGGCCGTGAGTCGTACGCTCGCCTGTGTGGTGGGGGTGCCCGCCGGGGCCGCGCTGGGTCAACTGCTGGGCCGGCGCTCGGCGTTCTGGGCGGTGGCCCTGCTGTCCGCGCCCTCGCTCGCCGCGATCGCCCCCTCGGTGCCGGGCGGCCGGGCCGGTACGGCCGGCACCGGTACCGGCCTGCGTGAGGAACTGCGGGCGCTGCGCCGGCCCCGGCTACTGCGGACGCTCTGTCTCGCGGCGCTCGTCAACGGCGCCACCTTCTGCACCTTCACCTCCCTCGCGCCGTTGGCCACGGACGTGACCGGGCTCGGTGCGGGATGGGTGCCGGCCGTGCCGGCGCTGTTCGGCGCCGGCGCGTTCGCCGGGGTGACCTCGGCGGGCCGGCTGCCGGACCGACGGCCGCTGCCGGTCCTGGTGGCGGGCGGTGCCGCGTTGCTCACCGGCTGGCTGCTGCTCGCGCCGGCCGCCGGGCACACCGTGGCGACCCTCGTCCTCGTGCCGCTCCCGGGCCTCTTGGCGTTCGGGGTAGGCGCGACGCTGATCACCCGGGTGCGGTACGAGGCGGCGGACGCCCCGTCGCTCGCGGGCGCGTTCGCGACGTCGGCGCTGAACGTCGGCGCTGAACGCCGGCGCCGCCCTGGGTCCGGTGCTGGGCGACGCCGCGATCGACGGCGGGCTCGGCTACCGCTCGCCGGTCTGGGTCAGCGCCCTGCCGGCGGCCTCGGCACTCGCCGCCCTGGGCGGCGTACGCCGGAGCAGGCCGGAGCGGCAGCCCGTGTGACGAGCCGGCGGTGACTCACAGCGGGGAGCGGGCCACCGCCGTCACATAGGCTCCGAACAACAGGGACACGACGGTCAGGGCGCCGTAGACGACCACGGCGTGGGCCGGACGGAGCCGCCAGGTGCGGGCCAGGGCGCGGGCCATGGGGATGAGCAGCGGGAAGGCGGGCAGCAGGAACCGCGGCTTGGAGGAGAAGGAGCCGGAGCCGCCGACCACGAGCAGGATCAGGATCCCGGCGAAGACCACCAGGACCAACGGCGGGCGTTCCAGGCACAGCAGCGCGAACAGCAGCACACCGGTCGCGACGATCGCCAGGGCCACCGGGTAGACGACGCCCCCGCCGTGCAGCAGCAGGGCTTTCAGGAAGCGCGCCGATCCGGCACCGAAGTCGAAACGGGAGTCCCAGGCGCTCTGCACCTTGAAGTAGCCGCCGAGCACGTCTCCTATCCGGCTGCCCACCCACAGCACATAGCCGAGCCAGCCCAGCGGGGCCAGTACGGCACCGGCCCACAGGCTCACCGGCACCCGGCCGCGCTGCCGCAGCGCCTCGTAGCCGGCGGCGAGGGAGACGGCCCCGGCGATCGCGAAGCCGCTCGGCCGGGACAGTCCCGCCAGCGCGGCCAGCACCCCGGCCCACAGCCAGCGGCCCTTGAGCACGCAGTACAGGGACCAGATCGCGAGCGCGGCGAACAGCGACTCGGTGTAGGCGATGGTCAGTTCCACGGAGTGCGGCAGGGCGGCCCACAGGGCGACCAGCGCGGTGGCGACCCCGCGGCCGTAGAGGTGGTGGCCGATGACGTACACGCCGTACGCCGCCACGCCCGCGGCGGTCCAGGCGATGAGCAGCGCGGCCTGGCCGGGAGTGAACGGCAGGATGGTGGTCAGCGCCCTGATGAGTCCCGGATACAGCGGGAAGAACGCCCAGTCGCTCTGGACGTCGCCCTGCGGGGTGATCCAGATCTTGTGGCCGTAGCCCTGGGCCGCGATGTGCAGGTACCAGCGGGAGTCCCAGGAGTGGGCCAGGGTCCGAAGGAGCGGGTGGCCCCTGACCGCGTTGGTGAGGATCACCGCGAGGACCCCGGCGAGCCGGACGGCCGCGAACAGGGCCAGGGCCGGCAGCGCGCCCTCGGGGATGCCGCGCCGGGTGATCCGTGGCAGGCCGGGGCGACGGAGGGGACCGGAAGGGGCGGCCGACTCGGGCGGCCTGGGTACGGAAGAGGTGCTCACTCTGTTGACCTTGGGCACACCAGGTAAGACGTGCAAATCGCGACCCGGGTTTCTTACGCAGTTCCACCCCGATTCAGGAATTGGTCAAGGAATGGGTGTAAATCCCTTACCTCACCACCCCCGGAAGGAGCACCTGAGACGTGTGGTTACCATATGAGCGCTGCCTAGCTCGAAAGATGGATCCGTGACTGTCAACGACGACTCGTTCACCAACTGGAAGATCCGCGAGGAGATCGCGGAGTCGATGATCCCGCTCATCGGGAAGCTGCACCGCGAGCGGGATGTGACCGTCCTGCTGCACAGCCGCTCCTTGGTGAACAAGTCGGTGGTCAGCATCCTCAAGACGCACCGTTTCGCCCGGCAGATCGACGGCGCGGAGCTGTCGGTCACCGAGACCATGCCGTTCCTCGAGGCCCTGACCACCCTCGACCTCGGACCCTCCCAGATCGACCTCGGCATGCTGGCCACCACCTATAAGGCCGACGACCGCGGCCTGAGCGTGGCGGAGTTCACCGCCGAGGCCGTCGCCGGTGCCACCGGCGCCAACAAGATCGAGCGCCGTGAGCCGCGCGACGTCGTGCTGTACGGCTTCGGCCGCATCGGCCGGCTCGTCGCCCGTCTGCTGATCGAGAAGTCCGGCTCCGGCAACGGCCTGCGCCTGCGCGCCATCGTCGTGCGCGGCGCCGGCGGCGAGGACATCGTCAAGCGCGCCTCGCTGCTGCGCCGCGACTCCATCCACGGCCAGTTCCAGGGCACGATCACCGTCGACGAGGCCAGCAGCACCATCGTGGCCAACGGCAACGCCATCAAGGTGATCTACGCCGACGACCCGTCGGCCGTGGACTACACCGAGTACGGCATCCGGGACGCCATCCTCATCGACAACACCGGCAAGTGGCGCGACCGCGAGGGCCTGTCCAAGCACCTGCGCCCCGGCATCGAGAAGGTCGTGCTGACCGCGCCGGGCAAGGGCGACGTCCCGAACATCGTGCACGGCGTCAACCACGACACCATCAAGCCGGACGAGCAGATCCTGTCCTGCGCGTCCTGCACCACCAACGCGATCGTGCCGCCGCTGAAGGCGATGGACGACGAGTACGGCGTGCTGCGCGGCCACGTGGAGACCGTCCACTCGTTCACCAACGACCAGAACCTGCTGGACAACTACCACAAGTCCGAGCGTCGTGGCCGCTCCGCGCCGCTCAACATGGTGATCACCGAGACGGGTGCCGCCTCCGCCGTCGCCAAGGCCCTGCCGGACCTCAAGGCGAAGATCAGCGGCAGCTCGATCCGTGTGCCGGTGCCGGACGTCTCGATCGCGATCCTCAACCTGCAGCTGGCCCGCGAGACCACCCGCGAGGAGGTCCACGACTACCTCCGTGAGGTGTCGCTGACCTCGCCGCTCAAGCGCCAGATCGACTTCATCACGGCGCCCGACGCGGTCTCCAGCGACTTCATCGGCTCGCGCCACGCCTCGATCGTGGACGCCGGCGCCCTCAAGGTCGACGGCGACAACGCGATCCTCTACCTCTGGTACGACAACGAGTTCGGCTACTCCTGCCAGGTCGTCCGGGTCGTCCAGCATGTGTCGGGCGTGGAGTACCCGACGTACCCGGCGACGGCCGTCTGACGGACAGCCATGCACTGACGGACAGCCACGCACAGGCTGCGGCCGCCGACCGGGGTTCCGGTCGGCGGCCGTCCTGCTGGGGCGCGTGCGGTCAGGCCTTCGCCGGTCCGGCGCAGGCGCCCGCGGCACACGCGGTGAGCCACTGGTCGAAGTCGGCGTCGTAGCGGGTGCCGATGCCGTCGTGGTAGACGGCGTATCCGCCGGCGTAGTCACCGACGCGGAAGCGGGCGAGCATGCTCTGGACGTCGTCGGGGTGCTTCTCCGTCATGTAGCGCACGGCGAGGTAGCCCCACGGGTAGGTGCGGGTCACATCACTGTTGTCGTAGGTGCTCTCGAAGAGGGTGCTCAGCTTGTACGTGTGCTTGGCCGCCTCCTGGACCGCCTGGTCGTCGGCGATGCCGCGGTAGCTGTAGGACACGTACTCGGCGAGGCCCTCGATCCACCACACGTCCGGGACCGAGATCTGCTGGTCGAAGGCGCCCTTCATGTCGTCGCGGCCGTCGAGGAAGTGTGTGTACTCGTGGTTGAGGTTCCAGATCCGGGCCGTGAAACCGTCGTCGGAGGGCTTCTGGTACATGATCGACGTGACGTGGTTCGCCGGGTCGGACGGGTTGCCGTCCAGGGTCATGCCGCCGTTGTCGGTGTCGATGCCGTAGATCGGGCCGGCGTAGGTCTGGTAGTCGGCGCGGCCGGCGAACACCACCAGCTGGATGGTCGACACGTACTGGCCGGGTATCGCGCCGTCGGCCTTGACCACACCGCGGAAGTAGGCGCTCTGGTTCAGCACGCTGGCGCAGGCGGCGTCGAGGTCGGCGTCGGTCAGCGACTGGGCGAGGATGGTGACGTTCCCGTCGCAGTGGCGGCTGACCGGCAGGACGGCCTTGGTCAGCTTGCCGGGCAGGTCGCAGACGTCGTAGTAGGAGCAGTTGGCGCCGTCGTAGGCGTTGGCCTGGGTGGCCACGGCGACCCAGAGTCCGGCCGTGGGTCCGGTCATCGCGGTCCGGTCCAGCACGTCCTTGGTCAACGGGCGGACGCTTTCCTGGAGTTCGGGGTGCTCGACGTAACGCGCCAGGTTCATCCCGGCGTTGGAGTCCAGGAAGGCCAGGTCGGTGCCGAGCTGGTCGGTGTTGGCGAGCGCGAAGTCGTACAGGGTGTCGATGACGCGCGGGTCGGACTCGACCGCCTTCACGTACGCCGGGTTCCAGTTGCCGCGCCACAGCGGGGTGTAGACGTTGTTGACGGCCCGGACCATGCTGTCGATCGAGTCGTAGGAGCTGTCGTAGGCGTTGAGCAGCCGCCGGTAGACGGACAGATAGCGGCCCTGCTGGTCGGCGCTGTCGGTGAGGATGACCGTCTCGCCGAGGATGTCGCCGTTGGGTGCGCTGACGTCCCGGGAGTGGGAGCGGGCGAAGAAGGCGTCCAGACCGGCCGTGACGGCCGAGGTGAGGCGGGAGCTGTACGGCCCCACGTCCGCGGAGTGGTTGAACTGCACGTAGTAACCGGCTCGCAGGAAGAGGACCAGCTGCTCGATGCTGCCGGAGTCGTCACCCCGGTACTGCCCGGCCGTACGCGTGTACGCGCTCGCGACGGTCAGCATCTGGGCCTGCCGGAAGACGTCGTGCGCGTCCTTGCCGGTCACCGTGAAGAGGGTGTTGACGCAGTCCGTGGACGAGGCCTTCACGAAGGCGACGAGGGCGGAGCCGGACCGGCTGCCGAAGTCGCCCGGGGTGCAGGAGGCCGCGGTCGCCGCCTTGCGGGCCGGCTTGCCCGTGAGGGGCTGCAGGGGCGGGAGTTGGGCCGGGCTGAGCCGTCGGGCCTGACTCGCCGAGTGCTCGGTGACGGCGGTGGTCGCGCCGGCCGGCGACGGTACGGACGTGTGCCCGTGGGGAGCGGTGGCGGCAGCGGTGTGCGGCTGCGGTGCCGCGAGCGCCGGCGTGGCCAGCAGAGCGGTCACGGTGACGCAGACGGCCGCGGCGCCGGCCAGGCGTCCGCCCGTGCGGGGGTGCCTGCGGCCGGGCATGCGTCTGGGCAGCGCGAAGCGATAGCGCATCTGGGGTTCCTCCACGAAGGGATGCGCCTCGGTGGGGTGTTGAGGCGTGTGAGGCACTGTCTCAGCGGGCCACCCGGCTCAACAATGCCGTGTGACATAGCACATGCCACTGCCCGCTCATAACATCACGGCGCGCCTTTGACACAGCGCGGCCCCGTCCCCGTACGGAGCGTCTGGCGGCTAGGCCCCGGTGACGCTCCACGTCCGCGAGGCCCAGGCCCGCAGGTGGGGGGCTTGGGCGACGAGGTCGCCGTAGGCGGCCGTGGCGGAGTGGGAGAGCGCCTCCACGACCTCCTGGGTGACGGTGTCGGGCCGCCAGGCCAGCACATAACGGCACCACAGCGGGGAACCGACCAGTGGCTTGACCACGACGTGCGGGATCGGCCGCAGCGTCGGCTGCACGAGCGACACCCCCAGACCGTCGGCGATCATGCTCTGCAGCTGGGTCTGGTCGCCGAGGAACTCATGGACCGTGACCGGGGTGAACCCGGCCGCCGCGCAGGCGTCGTAGAACACCCCGGGCCAGCCGGCGCCGTCGTCCGGGGTGACGAACCACGCGTCCTCGGCCAGATCGGCGAGCTGGACCTGGGCGCACTGACGCAGCCGGTGCCGGGAGGGCAGGGCCACGAACGTGGGTTCGGTGACGATCCCGCGATGCCGTACCGCGCCCGAGTGGCGCAGTTCCATGCCCGGATAGTCGGCGGCGATGGCCGCGTCCACCGCGCCGTCCTCCAGCAGCTCGACGATCCGCGAGGAGGCGTAGACGCTGGTGACCGCGAGGGACAGTTCCGGCATCCGGCCGCGGACGCGGGAGACCGTGCCGGACAGCATGGGCGAGTTGGTCGCCGCCACGCGCAGGGTACGGCGGGCTCGGGCGGCGGCCGGGCGGTGGCCTATGGCGTCGGCGCGGGCCAGCACGTCGCGGGCCTGGGCGACGACCTCGGCGCCGTAGCGGGTCGGCCGTACTCCGCTCGTGCCGCGCTCGAAGAGCGGCTCGCCGAGGTGGCGCTCGATGCGCCGCAGCTGGGTGCTCACGGCGGGCTGCGAGTAGCCGAGCTGTGCCGCGGCCCGGCCCACGCTTCCCGCGTCGGCGATCGCGCACAGCACCCGCAGGTGCCGCAGCTCCAGCTCCATCGCGCCACTCCCCGCTCCGTCCACGGCCCCGGGAGATCCGTCCGCCTCCCCGGGAAAACCACTGCTCACAGCCGCCGCCGGCCGTGGTCGCGACCGGCGGACCGAAGCGTCGCACTGTGCCGCGTCCGGCACAAGTCGCAGGTCCGCCGAGCTCGGGACACCGTTCGCGAGCGGACCGGTCCCTGTCGATGCCGGCCCAGCGCCCCCGCGACCCGGATGAAGCCGTCCGTGCCGTGACCGGGGCCGATGGTGCGCCGGGCCATGCCCGCCACGGCACGCAACACGCCCGCGTCGATCCCGTGCGCCTCGAAGACGGCCACGGCATGGGCCATGGTCGACGCGGCCGAGGCGAGGGGATTGACCGCCCCGGAGTAGGTGCCGTCGTCGGAGTCCTGCGCGAAGTCGGCGAGGGGTGCCGGTTCGCCGGCGGTGACACCCTCCGCGCGGGCGATCGCCACGGAGTGCGCGTAGCCCGCCGTCGAGCTCCGGAAGAGGTCGGGCAGCGCGATGGCGAAGGTGGCGGCGCGTCCGCTCCCGTCCCGGGTGGCTGCTGCCAAGTACGCTGCCGGGGTGCCGCGCACGGCGAGTCCTCGCGCAAGGCCATCGTCCGGCGGAAGCACGCTCGGCGGAGCTGGGTGCGCAATTAGCCGACGGTGCCGGTGTGTTGCGTGGTCCGGCCGGAGTCCGGCGGGGGCTCGCGGCCTCCCGTGCTCGCCGAGGCGGGCTTCACCGCGGAGGACACATGTACGGGCGGTTCCGCGGAGCAGCGGTCCGGGCGGGCGCCCCTGCCCTGACGGCAGAAGCGCCCGCTTTCGTCAGTACGCCCGCGCCACGACCGCCACGTTCCCCGGCTGCTCGTCGCTCTCCGGGACCGAGCCGTCCGCCGCGACCAGGCAGCGTACCGACATCCCCTGCTCGGCAAGTCTCGACTCGCCCTCCGGGCCCAGCGTGGCCCAGGGGATGCGGACCCAGCCGGTGCTCGCCGCCTCCACGGCCTCCTCCAGCGTGGTCACCTCGACCGTGCGGTCCTCACGGCGCCGGCGGGACTGCTCCAGCAACAGCGCCTGGTCGTCCTCCAGCACCCCGGGCAGCAGCGCGGACAGCGCCTCGGTCGTGACCGGCTCCTTGGTGCCCGGGATCCGGCGGACGAGCACGGCGGTGCCGTTCTCCAGGTCGCGGGGCCCCACCTCGATCCGTACGGGCACGCCCTTCAGTTCCCAGTCGACCGCGCGCCGGCCGAACGGCACGTCCGTGCGGTCGTCGACGCGGACCCGGACACCCGCCTTCCTCAGCCGGTCGCCGATCGCGTGGACCCTGGCCAGGACCGCCGCGTCGTCCTTGACGGCGAGGACCACCGTCTGCACCGGGGCCAGCCGAGGCGGGACGCGCAGCCCGTCGTCGTCCCCGTGCATCATCACCAGTGCTCCGACCATCCGCGTGGTGGAGCCCCAGGAGGTCTGCCAGACGTATTCCTGCGAGCCGTCCCTGGACAGATAGCGGGTGTGGAACGCCTTCGCGAAGTTCTGCCCCAACTCATGGCTGGTGACCATCTGGAGGGCCTTGCCGTCGCCCATCATGCTTTCCAGCGTGAGCGTGTTGACGGCGCCCGCGAAGCGCTCCTTGACCGTCTTGCGGCCGGAGACGCAGTCCGCCGCGAGGACGTTCTTCAGGAAGTCGCCGTAGACCTCGCGCTGGATGTGTGCCGCGAAGGCACGCGCCTCCTCGTACGTGGCGTGCGCGGTGTGTCCCTCCTGCCACAGGAACTCCGTGGTGCGCAGGAACACCCGCGGGCGCAGCTCCCAGCGCACCACGTTCGCCCACTGGTTGATCAGCAGCGGCAGATCCCGGTAGCTCTGCACCCATTTCGAGAAGTACTCGTTGACGATCGTCTCGGAGGTGGGGCGGACCACGACGGGCTCCTCCAGCTCCTTGCCGCCTCCGTGGGTGACGACGGCCAGCTCGGGGGCGAACCCCTCGACGTGCTCGGCCTCCTTCGTCAGGTACGACTGCGGGATGAGGAGCGGGAAGTACGCGTTCTGCGCGCCCGCGTCCTTGATCCGGGCGTCCATCTCCTGCTGCATCCGCTCCCACAGGCCGTACCCGTACGGTCGGATGACCATGGTGCCGCGCACCGGTCCGTTGTCGGCCAGCTCCGCCTTGCTGATCAGGTCCTGGTACCAGCGCGGGAAGTCGTCCGCCCGGCGTGTGAGAACGGGTGCCTTTGCCATGCCCGGCAGGTTAGGGTCCGTCACCGCCGCCCGCGAACCAATTACGGCCCCCGCCGGTCCGCTTGACGACTCCGGCCCCGATGCGACTTTTATCGATACAAAGGATCGCGGATCGGAGTACCTCCGTGTCCACCGCCACCGCGATCATCAACCTCGGCATCGAGGGAGCTTCCGGGTCGGTGAGACACGCGTGGCCGGCGGGCCGGCCTTCGACGGTCGTCGGGCCCTTCTCGCTGGTGCTGCGCGAGTCCACAGGCGACTGACCCCTATGCCACTCCCCGTTTGCCTAAAAGCTTTAGGCAGCTCCATAATGGGTTATGGCAGACGGGAGACACGCCATGGTGCGCGCAGGTCTGAACACCGAGCGTCTCGTCCGGGCGGGCGCGGAACTCGCCGACGAGGCAGGCTTCGACCAGGTGACCGTGTCGGCACTGGCACGGCGGTTCGACGTCAGGGTCGCGAGCCTGTACTCACACCTGAAGAACTCCCAGGACCTGAAGACGCGGATCGCGCTGCTCGCCCTGGAGGAGCTGGCCGACCGCGCCGCCGATGCTCTCGCCGGCCGGTCCGGCAAGGACGCCCTCGGCGCCTTCGCGGACGTCTACCGCGACTACGCCCGCGAACACCCCGGCCGCTACACGGCCGCCCGGCACCCGCTGGACCCGGAGACGGCCGCCGCGAGTGCCGGGGCACGGCACGCCCAGCTGACCCGGGCCATCCTGCGCGGCTACGACCTGGCCGAACCCGACCAGACCCACGCGGTCCGCCTCCTCGGCAGTGTCTTCCACGGCTACGTCAGCCTCGAGGCGGCCGGCGGATTCAGCCACAGCGCCCCCGACTCACAGGAGTCGTGGACGCGGATCGTGGACGCCCTCGACTCCCTGCTGCGCAACTGGCCCGCCCCCTGACCCCCTGGACACGTCGGATGATGCACACCACGCCCCTGACCGCCGATCTCGTCCGCGGCGCCCTCGATCTGGAGCGCACCGCCCACGGCCTGCTGCCGCACCGGTTGCCGGCCCGCGCCCGCGCGCAATGCGCCGATCCGCAGCTGGCCATGGCGGAGTCCCAGCCCTCCGGCGTACGCCTGGTCTTCCGCACCCGCGCGACCGCCATCGAGCTGGACACCCTGCCGACCAAACGGGTCTACGTCGGCGCGCCGCCCCGCCCGGACGGCGTGTACGACCTGCTCGTCGACGGACGTCCGGCCGGCAGCGGCCGGGTCGCCGGCGGCAGCACGCTCACGATCGACATGGCCGCCGGGACCGCCGAACACCGGCCGGGCCCCGTCGGCACCGTACGCTTCACCGGGCTGCCCGACGCCGGCAAGGTCGTGGAGATCTGGCTGCCGCACAACGAGACGACCGAACTCGTCGCCCTGCGCACCGACGCGCCCGTCGAACCCGTACCGGACCGGGGCGGCACGGTGTGGCTGCACCACGGCAGTTCCATCAGTCACGGCTCGGACGCAGCGAGCCCGACCACCACCTGGCCCGCGCTCGCCGCGTCCCTCGCCGGGGCGGAACTGATCAATCTGGGGCTGGCCGGCAGCGCCCTGCTCGACCCGTTCACCGCGCGCACCCTGCGCGACACGCCCGCCGACCTGATCAGCGTCAAGCTCGGCATCAACGTCGTCAACAACGACCTGATGCGGCGGCGTGCGTTCGGCCCCGCCGTCCACGGCTTCCTCGACACCGTGCGCGACGGCCACCCGGACACCCCGCTGCTCGTCGTCTCGCCGATCCTGTGCCCCCTTCACGAGGACACGCCGGGCCCCAGCCTCCCGGACTTCTCCACCCTGAGCGAGGGGCGGCTGCGGTTCCGGGCGGCCGGGGACCCGGCGGAGACGGCGAGCGGGAAACTCACCTTGGGAGTCATCCGGGAGGAGCTGGACCGGATCGTGCGCGAGCGGTCGGCCGAGGACCCGCATCTGCACCACCTCGACGGCCGTGACCTGTACGGTGAGGCCGACTTCGCCGAACTGCCGCTACCCGACGGCCTCCACCCGGACGCCGCCACGCACCGCCGGATCGGCGAACGGTTCGCCGCGCTGGCGTTCGGGCCGGGCGGCCCCTTCGCGGACTCCGTCGTCTGACCGTACGGGCCGGTTCACACCAGGTGGGCGAAGACGACGAGGTTGTCCGTGTAGTCCCGCACCTCGTGGTCGTAGTCCCCCGCGCAGGTGATCAGCCGGACCTCGGGGCGCTGGGCGTCGGCGTAGACCCGCTTGCTGGGGAAGGCGTCCTTGGCGAAGGTCTCGGCGCTGTCCACGACGAACTCGGCGTCGCTCCCGTCGGCACGCTGCACGGTGAAACGGTCACCGCGCTGCAGCTCGCCGAGGCCGGCGAAAACGGCCGCGGACGTCGTCGTGTCGACATGCCCCGCGATGATGGCGGTGCCCTTCTCGCCGGGTGACACACCCTTGGCGTACCAGCCGACGAGGTTGGTGTCGCCCGCCGGCGGGGGCTCCAGCTGACCGGAGGCACCGATGTCCAGGGTGGTGAAGGGAGCGTCCACGGAGATCTTCGGGATGACCAGGCGGATCGGCGCGGACCGGGGCAGCGCCGCACCGGCCTGCTGCGGATCGGCCTGCGCGGCGGCGCTCGCACCCGCGGCACGGGACGCCTGCGAGGCGCCGTCCGAGCCGTGGTGTCCGCCGAACATGGTGACGGCGAGGATCGCGATCGCCACGCCCCAGAATGTCAGCCGCCCGCCACGGCCCGGACTCTGCCCGTCCGCCGGCGGTTGCGCGGGGGGCGAAGAGGAGGAATCTGCTGCCATCGGACACCACCTCACTCGGGCACGGCAGCACGGGGATCAGAACAGGGGACGCCGGTGCGCATGGCCCGGCGCGCGGGGGGAGGAACGCTCACGGGGCACGGCGGGACGGGCGGGTGCACGTCGCCAGGCGTGCGGGCGGGTGCGCAGGGACCCGTCGCCGCGGGTGCGGGCCGCCGACGCGGTGGGCGCGTCGGCGGCGGCCGCAGCCTCTCGTCACGAGTCGTCGGATCAGGACGCCGGCTGGCCGGCCTTCTTGCGGCGCAGCGCGTACATGCCGGCGGCGCCCACGCCCAGCACGGCCATACCGCCCGCGGTGACACTCGGAGTGGCAAGCGCGCCGCCGCCGGTGTGCATACCGCCGTGCGGCTTCTCGTGGTCGTCGCCGCCTCGCTCGTCGCCGCCTCGCTCATCGCCGCCGCGACCGCTGTCCCGGCCGCCGCTCTTGCCCCCGTCCCGGTAACTGTCGGGGTCGAACCGGCTGTCGTCGCGCCCCGAGTCCGAGTCCGAGCCCCAGTCGTCGCCCTGCACCATGGCGAGCGCTCCGCCACCCGTGTGCATTCCACCGCGCGGCTCGTCGTGTCCGCGGCCCTTGTCGTGGTCGTCGCCGTGATCATTGTCGTGGTCGCGGCCCGAGTCGTCGCCACGGTCACCGCCGTGGTCGTCACCGGAGTCGTGGTCGCGCCCCTGGCTGTGGGAGGAGCCGTCCCGGCCTCCGTCGTCACCCGCGGACACCGCGAACGCGGCGCTGGGCGCGGCAAAGGCGAGGGCTGCGGTAGCGGCAGCCGTCGCCAGAATCATGCGGGCAGAACGCATAGTGATGTCCTTCCGCCGTGGTCGGGCAGCGGATACCTCATCAGCTGTATGAACCCGGCCTCGACATGAACCACCGTCAGTGAGCCCCCCGGCTCCCACCATCCGGGCCGCCCAGCCGGGTCACCGCACCACCCGTCTGCCCCACTTTCCCCCCAGGCGTACCCCTCGTCCGGGCGAATCGGTCCGTTCGAGGACCGGACGGCGCTCGGGATACCCATCCCCTCTTGTTATGACCGCCGTCATAACGCAGGCTGGTGCCGGCAGCGCGGAGTGTCGACGCGGTGGGAGGCAGCGGTGGCGGACGGGATGGCACGGGAGCTGTGGGAGCGGTACGAGCCGGTGCACGATCTCGTGTACTTCGCGCCGGAGGTGCGCCAGGAGGCGGACGCACTCGGGATGCGCGGGTTCTGGATGGGCTACTTCGCGCTGCGTGCCGCACCGCTCGGTGCCGTTCCCCCGGCCGTCGTGACGAGCTGTTTCTACGTCTTCCACCCGGCCCGGGTGACCCGGGCGCTGCCGGACGCCTGGTCGTACGCGAGTCCCACCGACGTGCTGGCCGCCCGCCAGGAAGCCCTGGACGCGGTGATGACAGGCCTGTTCGGACCGGACACCGTGGGCTCAGCCGCGTTCGCCGAGGCCGCCGACCTCGCCTGGGAGGCCGCCGCCGCGGCGGACACCGCGGGCCGGGTGCTGGCCGCGGCGAATCAGGCGCTGGAGCGCCCGGACCGCCCCACCGCGCGGCTGTGGCAGGGCCTGACGACCCTGCGCGAGCACCGGGGCGACTCGCATGTCGCGGTGCTGGTGGGTCAGGGGCTCGGGCCGGTCGAGGCCATGGTGCTCAAGGCGGCGGCGGGCGAGTCCGACGGGGCGCTGCTGCGGGAGACACGCAAGTGGGAGCAGTCGGACTGGGAGGCGGCCGGGACACGGCTGCGCGAGCGCGGGCTGCTCACGGCCGACGGCTCGCTCACCGCGGCCGGGGCGGTGGTACGCGCGGAGGTGGAGGCGCTCACGGACGCGGCGGCCGAAGGACCGTGGAGCGCGCTCGGCAGCGAGCGCACCGCACGCCTGGCCGAGCTGCTGGAGCCGCTGGCGCATACGGTGGAGAGCTCGGGTCTGCTGCCACCGGGCAATCCGGTGGGCCTGACCCGGGGCTCGTACCGCGCCGGCCGCTGACCCGCCCTCGGGCCGACTGCCGACTGCCGACTGCCGACTGCCGACTGCCGACTGCCGACTGCCGACTGCCGACTGCCGACTGCCGACTGCCGACTGCCGACTGGGCGAACTCCCCGGGGCCCCTTGGGTCACCCTCCGCTCTCCATGGGAACCATGGGAACCGTCATGGAACAACCCGGATGCCACCCCCTTCGGCCGGTCCCCTCGGCGTCCCGGCCCGGGGTGCCGGGTCGGGGACGTCGTACGGATGGCGGGGTGTCGGGGGTTACCAGGTCACCGGGAGCCGCTCGGGGATCCGCTTCATGAAGCCCGTGCGCCAGACCAGTTGGCTGGGCGGTACGGCGAGCGCGAGGTCCGGGAACCGGTCGAGGAGGACCTCCAGGGCGATCCGGGCGTGCGCGCGGCCGAGCGCGGTGGCGGGGCAGTAGTGGGCGCCGCCGCCGAAGGAGAGGTGGTCGGCGGTGTTGTCCCGGTGGATGTCGAAGCGGTGCGGGTCGGGGAACTTCTCCGGGTCGAGGTTGGCCCCCTCCACCAGCACAAGGACGAGTTCGCCCGCGCGGATGTGGACGTCGTCGAGCCGGACGTCCTCCAGGGCGAGGCGGGGCAGGGCGTCGCCGATGGAGAGGTTGACCCGCAGCAGCTCCTCCACACCCGGGCCGATCAGGTCCGGGCGCTCTCGCAGGAGGTCGCGGGCGATGGGATGGGTGAGCAGGTACACCAGGGCCATGGAGAGGAAGCCCGAGGTGGAGATGGTTCCCGCGCCGAACATCGTGACACCGACGGTGGCCAGCATCTCGTCGCTGAGGTGCGCGTAGTCGGGGTCGTCGCGCAGGGTGGCGAGTTCACCCATCAGGCCGTGCGTCGCCGGGTCGTCGAGCAGGGCCGTCATCCGGGCGATGTCCCGGTCCCAGTTGATCTTCGCGCCGGTGATCGGGCACGGGGAGTTCATGAAGGCGATGTCGAGGCTGCGCAGAAAGCCCGGGGCCTCGGTCTGCGGGATGCCGAGGATACGGCAGTGCATACCCGCGGAGTACGGCTCGCAGAACGCGCCGCGCAGGTCGGCCGTCGGGCCGTCGGCCGCCATCCGGTCCACCAGCCGGTACGCCTCCTCGCGCAGCCATTCCAGCAGGCCCGGTGACTTCGGGTTGAGCGCCTTCAGCACCGCCCGGCGCAGCCCGGCACCGGTGATGTTGCCCATGTTGTTCACGACCTCGGGCGGGATCGTGAGGGCGTACTGCCGGGGCACTCCGGGGGTGGAGGTGTCCTTCAGGGAGAACCGGTCGTCCTTCAGTACCTGCGCGCACAGCTCGTACGACGACACCAGCCAGGCCTCGTCGCCGGCGATGGTCCGCACCCGCCGTACGGGGGTGGCGGCGCGTACCTCCTCGACCTCGGCGGGGACCCGGGTGCCGTCCCAGGAGAAGGGGAAGTCGAGCAGGGGCGGGTGGTCGGTGCGGGTGTCGGGGGCGGTGGTCATGCCGCGGTTCCTTCCAGGGCGGTAGGGGTGACGATGGCGTGGCCCTGGTTGCGGGAGGCGCGCAGGCCGGCGCCGCGGGAGTACAACAGTTCGGCCATCGGCAGGAGTTGGTGGTAGCAGTTGAGTGATGAGGGCACTTTGAGAATGGCGGGGGTGTCCAGGAAGAGCGGGGCCTCGGCGCACACGTACTCCAGGCACACGGCGCGCTGCCGCTCGGTCGGCGCGTCGCCCCGGGCACTGAGGAAACGATTCACCAGGGCGTCGCACACGGCCCGGAAGGCTGCGTCGGAGGCCAGGCGCGCCTGGAGGTGCCGGTGGATGTCCTGGTAGGCGGGGTTGGTGCGGAACTCCGACATCGGGTGCCAGTCGAGCCGCAGACCCTCCGGGTCGGCCGCCGACACGGCGTCACGGACCTTGGCGCGTACCCCGCGCAGGTTCTTCACCGCCTTGCGCCGGGCCTCGTCCGGCGGGTAGCCGGAGGCCTCGTACATCTCGGCGACGTACAGGTCGGTGTACACGAAGTCGACCCTGTCGAAGTGGTCCAGTCCCCAGCGGGCGAGGTCGTGCAGGCGACGGGCCGAGAAGTAGCTGTTGCCCGGGGACACACCGATCACGGCGTGCGCGCCCTCTCCGAGAATGACTTCGCAGTGGGAGGTGTACGGCTGGACTTCGAAGACGTCGGCCATCAGCACGGATGCTGTGGTCAAGGGGGAATTCCTCCGCCGCGCGCTAGTCCCTTCGGAGCCCTGTGCCCCTGGTGTGGCAGCGCGGCGCCCTCACGCTAGCGGTACGGAATCAGCACGGGTAGTTACCGCCGGGGTTTGGCTGAAAACCGTCGTAGCAATGGTTGAAGTTCCCTACTACGGGCCTCCGTTGCGGGTCGTAGGCTGGTGCCGTGGTCAACCGAGACGAGGATCACGAGGATCCGCGGCGGGCGGCGTCCCGGCTCACCGGACGCCCGGCCACCGGCGCACCGGCCGCGTCCGGGTCACCGGCCCAGGTCACGCTGGACGGCGGGACTTCGGTGATGGTCAAGCGAGGCGACGCTCCGGGGGCCGTACGCGCCGAAGTGGCGGGACTGCGCTGGCTGGCCGCGGCGGACGCGGTCCGGGTGCCGGAGGTACTCGGGTACGACGAACGCTGGATGGTGACGGAGCGGGTGCCGACCGGGCGGCCGGAACCGGCGGCAGGGCTGCATTTCGGCCAGGCCCTCGCCGCGCTGCACGCCGCGGGCGCTTCGGATTTCGGAGTGCCGCCGCCAGAGGGCCCCGAGGACGCGTTCATCGGCCTCGCCCCCATGCGCAACACGCCGGGCACGGAGTGGCCCGGCTGGTACGCCGAGCACCGGGTGCTGCCGTATGTGCGCGACGCGGTCGACCGCGGCACGCTGCGCCCCGGCGAGGCGGCCGTGTTCGAGCGGGTCTGCGCGCGGCTGCCGGAGCTGGCCGGCCCCGCCGAGCCGCCCGCCCGGCTGCACGGGGACCTGTGGAACGGGAACGTGCTGTGGGGCACCGACGGCGAGGTTTGGCTCATCGACCCGGCCGCGCACGGCGGTCACCGGGAGACCGACCTGGCGATGCTCCAGTTGTTCGGCTGCCCGTATCTCGACCGGGTGCTCACCGGCTACGAGGAAACGGCACCGCTCGCGGCCGGCTGGCGGGAGCGGGTCGGCGTGCACCAGCTCTTCCCGCTGCTGGTCCACGCGGTGCTGTTCGGACGCGGATACGCGGAACAGGCCCTCACCGTGGCCCGCAGCGCACTCGTGGCCTGACACAGACCCCGGCCCCTCACCGCCCCTTGTCCGGGCGGCCCTCCCGACGCGCCCTCGGCCTGCGGTTACGGAGCGTAAGGAAACCAATCACCCGTTCGATTCGTATAAGGACGTGAAAGCCGAATCAGGGAGAGACCATGCAACCGTTCACGCTCAACTACGCACGCCCCGCTGTGCAGTTGGACGTCACCACTCCGTACGCGTACGACTCCGGACTGCAGTTGAACGTCCTCCCGGACGGGCGGATCGCCGCCACCGACCATGCGACTCTCAGGGCACTTGGAACCACGACCTCGACGGCGGGCTCCAAGACGCACTTCGACGACTGAAACGCGGGCTCTGGAAGATGACCGTGCTCATCCTGACCAGTGAAGAAGACGTGACGGCCGACATGGTGGTCCTGCGGCTGGGCGAGGCCGGCGTTCCGGTCGTCCGGCTGGACCCCGCCGACCTCACCAACGGGGTGGCGCTGTCGGGCGAGTACGTGCAGGGCGCCTGCCGTGGACACCTGTCCGCCGGCGGACGCCTGGTGAGCATGAACGGCCTGCGCTCCATCTGGGTCCGCAGACCCGGGAACGCCGCCGCCCGCGCCGCCCAGCCGTCCGCCTGGCTGACCGAGGAGTCCTCGCAGGCGCTGTACGGCATGCTGCGGGCCACCGACGCGCGCTGGATGAACCATCCGGACGCGGCCCGGCGCGCCCGCCACAAGCCCTGGCAGCTGCGCCTCGCACAGCACAGCGGCCTGGCGGTGCCGGCCACGCTGATCACGACGTTCCCGCAGGCGGCGCGGGAGTTCGCGGAGCGCTTCCCGGACCTGGTGGTCAAGCCGGTGTCGGGCGCGCATCCGCAGGAGCCGCCGCGTGCGGTGCCGACCAGCCGGGTCGCGCCGGACACCGACTTCTCGGCGGTGGCCTTCGGTCCGACGCTGCTGCAGCGGCGGATCACCAAGCGGGCCGACATCCGGCTCACCGTCGTCGGCGACACGCTGCTGGCCGCGCGCAAGCCCACCGACCCGGACGCCCACCCGGACGACGTGGACGTCCGTTTCGCCCCGTCGGTCTCTCCCTGGCTGCCCGCGGACGTGCCGCCGCGCGTCGCCGAGGGCGTACGGCGGTACATGAGGGGCGCGGAACTGGCGTACGGCGCATTCGACTTCGCGGAGGACGCGGACGGGATCTGGTGGTTCCTGGAGTGCAACCAGTCGGGTCAGTTCGGGTTCGTCGAGATGGACACAGGTCAGCCCATCTCCGCCACGATCGCCACGTGGCTCGCCGAGGGCGGGGATCGGGACCGCAGGTGTGCGGAGGGCGACCGGAGCGCAGCATCTTGAGGGTGCGGGGATCGGCTGGGAGAAGGGAACGCCACATGCGTATCGGACTGCTGGGGACGGGCCCGTGGGCCCGGGCGGCGTACGCCCCCGCCCTCGCCGGGCACACCGGTGTGGAGTTCGCCGGAGTGTGGGGCCGCCGGCCGGCAGCGGTCAGGGCACTGGCCGGGCAGTACGACGTCCCCGCGTACGCCGACGCGGACGCGCTGCTGGCCGACGTGGACGCGGTGGCCGTGGCGCTGCCGCCGTCCGTGCAGGCCGAGTTGGCGGTGCGGGCGGCTCGGGCGGGCCGTCATCTGCTGCTGGACAAGCCGCTCGGGGTGTCGGTCGCCGAGGGGCGGGCGGTCGCGGAGGCGGCGGAGCGGGCCGGGGTGGCGTCGGTGGTGTTCTTCACCGCACGCTTCCAGAAGGAGCCGGAGGCCTGGATCGAGGAACAGGCGGGCGAGACGGGCTGGTTCACGGCCCGTGCACAGTGGCTGGGGGCGGTGTTCACCTCCGACAGCCCGTTCGCGGCCTCCCCGTGGCGGCGGGAGAAGGGCGCGCTGTGGGACGTCGGCCCGCACGCGCTGTCGGTCCTGCTGCCGGTTCTCGGTGACGTACGGCAGGTCGTGGCGGCGGCGCACGGTCCCGCGGACACCGTCCACCTGGTCCTTGACCACGCCACCGGCGCGTCGAGCACGCTCACGCTGACCCTCACGGCGCCACCGGCGGCGGCCGGGGCCGATGTGGAACTGCGTGGCGAGGCGGGCGTGGCGCTGATGCCGGGGAGTTCCGAGGGAGCGGTCCCCGCGCTCACCCGCGCCGCCGACGCCCTGGTGCGGGCCGCCCGCACGGGCCGCCCGCACGCCTGCGACGCCGCGTTCGGCCTGCGCGTCACCGAGATCCTGGCCATGGCGGAGTCCCGCCTGTCAGCCCCCGGGGACTAGATTCTGCCGTCACATTCCCGCCCGCCCGCCGGGCGGGCGGGAGGGGGCGCGGGCAGTGGCGGCGGGCGGTGCCGTCTCGATCACCACCCCGTCAGCAGGTCACCCGGCGCTGACGACGCCGTCGGCCCAGAAGTTGATGCGCTCCCGTACGACGGGGTAGCCGGCCGTGGAGAAGTGGGCGGCCATGGGGACGTTGGTCCGGTCGGTGGCGGCGGCGATGGACTCGGCGCCCTGAACCGCCAGGAACCGGGTGCATTCGGCGAGCAGGTCGTAGGCGTAACCGTGGCCCCGCTGCTCGGGCACGACGCCGATGAAGCCGACGCAGGGCCCGGACGGATTGCGTGCGGGGATGTGGATGCCGACCGTCTCGCCCTCGGGCGTGCGGGCGATCTGCCACCACGCGCGCGGGGACGGAAACCAGCGGAAGACGTCCAGCTCCTGCTGTGCCGCCCGGTCCGGTCCGCCCTGCTCGATGGCCCGGCGGGCGTGCGCGTCGAGGGTGACGGAGTGGATCCGGCGCAGCAGGCCGAAGAACACCGCGTCGTCCGGCTCTCCGGAGAAGAGCAGGCGGCCGGGCCGCTCGGGCAGGCCCCGGTCCGGGGTCCAGCGGTACAGGAACCGCTCCACCAGGGGGGCGTAACCGGCCGCGCGGGCGGCAGCGGCGCGGACGTCGGCGGCGGCCCGCTGCCCGGTGTCGGCGCGCCAGCCGGCGGGCAGGTCGAGTTCGAGTTCGTCGGTCCGCCAGGGTGCCGTGCGCAGGAGTTCGGCTCCGGCCTCCTCCTCGCCCTCGGCCACGTCGAACCAGTTGATCACGAGCGGCTCGGGGTCCTCGGGGCGGCCCCACCAGGCGGCGCGGGCCACGGTACGGCCGTCGCGTACGGCGATGCGCTGCCAGTCGGGGCGGTAGCGGGTGCGCCGGTGCTTGTCCCGGAACGCCAGCGGGTCGGGCATGGTGTGGAAGAGATGCGCGGTGCTCTCGTCGAGCGTGTGGATGACCGGGGTGGTCATGGATTCCTCCGGGATGCGTGCCGCGCTGCGGCGGGGACGCGCTCCCGGTCAGGCGTGGCACACCCGGGCGACGGGGAGGGGGAAGCGCGGGATGACAGTGGCCATGACGCTCGCCTCCTTCCCTCCGTCTCGGGCGTGCCGGCACAGGCTATGGGGCCTGTGTCCGGGGCGTCCACTGCTTATCGACGCCGTCGGCTGGTCGGCTCCGTCGGCTCAGCGACGCAGGCGTCCGGCGACCCGCCCCCGGCCTGCGCGGCCCCGGGTCCGAGCCCGGATCAGGACGCGGCCCGGGGACGGCCGAACGCCCCGAGAAGAGGGCACAGGGGCAGTGCTGGGCGGCAGCCCGGGGCCGTCCCGAGCCCCGCTGTTGTCCCAGGCATAAGGCTCCAGTGCCGACCTGTGCGTGAGGCTTCGCTGCGGTACCGGACAGGAGGCCTCGGTGCCGTCCCGTTCGGTGGCCCGGTGCCGTCCCGTTCGGTGGCCCCGGTGCCGCCCAGGCAAGAGGTCCGGGTGCGGAGGGCGGCGTAGTTTGGGGGTGTGCGATGGGTGCGCGGCGGGTCGTCGCGTGGGGACCTGGAGGAGCGCGGCTGGCTGCGGGGCGCGCCGCCGCCGTGGTGGGTGCGGGTGCTGCCCGTGCTGCTGCTCGTGGCCGTCAGCGCGGCCACGGTGGTCACTCCCCACGCGCGCGATCTGGGCTTCCTGCTCGGGGCCATCCCGCCGCTGGCCGTCCTGTCGTACGGCCCGCTGGCCACCGCCGCCCTCGGCGGCGGGGTGGTCGTGGTGCTGAACGTGCCCGCCACCCATCTCGACCGCCCCGGCAACACCGATCTGCTGACCATCGTGTTCGTGGCCGCGCTGAGCGTGTTCGTGTCGTATGTACGCAGTCACCGGGACGCCCAGCTGGACACCGAGCGGGCGATCGGCGAGGCCGTGCAGCGGGCTGTGATGCCGCTGCTGCCGCGGCGGGTCGGGTGCGTGGGGTGTACCGGTTTCTACCGGGCCGCGCAGGACGGGACGCTGGTGGGCGGGGACTTCTTCGACGTGCGGGACGGACCGTACGGGGTGCGCGCGGTGATGGGCGACGTACAGGGGCACGGACTGTCGGCGGTCGCTACGGTGGTGTCGCTGCTGGGCGCTTTCCGGGAGGCGGTACTGGACCAGCCGGACCTGGAGTCGGTCGCCGCGCGGATGGACCGCAGGCTGGCGGTGGACTCGGCGGGTGTGCGTCACACGGAGCTGTTCGCCACCGGGGTGCTGCTGGAGTTCTCCCCCGACGGGCGTGTGGTGCGGGTGGTGGCCTGTGGCCATCCGGCCCCCGTGCTGTTGCACGAGGAGCACGCACTGGAGATGACGGTCGTGCCGGGACCGCCGCTGGGGCTCGGGCTGGTCGGCGTCGACCCGCCGAAGGAGGTCACGGTGACGCTCGGGCCGGGCGACCGGCTGTTCCTGGCGTCGGACGGGGTGTGGGAGGCACGGGACGCCGGCGACTCCTTCTATCCGCTGCCCGCCCGCCTCGCCGCCCTGACCCGTACACCGCCCGCCGAGTTGCCCGAGGTGGTGTGGGCGGACCTCGTGAGGCTGCGCTACAACGTCCGGGACGACGTCACGATGCTGGTGCTGGCACCCGAGCCGCCGGCCGCCTGATCGGTCTGATCCCCCGACCGGCGAACTCACGACCGGGATTCGAACCTCCCGTCTCAAACGCCAGGGTGCGCCACCCCTTCCGCCACGTAGAAATATCTACGAGCATGCATATGCCGGGTTGGTGTGCAGGCGCACGAAGTGCCCGGCCACGGCCGTTCCCTGCGCCGGGCGTGGGCGAGCGAGGACACCCGGAGCAGTGCATGACGAACATGATGTGGATGCGGGGCGTGGAGTGGCTGGCCGCGGCGGCGGCGGATCCGCGCTCCTGTAAACGGGAGTGGGACCACGGCGAGGGCATCGCGCTGCTGGAGGCCGGCCGCTTCTGGGACGTGCTGACCGTCCCCGACAAGCTGGGGCTGCTCACCCTGGACCTGTTGTGGCGGCCCGGGGTGCCGGCGCCGGGACCCACACTGGTCGACACGGCGGCGGGCCGGGTCGGGTTCTTCCTGCCGCCGGATCCGTGCGGGGGCTGGGTGGGAGCAGGTCTGCGGTATGCGAGCAAGGGAGCCTGGGTCGCCGTACCACCGCCGTACCGGCCCGCGCGCTACCTGGAGTGGCTCGTGCCGCCCGACGGCACCGGCACGCTCCACTCACCCGGCGCCCTGGAGGACGCCCTGCGGCAGGCCAACGGCACCCTGGCCGTCCTCGCACCGATGTGCGGACAGTGAACGATCAGTCACGTTACGACGGTATACCGCCGCAGACCGAAGCGGGTCTTGGACGAGCGGCCCCGCGGCACGCCCGGTTCCGCAGGCGCAGACCGTCTCACGCCCGCCACTTGGCGACGAGGTGGGCGTGGACCGGTTCCCCGGCCGGATCCATCCGCGCCGACCGACCCACCCGGCGCATCCAGCCAAAGCGCTCGCCCCTCCCGCCTACTCGGCCCGCTCACGAGCTCACCCCGCCCCCTGCTCCCCCTCGCTCACGCGCTCACCCCGCCCCCTACTCGACCCGCTCACGCGCTGGCTCCGCCCCCGCGCCCGATCCGCTCCACGGTCTGCCGGGCCCCGGTGGTTCGTGACCGGGCAATGGCCTTGGGGACGGCACCGGTACCGCCCGTCCCCGTCGGCGGCGCGGAGCAGGACCGCCGCCTCCGTCCGTCCGACGGGCGGGGCCGGATGGGCGCTCCTATGCTGGGACAGTCCGGGCTCCGACGTCCCGCTCACCGCACGTTCGGCTCTCACGTGCTTGGAGTCAGACCATGCCGCAATCCCGCCGTCTGCTGAGGGGGGCCGCGGTCGCCGTCGCGGTGGGGACGCTGATGGCCCCACTGGCCGCCGGACCCGTCTGGGCCTCACCGGTCTCCGTGCCGGCCGCCCTCGCCGCCGGGCAGCCCGGCCCGACGCCCCCCGGACCGGCCGTCCGTGACCTGACCCCGCGTGTGGCACGCCAACTCGACGGCGCCGTACGGAAGGTGATGCGCGAGGCGAACGTGCCCGGCGTGACCGTCGGCGTCTGGACGCCGGGCCAGCCGGACTACGTCCGCTCGTTCGGGGTCGCCGACAAGAGCACGGGCCGGACGATGGCGCCGGACCTGTACATGCGCATCGGCAGCGAGACCAAGACGTTCACGGTGACCGCGTTGCTGCAGCTGGTGGACCAGAAGAAGGCCGGTCTGGACGACCCGATCGGCAAGTACATCGACGGCGTGCCCAACGGGAACAGGATCACGTTGCGTCAGCTCGCCGAGATGCGCAGTGGGCTGTTCAACTACTCCGAGGATCCGGGCTTCTTCAAGGCGCTCACCTCCGACCCGCAACGGCCCTTCACCCCCCGGCAGTTGCTCGCGTACTCCTTCAAACACCCGGTGATGTTCCAGCCGGGGCAGAAGTTCTTCTACAGCAACACCAACCTCATCCTGCTCGGTCTGGTGGTGGAGAAGCAGAGCGGGCAGCGCCTCGGGGACTACATCACGCGGCACATCCTCGCTCCGGCCGGTATGAAGCACACGCTCTTCCCGGCCGGCAAGGAGTTCCCCGTTCCGCATGCGCAGGGTTACACCCGGCAGACGGCGAACGGCAAGGAGGCCGACTCGGCCGACTGGAACCCGTCCTGGGGCTGGGCGGCCGGCGCGATGATCTCGACGCTCGGCGATCTGCACACCTGGGCGCGCACGGTCGCCACGGGCCGGTTCCCGGACGGGACGCGGATGGTCGCCACCGCCACCCAGAAGCAGCGGCTGATCACGCCGTCGGCCGGCTCGATCAAAGGCGCCGGATACGGCCTCGGCATCTTCGACGTGCGGGGCTGGATCGGCCACAACGGCTCGCTGCCCGGCTACGAGTCACTGACCGTCTACCTGCCGTCGTCGCGGACGACGCTCGTGGCGCTCCTCAACACCGACACCAGCTACCGGTCCCAGGAGCCGAGCACCGTGCTGGGCGAGGCCATCACGAAGATCATCTCTCCGGCGCACGTCTACAACTTGCCAGTCTCGCCGACCGGATGAGACCCGGACGCGTCCGGTTTCCCGCCCCCGGAGAGCCCGCCCGGTGTGCCGGCCGGCGATGACGGCGTCTACTGAGTGCGACCGCCTCGCAAGGGGGCCGTTCGCCCAGGAGAGCAGACGTGACCGTCACCGACCGCATCGCCCTCGATCCTTTCGGCTCGGACATCGTCGCGCAGAGCGCCCGGCTGCGCGCGCTCGGCCCTGTCGTACCGGTGGAACTGCCCGGCGGCATCCCCGCCTGGGCGCCCACCGGTTACGACTGTCTGAAGCAGCTGATCCTCGATCCCCGGGTCAGCAAGGACGCGCGCCGTCACTGGCGACTGTGGCCGGAGCTGGCCCGGCATCCGTCGTGGAGCTGGATGGCGACCTGGGTGGGAGTGGTCAACATGCTCTCCACCTACGGCGCCGACCACGCCCGGCTGCGCAAGCTGGTCGCGCCGAGTTTCACACACCGGCGTACCGAGGCGATGGCCCCTCGTGTGGCGGCCCTGACCACCGAACTGCTGGACGCGCTGGCGGCCGACGGGGCCGACGGCCGCGTGGTCGACCTGCGGGCCGGACTGGCGCATCCGCTGCCGATGCGTATGATCTGCGAACTGCTCGGAGTACCGGAGGAGTTGCGGCCCGACGCGGCACGTCTCATCGCCGACATCATGGACACCTCCGACTCGGGCCCCGAGTTCGCCGCGTCCGTGCAGGAGCGGATCGGCTCGGTGTTCGGCGCGCTGATCGAGCACCGGCGGGCACATCCGGGCGACGACGTCACCACGGAGCTGATCCGGGTCCGTGACCAGGACGGCGACCGGCTCTCGGACGAGGAGTTGCTGCACACGCTGCTGCTGGTGGTCGGGGCCGGGTTCGAGACCACCGTCAATCTCATCGGCAACGCGGCGGTCGCGCTGCTGACCGGCCCGGCGCAGCTGACGGCGGTGCGTTCCGGGGCGGTGCGCTGGGGCGCGGTGGTGGACGAGACCCTGCGGGTCCATCCGTCCGTCGCGGCGCTGCCGCTGCGGTTCGCCGTCGAGGATCTGAGGGCGGGGGACGTGACGATACCGGCCGGTGACGCGATCATCACGACCTTCGCCGCCGCGGGCCTGGACCCCGCCCGCTACGGCCCCGACGCGGCCGTCTTCGACCCGGCCCGGGACGCCGAGGACCATCTGTCGTTCGGGATCGGTGTGCACCGCTGCATCGGCGCTCCGCTGGCCCGGCTGGAGGCGCTCACGGCGCTGCCCGCCCGCTTCCCGGGCCTGCGCCTGGCCGTGGACGCCGGTGAGCTGCGGCACGTGCCGTCGTTCATCGCACACGGCTGGCAGGAGATCCCGGTCCTGCTGGGAGCCTGAGCCGGCGCGCGGGGCCGCGACCGGTCCCCCGTGCCGGTCGTGCCCCGCGGCCTGCCGAACCTATGTCCCGCTGCCGGAAACGGGCCAGTGCACCGGTGCCCGGTGCGGCCCGCACGGCACTCACCGGTGCACAGACGAGTCCGGTTGGTCCTGGTTCGCCGCACCGAGGTCGGGCACGGGCAGTTCGCCGGTGACGAGCTGGGCGAGGACGACCTCGTACAGGTCGGTGCCGCCGGCCGTCAGCCGGCGCTCCAGCACGGGTTCGGCCGCGCGGACGTGTTCGCGCACGGTCTGGGCGTGGACGCCGAGTGCCTGGGCGGCGCGTTCGGCGTGCGCATCGGCGGCGGTCCACGCGCGCAGGGTGCCGCGCAGGTCGCGGCCGTCCGTGTCGAGCCGGCCGAGGAGCCCCTCCGCCCAGGAGCGGAGCGCGCTCGTGTCGAGCAGCTCGGTGAGCCGGGTGCGGGCCGGCGGACCGGAGGCGTCGCCGCGCGGGTCGCACGGGCCGTGGGCGGCCTCGGTGTTGAGGGCGGCGTGGACGACGGCGCGGGCGGTCGGCCGGGAGAGGTCGGCGCCGAGCAGTGCGGCCACCCGGTCCATCCGGGCGCGGACCGTGTTGCGGCTGACGCCCAGCACCTTGGCCGCGTTCACGGCGGTGAACTCCAGGCCCAGCCGGGTGGTGGCGAGCAGTTCGGCGCGCACATGGTGCGGCAGCGTGTCGAGCGGGCGCAGCACGGCGGCGGCCCAGGCCCGCAGGGCGGCGGGGTCCATGAGCTGGGCGGGGCGGGTGCGGGCGGCGTAGACGGCGGCCCGGTCGGGGTGGAAGCGGGCCACGGCGAGGGCGGTGACGGCCTGCCCGTAGGCGGTGGCGGTCAGCGCGAGGCGCTGCCGGGGGCTGCCGCCGAGGAAGGTGCCGGGCCGGTCGGCGACGAGGGACCGCAGCCGCTGTCCCACCTCGGCGGACGGGCCGACGACGATGACGTGTTCGTCCACCGCCGGACAGCGCACGACGAGCGCCCGGCCGTCGGTGGCGTCCACGCACGCGTCGGCGAGCCGGTCGCGTTCGGCGGCGGTGCCTTCGAGGACGTACACGCGGGCGGTGTCCTCCTCCAGCAGGCCCGGCCACAGCCCGGCGGCGACCCGGCGGGCGGAGACGGTGTCCTCCACCATGAGCAGTTGCAGGATCGCCAGCCGCAGATCGGCCGTGGCCCGCCGCAGCCGCCGCCCGGACTCGGTCAGCTCCCGTTCCCTGAGCAGCAGTTCCAGTACGCGTGCGGTGTGGCCGAGGATGTCGGCGGTGCGCCGGTCGAAGGGCGCCGGTCGGGCCACGGCGAGGACGGCCCGGGCCGCCGGGCCGGGCCCCGGATGCCGTATCCCGACCAGGCGTACATGCCGGGCGCCGTCCTGCAGGGCCGCGGCGGAGACCCGGCCGGAGGTGACGTCGGCGACGACGGCGTCGTCGAGCAGCAGGCGCTCCCCGGCGAGCAGCCCACCGCGGGCGTCGTGGAGACACACCGACGCGCCCACGGTCCGGGCGAGCCAGGCGACGAGCCGGCGAAGATCGCGCCCGGCGGGCCGCAGATGGTCGAGCAGCTCCTGGGGCCAGGCGTTGTCGCCGCCGTACGGCTGCTGGAACGCCGGGCCTTCCTCCGGTCGGCCGGCCACGTGGCCCTCTCTCGTCTCGGCGTTCACCTGGGCTTGCGCGCCGCACGCTACCCCACGTCAGGCTCCCGCGCCGGACATGGCTCCGCCGGCGACCCGGGGGGGGTGGGCCGCCGGCGGAGACGTCGCGTCCTGGGCCGGGGGGAGGCCCGGGACGGCTTACGGGTCGGATGCCCCGGAAACGCGGGAAGTACGCACGTCAATACACCACCATCTGTCGAGTTCGTGGGTGTCACCGCGGGGCTCGTGGGTGTGTGGGTGCGTGTGGGGTGCGCGGACGGCATAAGCTCGACGCGTGGCGAAGTACTTCGACGTGCATCCCGACAACCCGCAGCCGCGCAGCATCGCGCAGATCGCCGACGCGGTGCGTTCGGAAGCGCTCATCGCATACCCGACCGACTCCTGTTACGCACTGGGCTGCCGGCTGGGCAGCCGGGACGGCATGGACCGGATCCGCTCCATCCGCCGGCTGGACGACCGGCACCACTTCACCCTGATGTGCCGGGACTTCGCGCAGCTCGGCCAGTTCGTGCGGGTGGACAACGACGTGTTCCGGGCCGTGAAGGCGTCCACGCCCGGCAGCTACACCTTCATCCTCCCGGCCACCCGAGAGGTGCCGCGCAAGCTGCTGCACCCGAAGAAGAAGACCGTGGGTGTGCGCATCCCCGATCATGTGGTCACCCAGGCACTGCTGGCCGAACTGGGCGAGCCGCTGCTGTCCAGCACGCTTCTGCTGCCGGACGAGGAGGAGCCGCTGACGCAGGGCTGGGAGATCAAGGACCGCCTCGACCACGCGGTGGACGCGGTGGTCGACTCCGGCGACTGCGGCACCGAGCCGACGACGGTCGTGGACTTCTCCGGCGGCGAGGCGGAGATCGTGCGACGGGGCGCGGGAGACACCAGCCGGTTCGAGTGACCACGCGGCACACCGGGGGCGGGGTTGCGGATCTTGCATGACAGCATGGTCCGCAGTCCTGGCGCCGGGGGCGACCGCCATCCGACGCCCGTTCCCCCAGGGAGGCATGCTCACATGACCGATGTCCAGGGAACCGACCTCGACATCCAGACCCAGGACGGCGTCGTCGACGCCTACCTCGTCCACCCCGCCGACGGGCGTCCCCGTCCGGGTGTGCTGTTCTACATGGACGCCTACGGCCTGCGCCCGCACCTGAGGTCGATGGCCGACCGGCTGGCCGCCGCCGGCTACACGGTGCTGGTGCCCAACGTGTTCTACCGGCTCGGCCGTACCCCGGTCGTGGAGCTGCCCGAGTTCATCGACCCGGGCGCCGATCCGACCATCTGGGAGCGGCTGGGCCCGGTCGTGGGCTCGCTGACACCGGACCTGGCCGCGCGGGACGCGGGCGCCTACCTGCGCCGGCTCGCCGACAGCCCGCTGGTCGCCGACGGACCGGTCGCACTCACCGGTTACTGCATGGGCGCCCGGCTGGCCCTGTGGACGGCGGCCGCACACCCGGACCGGGTCGCGGCGGCGGCCGGATTCCACGGCGGTCAGCTCGCCACCGACGATCCGGGCAGCCCCCATCTGGGCGCCCCGAACATCACCGCGGAGCTGTACTTCGGGCACGCCAGCAACGACCATTCGCTGCCCCCGGAGCAGATCGAGCGCTTCGAGAAGGCCCTGACCGAGGCCGGGGTCCGGCACACCTGCGAGGTCTACCCGGGCGCCCGGCACGGCTACACGCAGGCGGACACCCCCGCGTACGACAAGGAGGCCGACGAGCGGCACTGGGCGGCCCTGCTCGGCCTGCTTGAGCGCACCTTCTGACACTGCGTCACCTGCCGGCCGAAGACCGGGCGAAGGCTCCACCGCACGGCGGCGCCTTCGCCCGGTCTCATCCGTTTCCCGTTCAACTCATTGACATGCGCGCGGCCCAGCACCAGGCTGAGAGCGCTCTCAAACAGGTACGGACCAATATCCGTACAACCCCGACCCCACACGGAGGTGGAGAGTGCCTCACATCCGCACGCGCCCCGCACTGCCCCTGACGGCCGCCGCGGCCCTGGTCGGCGGGGTGCTCGCCCTCGGCGCGCCCGGCCGCGCCGGTGCTGCCGCGGCGGACACCGTCCCGCTGCAGATCACCAACAACTCCGGCCGCTCCGAACCGGTCTATGTCTACGACCTCGGCACCCAGCTGTCCTCCGGACAACAAGGCTGGGCCGACGCGAACGGCGCGTTCCACGCCTGGCCGGCGGGCGGCAATCCCCCGACGCCCGCTCCGGACGCGGCGATCGACGGCCCGGCCCCCGGACAGTCCAAGACGATCCGGATACCCAGGTTCTCCGGGCGGATCTACTTCTCCTACGGTCAGAAGCTCGACTTCCGCCTGACCACCGGCGGCCTCGTGCAGCCGGCCGTGCAGAACCCCTCCGACCCGAACCGGAACATCCTGTTCAACTGGTCGGAGTACACCCTCAACGACTCGGGGCTGTGGCTGAACAGCACTCAGGTGGACATGTTCTCGGCGCCGTACGCGGTCGGGGTGCGGCGTTCCGACGGCAGCGTGAGCACCACCGGGCACCTCAGGTCCGGTGGCTACACCGGCTTCTTCAACGCATTGCGCAGCCGGCCGGGCGGCTGGGCCGGCCTGGTCCAGACCCGCTCCGACGGCACGGTCCTGCGTGCGCTCTCACCGCTGTACGGCGTGGAGACCGGCGCCCTGCCCGCGAGCGTGATGGACGACTACGTCAACCGGGTCTGGCAGAAGTACACGACGTCGACGCTGACCGTCACACCGTTCGCCGACCAGCCGGGCACCAAGTACTACGGCCGGGTGTCGGGCGACGTCATGAACTTCACCAACGCCTCGGGCACCGTCGTCACCAGCTTCGCCAAGCCTGACGCGGACAGCGTCTTCGGCTGCCACAAGCTGCTCGACGCGCCCAACGACCAGGTGCGGGGCCCCATCTCCCGTACCCTGTGCGCCGGTTTCAACCGCTCGACCCTGCTGGTCAACCCCGACCAGCCGGACACCTCGACGGCCGGCTTCTACCAGGACGCGGTGACGAACCAGTACGCGCGTGCGGTCCATGCGCAGATGGCCGACGGCAAGGCCTACGCGTTCGCCTTCGACGACGTCGGCAACCAGGAGTCGCTGGTCCACGACGGCAGTCCGCAACAGGCGTATCTGACGCTGGATCCACTCGGCTGACATGAAACGTGCCACGACCCCGCACCGGTTCCGGTGCGGGGCCGCGAGGGGTGGCTCAGCCGGGGCCGGAGGCCTTGTGCAGGGTCGCCTTGCAGCCCGCGGGGATCGTCACCGACTGGGACAGGGCCCGAACAGGTCGCCGTCCGCCCCCGTGGCAAGATCCCGATCATGAGCATCGACGCAGAGGACCGGCCCGTCGCCCTGGTCACCGGGTCCACATCGGGGATCGGGGAAGCCGTCGCACGGCGGCTCGCCGCGGACGGCATGCGGGTGGTCGTGCACTCCCGGCGCAGCGCGGAGGCCGGAGAGGCGCTGGCCGCGGAACTCGGCGGTGCGTACGTGCGGGCGGACCTGGCCGTGGAGGAGGAGGCCCGCGGGCTGGTGGAGGCGGCGCTCGGCCGCTACGGGCGGCTGGACGTGCTGGTGAACAACGCGGGCATCAGCTGGCCCATCCCGCACGACGACCTGGCCGCAGCGACACCGGCGGACTGGCGGCAGCTGCTGGAGGTCAACCTGATCGCCCCCTGGGTCCTGTGTACCGCGGCGCTTCCGGCACTCCGCGAGTCCCCTGCGGGCGGCACCATCGTGAACGTCACCAGTCACGCCGGAGTACGGCCCAAGGGCTCGTCGGTGCCGTACGCGGCGAGCAAGGCGGCGCTCAACCACGTCACCCGGCTGCTCGCGGCCGCGCTCGCACCCGGTGTGCGCGTCAACGCCGTGGCACCGGGTCTGGTGGACACGCCCATGACGAAGGACTGGACACAGGCGCACGAACTGTGGCGCGACCGCGCACCCATGGGCCGCCCGGCACAACCCGCCGACGTGGCCGATCTGGTGGCTTCGGTGATCGCCAGCACGTACCTCACCGGCGAGGTCATCATGCTCGACGGCGGCTTGAACCTGACCTGATGTGACCTGATCAGCAGCTCGCCGACGGGGACTGGCAGCCGGGTGGACCGGGCCCCGCCAACCGCCGCTGACCGGCGCGTTGTTACGGTGCACAGCGTGTCTGACTCCTCGCGCGATACCGCACAGGGCGCCGGCTGGGGCTCGGCCGAGCCCGGTGCCTACAAACAGCTGATGCCGGACCACGTCGAGAAGCTGTCGTGGCTGAATCCGCGGACCCTGTGGGCCGCCCGCAACGGCGTGCTGGCGTCCTGGTTCGGTGATCCGACCGGCCGTACCCGCAGCCGCTGGGTGGCGCTCCGGGAGGCGGCCGGGGCGCCCGCCGACAAGGTGATCCGGCGGGAGGTCTCCGGCCCGTTCTCGTTCATGGTCATCGGGGACACCGGCGAGGGGGACGACTCCCAGTACGCCGTTGTGCCAGGGTTTCTGAAGGCAGGTCAGGGCACCGACTTCGCGGTGATCGCGAGCGACGTGATCTATCCGGTGGGGAGCGCCGACGACTACGGCAGCAAGTTCTTCCGCCCCTACCAGGACTATCCGGCACCCATCTTCGCGATACCGGGCAACCACGACTGGTACGAGGACCTCGGCGCCTTCATGCGCGTCTTCTGCGCCGACACCCCGCCGCTCGATCCCGAGCCCCGGCCCCGCCCGCTCACCCGCGCCTGGTGGCGCACCCTGCTGTGGCACCGGCCCCGCCCGGCCGACGAACAACGGCTGGCCGCCGCACGGGCCTTGCGATCGGCTCCGGGTCAACAGGCCGTGCAGCCAGGGCCGTACTGGGCGATCGACGCGGGCCCGGTACGGATCGTCGGCATCGACACCGGTCTGCTCGGCACGATCGACGCCGAACAGGGCGCCTGGCTGCGCGAGGTGTCGAAGGGGCCGAAGCCGAAGATCCTCGTCACCGGGTCGCCGCTGTACGTCGACGGCGAGCACCACCCGTGCGCGATCGAGGGCGGCGGGACGGTGGACGACATCGTCCGGGACCCGGAGCACCACTACGTGGCCGCGATCGGCGGCGACATCCACAACTACCAGCGCTATCCGGTCGACGTGGACGGCCGCACCGTCCAGTACGTGGTCGCGGGCGGCGGCGGGGCGTTCATGCACGCCACGCACACCATCCCACGGGTGTCGGTCGGAGGCGTCACCGAGCGGGACTTCCGCTGCTATCCGCTGCGCGGCGACTCGCTGGCCTTCTACAGCCGCCTGTACGGCCGCCGGCTGCGGCTGCGCCGCTTCTTCACCCTGACCGAGGCGGAGGCGACCGCGGTCGTCGCCGAACGCCTCGACATCGAGCCGGGCCGCAAGGCCGACCCCGACGCCCGGATCACCCGGCGCACCCGTCTGGTCGCGAGCCTCCTCGGCACCGGTGGCCGCCCGGACCGTACGTCCCGGTTCCGGCTGCCCGTGCGCAAGGTCTACACCCAGCTGTTCTCGCCCGGCTCGGCCACCTACAGCCCGCCGTTCTTCAAGTGCTTCCTGCGGCTGGACGTCACCGCGGAAGCGGTCCGGCTGCGCTGCTTCGCCGCGACCGGCAACCGGGCCCAGGAAGTCGATCCGCCGGTCGAGGACGAGATCGTCATTCCGCTGAAGTGATCACATGGTTGTCACACTCGCCTGCGAGAATCATCCGCAGCCGGAAGCGACGTACGACCGCTGGAGGGGCCCGTGCCGTCCACCGCCCGCCCGCTGCGCAAGCTGGGTTTCCTCACGATCGGCCTGTTCGACCCGGCGGATCCGGCCCGGGGCCACGCGTCCACGCTGGAGATCATCGAGCTGGGCGAGCGGCTCGGCTTCGACAGCGCCTGGCTGCGTCACCGCCATCTGCAGTACGGCATCTCCTCCCCGGTCGCCGTCCTCGCCGCCGCCTCCCAGCGGACCCGCCGGATCGAGCTGGGCACCGCGGTGACCCCGCTCGGCTGGGAGAACCCGCTGCGGCTCGCCGAGGACCTGGCGACGGTGGACATCCTGTCCGGGGGCCGGCTGAACCCGGGCGTCAGCGTGGGCCCGCCGATGCACTTCGAGCAGGTCAAGGGCGCCCTGTATCCGGACACGGCCGAGGCGGAGGACTTTGGCTACGCGCGGGTGCGGCGGCTGCTGGACCTGGTGCGCGGCAAGCCCGCCGGCGACTTCGGCGGGGGCGGGGGGTTCGGGGCCACGCGGCGGCAGCCGCATGTCGAATTCAGCTCGGAGGTGGTCCAGCCGCACTCCCCGGGGCTCGGGCGGCGGCTGTGGTACGGCGGCGGCAGCATCGGCTCGGCACGCTGGGCGGGCGAGCACGGTATGAACTTCCTGACCAGCAGCGTGGTCAAGGCGGAACAGCCGGACGGGCCCTGGGACTTCGCCGAGATCCAGCTGTCCCTCGTCCGGGAGTTCCGCGCCCACCACCCCGACGGCGAGGCGGCCCGGGTCTCGCACGGCCTGGTCGTGATCCCCACCGACTCCGCGAGCCCGGACCAGCGCGCCAAGTACGAGGCGTACGCGGCGCAGCGGCTGCCGCGTACGGCCTCACCGCAGGGGCCGGCCCGGCTGCTGTTCGCCCCGGACCTGGTCGGCACCTCCGACGAGATCGCCGAACGGCTGCGCGCGCACGCCGCGTTCCGGGAGGTGGACGAGGTCGCGTTCGCGCTGCCGTTCACCTTCGAGCACGAGGACTATGTACAGATCCTGACAGACATGGCGACGAAGCTGGGCCCTGCACTGGGATGGCGGCCGGCGGCCTGACCTCCGTTGGCGCGCCGTGGAGCGCGGTCACGAGAAGTCCGCTGCCTTGGTCCGGCCCGTGGCCGCCAGCCCCGCGAACACGATGGCCAGCATGCGGGAACGTACCTCGTCGTCCAGGGGCGCCTGGGCGGCGGCGCGCGATGTGCCGACCAGCAGGGCGTAGACCTCGGGCAGTTCCACATCGTTGCGCACGGCGCCGGCCTGTTGAGCGCGCTGGAGGAGCCCTCCCACCGCTCGACGCAGGGCATGCGAGGCTTCGGCGGCCTCGCTGTCGCCGAAGCCGCCCGCTTCCAGCAAAGCCTCCACCAGGGCGATTTTCGTCGCTGCGCCGGCGACCAGATGACGGAAGAAGCCGAAGAACGCCGCGCCCGGGTCCTGTTCGCCGAGCCGCGCCTCTGCCTCCGCCTGCAGCCGGTTGAAGTGCCTGACGAGCACGGCCTCCAACAGGGCGGCCTTGGTGGGGAAGTTCCGGAAGACCGTGGCGATCCCGACCCCGGCAAGGCGCGCCACCTCCTCGGTCGACGCCGACTTCCCGCCGTGGCCGAAGACGTCCTCGGCGATGTCGAGGATGCGCTCACGGTTGGCCTGCGCGTCGGACCGCTGCGGCATGGATCATCGCTTCCTTGTACGCACGTTGACTACCGGAGTGGCGACTCCATATATTCGGAGTCGCCACTCCGGATCGTAGCGGATCCGATGACGGCTTCGCCGAGGAGGCCCCATGCCCGAGAACCTCAGCCCGCGTGAAGTTTTTCTTGCCCTGGTGAACGGCGTCGCGGAGGGCCGCTGGGAGGAACTGCCCGATCTCTACGCCGAACACACCGACGTGGTCCACCCCTTCCACCCCTTACGGGCCCCGGCCCTGCGTACCCGTCAGGAGCTGCGCGAGCACTTCGCTTCCGCGGGCACAGGCCCGCGTCTGATCCGTCGGCCGGCGAACATCACCATCCACGAGACCGTCGACCCCGAGGTCATCGTCGCGGAGTTCGAGTATCAGGGCACTGTCGCCGAAACCGGTGAGGAGTTCACCCTTCCCGGCATCTTCGTCATACGGGTGCGCGACGGCCGGATCGTGAGTTCCCGCGACTACTTCGACCATCTCACCTCCGCCAGGATCCGCGGTGGCCTGGGCACGCTCCTCACGGCTCTCGGCAGTGACACCGAGAACAGGACATGAAGTAGGTGAATTCACGACCAGCGCGTGCACCGTAGGCCCGGAACGGCGCCGAAAGCAGCCACTCCTCGTGTTCCATGCCGAACCGGCGGGCGAAGGCGACATGCCCGGCGAGGCCGCCCGGCCGGCGGTGACCGGCCCTGTCACTCCCAAGATCGCCGGGGTACTGCAACGGCGGGCGCCACGCTGAACGGCCCGGCCCGGGGTACCCGGGGTCCGTGGGGCGGACGTACGGAAGGAGCCGCACGTGGCAGCGGAGGACCGGCTGCGGACGTACCGTGGCAAGCGAGACTTCGAGCGGACGCGCGAGCCCGCGGGGCACAAGCCCCGGGCGGGGAGCGACGAGCCCCGGTTCGTGGTGCAGATCCATGATGCGCGGCGGATGCACTTCGACTTCCGTCTCCAGGTCGACGACGTCCTGAAGTCCTGGCCCGTCCCGAAGGGCCCGTCCACCGACCCCGCCGACAAGCGGCTGGCCGTGCCGACCGAGGATCATCCCCTGGAGTACGAGGACTTCGAGGGCGTGATCCCGAAGGGCGAGTACGGCGGCGGCACGGTGATCGTGTGGGACCGCGGCACCTACGAGCCGCTCAGCCACGACCGCCGCGGGCGCCCTGTGGAGTTCGCGGAGTCCCTGGAACACGGCCACGCCACCTTCCGGCTGCACGGGACCAAGCTGCACGGCGAGTACGCGCTGACCCGGTTCCGCAGCGGCGAGGGCGAGGAGGAGGCCTGGCTGCTGGTGCGCAAGGGGCCGGCACGCCCGGACGGACACGGCACACCGGATCCCCGCCGGGCCCGCTCGGTGCGCACCGGCCGCACGCTCGCGCAGGTCGCGGCCGACGGGCAGGAGTGAGCCGCGCTGCCGGTGGGCATTGGGGGGGGTTTCCCCAGTGGAAGCCGGGTTGTGGCTGCGTAGGATCGCGGTGACTGATCACCGATTCAACTCGCACCACACGGGGGAACCTCCATGCGCCGCCCACAGACGCGCGTCCTTGCAGCAGTGGCTTCGGCTGCTCTCACCGCCGGCGGGCTCTCCGCGTGCTCGGCCGTCAGCCAGAAGACCTTCGAGGACGACGCCAAGGTGTCCCAGAAAGTCACCTCGGTCCGCCTCGACAACAGGAACGGAGGGGTGAAGGTGGACGCTTCGGCCGACGCCTCCGTCATCTCCGTGCACCGCAAGGTCAACTACCGCGGCGACAAGCCGAGTGGCACGTCCTTCCGCGTCGAGAACGGCGTCCTGACGCTGTCCGGCTGCGGCAGTGGCTGCGGCGTCGACTACCTCGTCAGCGTGCCTGCCGGTCTTCCGGTGACGGGAGGCACCTCCAACGGCGGCCTGACACTGACCGATGTCGGCACGGTCGACGTGCACACGAGCAACGGTGGGATAGCGGTGAACCACGCGACGGGGGCTGTGAAGCTGCGCACGTCCAACGGTGACGTCGACGTCGAGGACGTCAAGGGCGGCGACATCGACACGCAGACGTCGAACAGCGAGGTGACGATCCAGACGGCCACCCCGCAGAACATCAAGGCCCGTACCACCAGCGGTGGCCTCACGGTCACGGCGCCGCCCGCCAAGTACCGGATCTCGGCGAACGACTCCCACGGCGACGAGAAGGTGGCCTTCAAGAACGATCCGTCAGGCACGTACCACTTGGATCTGTCGACGACGAACGGTGACTTGACGGTGAAGTCGGCAGCCCCGTAGGCGTGGGCCCGGCGCAGTTCGTCGGTGGCACCGCCGGGGTCCCGGTCGCGGTTCTCGACGAGGCCGTCGGTGTGGAGCGCGACGACGGAGCACTCGGGAAGTTCCCGTTCCGTCGCCTCGAACGCCGTCGGGACCGAGGACCGGGGACACGGTGAGGGTCAGCTCCGCGCGGTGACCGTCGCGGTGCCGCAGGGCGACGGTGCCGGTCCGGGCGACGAGCAGTGCGCCGGGAAGTCCTCGGCGAGCAGCCCGGCCGCCGGCCGGCCCCCGACGTCCTGATCGTTCCGGTGCATCCGGCGCGGGCCCGGTCCCGCGCATCCGGAGCGGCACGGGGGCGGATCAGCCCTTGTGAGCGCGCAGGGCGGCGAGGGCCCGGTCGGCGTGGCTGTTCATGCGCAGTTCGCTGCGCACGACCTCCAGCACCGTGCGGTCCTGGGCGATCACGAAGGTGACGCGCTTGGTGGGCGCGAGGGAGAAGCCGCGCCGGACGCCGAACCGCTCACGGACCGTGCCGTCGGCGTCGGAGAGCAGGGGCATGCCGAGTCCGTGCCGGCCGGCGAACTCCTGCTGCTTGTCGACGCCGTCGCCGCTGATACCGACGGGCCGGGCGCCGACGGCGGCGAATTCGGCGGCGAGGTCGCGGAAGTGGCAGGCCTCGGCGGTGCAGCCGGGGGTGAGCGCGGCCGGGTAGAAGAAGAGTACGACCGGGCCGTCGGCCAGCAGCTCGGTGAGCCGGCGGGTGGTGCCCGTCTCGTCGGGCAGGGCGAAGTCCTCGGCCTTGTCCCCGACCTCGATGCGTTCCGTCATGACCGTCCCTTCTCGTTCCGGGCGACTCCTCGCGCCCACAGCAACAGCGGCACCTGCAGGGGCAGCCGCGCGAGGGCGGCCGTCCGCAGCGGCGCGGGCCGGTGCCGCCAGTCCGCGGCCATCTGGACGTTCGCCGGGAACACCCCGACGAAGAAGGCCGCGGCCGCCTGCGCGGCGACGGCTCGCGTCCGGGGTGCGGCGATCCCGGCGGCGAGCGCCAGCTCCACGACTCCGCTGCCGTACGTCCATGCCCTGGGCGAGCCGGGCAGCCGTCGCGGAACGGTGGCGTCGAAGGGGCGCGGGGTGGCGAAGTGGGCGACCCCGGCCGCGGCCAGCAGGCCGGCGAGCAGCAGGGGCGAGCGTTCGGACCGGGTCACGGTTCCTCCTGTGGTGGCCTGCCGCCGGATCTTACTGGACGGTAGGCGCAGGGTGGCCGGGTGCCGCCCACAAGCCCGGCCGTCAGGCGGGGGTGACGGTGCCGCCCGCCTCCTGGCCGGAGTCCTCGTCGATGCAGATTCTGGAAGTCCGCGCGAAATCCCCTTGCTCAATGGTCAAGAATCGTTGACCATCGCTCGCATGCCTACCGATGATCTTCCCGAGACGTTTCACGTCACCACTGACGAGCAGCTGCGCGCCGTCTCCAATCTCACGCGCCACCGGATCATGGCCGTGCTCCGCTTCGAGCCCGCGACGATCACGCAGATCGCCGAGCGGGTGGGCCTTGCGAAGGGGAGTTCCAGCTATCACGTACGGCTGCTGGAGCGGGCCGGCCTGGTGAAGGTGGTACGGACGCGGAAGGTGCGGGGTGTCACCGAGCGGTACTACGCGATGGCCGCGCGGGCGATCGTGCTGCCGGATCCGGGCGAGGGAGGGCCGGATGTGCTGATGCGGCATGCGGTGGCGGACCTGGAGGCGTCGCCGGTGGATGGCGAGCGGCACGTACGGATGGCGCATCTGCGGCTCACCGAGGAGCAGTTCGCGCAGCTGGGGGCGCGGTTGCAGGCTCTGGCGGACGAGTACCGGGAGCTGTCCGATCCGTCGCTGCCGGACGCGTCACTCGTCTTCGCGCTGTTCCACCCGGCACCGCGCGAGCAGGCCGAGGGGGGCGCCAAGTGACCTCAGGCGTCCGGAAGTTGCCGACCGGGTTCGGACGGCTGTGGACTGCGCAGACGGTGTCCTCGCTCGGTGACGGGGTGTCGCATGCCGCGCTGCCGCTGCTCGCGTTGACGTTGACGCGGGATCCGATGGCGCTCGCCGTCGTCACGGCCGCCGGGACGCTGCCGTGGCTGCTCTTCGGGGTGCTCGGCGGTGCGCTGGTGGACCGCTGGGACCGCCGGCGCACGATGTGGGTCATGGACGCGGCGCGTGCGGTGCTGCTCGCGATACCGGCGGCAGCGGCCGCGCTCGACGTGCTGAGCATTGCGCTGCTCGCGGCCGTCGCCTTCCTGCTCGGCCTCGGCGGACTCTTCTTCGACACGGCCGCCACGGCCTATCTGCCGGATCTGCTCGGCCGCGACCCCGCACTCCTGGAGCGCGCCAACTCCCGCTTGCGCGGCGCCCAGACCGCCATGTCCGGCTTCGCAGGACCGCCTGCGGGCAGTGCGCTGCTCGCGCTCGGCCGGGCGTTTCCGCTGCTCGCCGACGCGGTGTCGTTCATGCTCTCCGCACTGCTCGTACGTACGCTGCCCGCCATGCCCCGGCCCGTGCCGGAGGTCCGTGAGTCGCTGCTTCGGCAGGCGCGGGCCGGGGCCTCGTACGTCTTCCGGGACCGGTTGCTGCTCGGGCTCGCGCTCCGTCCGGCGGTCGGGAACGTCGCCTTCCTCGCTGTGGAGACCGTCCTCGCCCTCTTCGCGCACGACCGCCTCGGCATCGACACCTACGGCTTCGGCCTGCTCCTCACGGCGGAGGCCACCGGCGGCCTGCTCGGTGCAGGCATCGCCTCCTACCTCGGCCGACGACTCGGCACCGGCACCGCACTGACCTGCACGGCCGCCGTCGAAGGGCTTGCCATCCTGGGCCTTGCCGCTGCCCCGAACCCGTACGTCGCCGGCCTCGCGCTCGCCGTCTGCGGGGCCGGCATGGGCGCCACGATGGTGCTCGGGCCCTCCCTCCGGCAGGCGATCGTCCCGGCCCACCTCATGGGCCGGGTCGCCTCCACCTCCCGCATGCTCGCCATGTGCGCCGCCCCCATCGGGGCCTTCCTCGGCGGCTGGCTGGCCACCACCTACGACATCCGCACCCCGCTCTACGCCGCCGCCGTCCTCCTCCTCACCATGACCGCCGTCACGGCGACCATGACCGGCAACCGCCGGGTCGAAGCGGCGCTGCGTGCCGCCGCCGCCCCGGCCGGCGGTCCGGATCACCCGGCATCCAAGGATCCCGCCCAGGAGGGTGCACCCGGCTTGTTGTGACGCCTGCCGCGACGTCCTCGGCGGCGTGCGGGTCCCGGAAGGGGCGCAGGTCCTGGCGTGCTGAGGTACGTGATGCGCGTAAGCCACGTACGCTCCGCCCCCGTCGGCGGCTCCGGCCTGCGGCGTGAGCGCCCGTCCCGGGGGACGTCCCGCCGTCCCCGGGGACGGCGGGACGGCATGGCCACGGTCCGTCACGGAAACGCTGGCTGTCGTGATCACTCCTCGTGGTCACGAGAACGACAGCCGGAGGTTTCCATGATCCGACGGACCCTCAAGAGCGGGCTGCTGGCCACGGTAGCGGTGCTCGCGTTCCTGCCCACGGCGGCCGGGGCCACCGCGGCGAGCGCCACCACCCAGCACCCGGTGCCCAGCGCCGCCACCCGGTACGACACCCACCACCGCGGGCACGTCACGCTCCGCACCCACCACCGCGTCCACCTCCACAAGCACCAGCCGCGCCGCGTCCACCGCCCCACGCCCCGGGGAGCGGCGTTCCACTCCGTCCCGCTGACGACGACCTACCGCTTCGCGCCGTACATGGCGCCGTACCGCCTGCAGTACCGCCTGCAGTACCGTCTCGTGGCGCAGTCGGTGCCCTACCGCCACCTGCAGCCCGCCACCGGCCGCGTCACCACCCGGCACGCCCGGCTCAACGTGCGCTCCGGACCGGGCACCGGCTACCGGGTGATCGGCCACCGGCACACGGGCCGGCGCCTGGCGCTCGCCTGCAGGACGCGCGGCTCCTCGGTGCACGGGAACCGCACCTGGTACCGGCTCTCACACCACCGGGGCTACGTCTCGGCGCGCTACGTCCGCGCCGACCGCGCCCTCCCCTGGTGCTGACGACGCATCACCGCTGCACCACAAGTCACCGAAGGCCCGTTCGACGACATCCGAACGGGCCTTCGGCGCGTCCGCCCTTGACCTTCCTCCTACCTCATGGGGTGTTGCGGTCGACGCACTCCCGGGAAGTCATTCCGGCAACAGGGGCCAAAACGCCCATAGCGGAACGGGAGTCGAGGACGCACGATGCGGCACCCCCAAGCAGCGACCACGCCGGACGAGCCACTGGTGGCGGGACTGCGCGAGCTGAAGGACCGTACGGGGCTGAGCCTGGCGGCGCTGGCCGCGCGCACTCCGTACAGCAAGTCCGCGTGGCACCGCTATCTGTCCGGCGGCGCGCCGCCGCCCAGATCCGCCGTGGAGGCGCTCTGCCGCCTCGCCGGCACCGATCCCGACCCCGTGCTGGCCCTCTGGGAGGCCGCGGACGTCCCCCCGCCCCCGGCCGCACCCGAACACCCCGCACGCAGGCGGCGGTGGGCAGGGATCCCGTCGGGGCGTGCGCCCTGGCTGCCGCTGTCCGCGCTCGCGCTCTTCGGGGCGGCGACGGCGGTGACCGCCGCCGTCACCCTGTCCGGGCGCCCGGACAGCGCGCCCGCCGCGCAGCACCTGGCGGCGGTGCCGCGCTGTCACGGCCGATCCTGCCAGGGCGCGTTGCCCGACGCCTCGGCGTGCGCCCGGGACGCACGGACCACGAGCACCGTCACCGGCCCCGCCTACACCGTCCTGCTGCGCTACTCACCGGCCTGCGGCACCGCCTGGTCCCAGGTGCGGCTGCGGTCGGCCAAGGCCCGCGAGGTGTCGGTGCGGGCAGGTCAGGACGTGCTGTCGGCCCGCTACCCGGCGAACGACCCGGCCGGGAACAGCAGCCCCATGCTCTCGGTGTCCTCACCGCGGGGCGTTGAGGCGTGCGCCGAGGTGGGCGGGGAGCTGGCGTGCACGGGCCTGGACGCGGAGCCGGAGGCGGACGCGCAGGACTGAAAGGAGGAGGAAGACACCGGCCGCGGTGAGCGCGAACCAGATCGCGAACATGCGCGGGGCGCCGAAGCTGTGGGAGACACGGGCACGATGAGCATGCCGACGATGCCGCCGAGGTTGAACAGCACCACGAGCCCAGGGCTGAGCCGAGGTTGTAGCCCTCGCCGCGCAGGAGGGCGGGCAGCCAGGCGGCGACGCCGTGGACGAGGAGGAGGCCGCCGAAGGAGGCCAGCCAGTACAGCAGGGTCTGCGGCCACGCGCCGCCACGGAAGAGGCCCAGCCGGGCGCCCCAGCGGTCGGCCGGGGCCTTCGGCACGGCCACGGCTGGAAGCTCGGCCCCGTAGCGTGTGGCGAGAGCGGGGCCCTCAGGCGGTCCGGTACAGCTCACTGAGCAGTTCGAGGACCGCCTGCAGGGCGGGGTGCGGGTCGTCGCGCCACCAGGCGAGCCGTACGGCGACGGGTTCCGCGTCGCGGACCGGCCGGTAGACGACTCCGGGCCGCGGGTACTGGTTCGCGGTCGACTCGGCGGTGACACCGATGCCGCGTCCGGCGGCGATGACGGTCAGCCAGTCGTCGACGTCGTGCGTCTCCTCGACGGCGGGACGGGCGTCCGGCGGCCACAGCTCAGGGGTGGTGGTGCCGGTACGCCGGTCGACGAGGAGGATCCTCCCGGTGAGGTCGGCCAGCCGTACGGACCGGCGCCGGGCCAGCGGATCGTCGGCCGCCATGGCGCACAGCCGCCGCTCCAGGCCCACGATGGCCGTGTCGAACCGACGGTCCGACAGCGGCCGGCGTACCACCGCGAGGTCGCAGGCACCCTCGCCGAGGCCGGCGGACGCCGTGTTGACGCGGACGAGATGCAGATCGACGCCGGGCTGTGCGGCGGTCCAGCGCCGCTGGAAGGCGACGGTGTGGCGGCCGACCGCCGACCAGGCGTAGCCGATCCGCAGCCGGGTGTGCCCCGAGGCGGCCTCCTGGACCAGACCGGCGACGTCCGCCAGCACCCGCCGGGCCTGAGCCACCACCCGCAGCCCGGTGGCGGTCGGGGTCACCTCCCGCGAGGTGCGCCGCAACAGCCGTGCCCCCAGGGCGCGTTCGAGGGAGGCGAGGGTGCGGGAGACGGCGGCCTGGGAGACGCCCAGGGCGATCGCGGCGTCCGTGAAGGTGCCCTCGTCCACGATGGCCACCAGGCAGCGCAGCTGCCGCAGCTCGATCTCATCCATACGCTCAGCGTATAGATCGAGAGGTCCATGCATTTTGCGCAAGGGTGTGGGCGGCGCACCATCCGGCCATGCGACGCGCTCTCGAACGCCCGGCCCCTCCCGTGACCCTGGCCACGACCCCTCCCCTGCCGAAGGCCCGGCGGCTCGCCGGTGTGGCCGCCATGACCGGCAGCGGACTGTCCACCCAGACCGGCGCCGCGGTCGGCGCGCTCGCCTTCCCCGTCCTCGGCCCCCTCGGTGTGGTGGCGGTACGTCAGTACGTCGCCGCGCTCGCGCTGCTCGGCGTGGGCCGGCCCCGGCTGCGGAGCTTCACCTGGCGGCAGTGGTGGCCGGTCCTGCTGCTGGCCGGGGTGTTCGGCATGATGAACCTCAGTCTGTACAGCGCCGTCGACCGGATCGGCCTGGGCCTCGCGGTGACCCTGGAGTTCCTCGGGCCGCTCGCCATCGCGCTGGCCGCGTCGCGGCGCCGGCTGGACGCGGGCTGCGCGATGCTCGCCGCGGCCGGAGTCGTGGTGTTGATGCGCCCGCGCCCCTCCGCCGACTACACCGGCATGGCCCTCGGCCTGGTGGCCGCGTGCTGCTGGGCGTCGTACATCCTGCTCAACCGCCTCGTCGGGCAGCGCATACCCGGGATCCAGGGCGCGGCGGCGGCCTCGACGGTCTCGGCGCTGGCCTTCCTGCCCGCCGGCATCGTCGTCGCGCTGCGTCATCCGCCGACGGCCGGTGCGGTGCTGTGCGCGGTGACGGCCGGCGTCCTCTCCTCCGCCGTGCCGTACCTGGTCGACCTCCTGACACTGCGCCACGTTCCCACGCGGACGTTCGGTCTGTTCATGAGCGTCAACCCGGTCCTGGCCGCCATGGTCGGCCGGGTGGTGCTGGGCCAGAGCCTGGGCGGCCCGGAGTGGGCGGGCATCGGGGCGGTGGTGCTGGCCAACGCGGTGAGCATCGCGACGACGCGAGCCTGACCGTTCGGCCGACGGGGGCGGAGCCGGCGAAGGCAGAATCACGTGCTTGACGCAAGTAAGCGTCATGCCCTTCCCGAAGCTGGGCCTGCCTCCCAGCGACAGCGGACACCGCCGGGTGCTGGCCGTGCCGGCCCCTCTGCGTCAGGCCTGATGCCGTCGGCCGCCCGGGGCCCGTTCAGGGGAACCGGCGGCCGAAGGCGCGTGACGCCGCCGGGAGCGGTCGAGACCTTCAGCCGTGACCGCCGTACCCCTGCCGCTCATCGCGCCGATGCTCGCCACCCCCGGCACCCTGCCGCCCGCGGCTCAGGACCAGCGGTGGGCCTACGAGACCAAGCAGGACGGCCAGCGGGTGATGGTCTATCTGCCCGGCGACGGCAGCGTGCTGCTGCGCGCCCGCTCCGGCGAGGACATCACCGCGGCCTATCCCGAACTGCGCCCGCTGGGCGGCGCGCTGGGCCCGACGCCCGCCGTGCTGGACGGCGAGGTGCTGGCCCTGGACGACCGGGGACGGGCCGACTTCCAGCTGCTGCAGAGCCGGATGGGCCTGGCGCACGCCCCCGCGCGGGCGGCCCGCCGGGCCGCCCAGGTGCCGGTGCACCTGGTGCTGTTCGACGTGCCGTACCTGGAGGAACCCCTGGTGCGGCTGCCGTATGCACGGCGGCGCGCGCGGCTGGCGGAACTCGGGCTGGCCGGCCCGTACTGGTCGACGCCGGGCGCGGTGACCGGGCATGGCGCCGAGGCGCTCGCGGCGACCAGGGAGCACGGCCTGGAGGGCCTGGTGTGCAAGCGGCTGGACTCGGTGTACGAGCCCGGGGTGCGCTCCCGCGCCTGGATCAAGATCCGGAACATGCGCGCCGAGGACGTGATCGTCGGCGGCTGGCTGCCCGGCAAGGGGCGGCTCGCCGGACTGCCCGGCGCGGTGCTGGTCGGGCAGCGCGACGCGGGCGGCCGGCTGCGGTACGTCGGCGGGGTGGGTACGGGCTGGAGCGAGGCGGAGCGGACGGAACTGGCCCGGCTGCTGGACGATGCCGCGAGCAGCCGGTGCCCCTTCGATCCGGTCCCGCGGATCCCGGACGCCCGCTGGGTGCTGCCGCGGCTGGTGGGCGAGGTCAACTACAGCACCCGTACCCGCGCCGGACTGCTGCGCCAGCCCTCCTGGCTGCGGCTGCGCCCCGATCTGCCGCCGGAGGAGTCGGCGGCGGACCTGCCCGAGGGCTTCGGCTGAGCCCGGGCGTCGAGTCGGGCTCGGGCGCGGGGGTCTATCGTGTGCGCATGCCGGTTCCCGAACTGATCCGTATCGTCTCCCGCGACTCCCCCATGGCCCTGGCCCAAGTGGAGCGGGTCCGGACCGAGTTGGCCGTCCTGCACCCAGGCGTGCGCACCGAGGTGGTGCCGGTGAAGACCACCGGCGACAAGTGGCTCGGCGATCTGTCCCAGGTCGAGGGCAAGGGAGCGTTCACCAAGGAGGTGGACGCTGCGCTGCTGGCCGGCGAGGCCGATCTCGCGGTGCACTGCGTCAAGGACGTGCCCGCCGACCGGCCGCTGCCCGCCGGGACGGTGTTCGCCGCGTTCCTGGAGCGGGACGACATCCGGGACGCCCTGGTGCACCCGGGCGGGCTCACCCTGGACGAGCTGCCCGCCGGCACCCGGATCGGCACCTCCTCGGTACGCCGGGTGGCCCAGCTGGCCGCCACCCACCCGCATCTTCAGTGCGTGCCGTTCCGCGGCAACGCCAACCGCCGGCTGGAGAAACTGGCCGCCGGGGACGCGGACGCGCTGCTGCTGGCGGTGTCCGGGCTGGAGCGGATCGGCCGGACGGACGTGATCAGCGAGGTGCTGTCGCCGGAGGCGATGATGCCGCCGATCGGCGCGGGCATCCTCGCCCTGCAGTGCCGGGAGGACGACGCCGGTCTCATCGACGCCGTCAGCGGGCTCGGCGATCCGGACACCCACCGGGAGGCGACGGCCGAGCGGATGTTCCTGCATGTGCTGCAGGGCCACTGCAACAGCCCCATCGCCGGCTACGCGCGCGTGGACCGCAGCGGGGAACTGTCCCTGCGGGCCTGTGTGTTCACCCCGGACGGCAAGACCAGGCTGAACGCCCACGAGTGGGCGGGCCGGCTCGATCCGGCCACGCTCGGCACGTCGGTCGCGGTGGCGCTGCTGCGGCAGGGCGCCCGGGAGATCATCGACGGCATCCCGCACTGACCGTACGGCGGGGCTTTGCCGCCCGTGTCAGGCGGTGCCGGGCTCCGTCTGGTCCCGCAGGAAGGCGCTGACCTGGTGGGCCAGGCTGCCCTGTCCGGCGGCCGTGGGGGCGGTCGCCGGGGTCGCCTCCAGGACGCCGATGCCGCCGGTCCACAGCCGGCGGTCGGCCCAGTCGTCGTCCACCCGAAGCTGCACCTGTACGTCCACGTGGACGAGGTTGGCCTCGGGGGCGGCGGCGTAGAGCACGGCGGTGGCGCGGCGCAGCGGGTAGACGTCGAAACCCTCGATGAACTGGGAGTTGCGCCAGTCGATGAAGGCGCCCTCGCCGTCGGCGCCGACCCGGACGTCGAGCTGGCCGTCCTCCAGGTGGATGCCCAGGGGCCGTGCGCCGCGGTTCTCGACCGTCACCCGGACGCTGAAGTACGTCAGCCCGGCAGCGGCGTCGTCGCGTCCGCGGGGCGGCTCGGCCGCCTCCAGGCGGTGGACGCGGACCCGCAGACCGGCATGCTCGTCGTACTCGTGCCAGTCCCCGACCACGTTCGGCTCGTACACAGTGCCCCTCTCGACCTTCGAGAGCTGCTGTCTATCTGTGCGCCGAGTGCACTGTCAAATGAGCAGAATGCGCTGTGGCCAGGGGGTTCGCCCGCTTTCCTCGGCGATCAAGCGCTGCCCAGGAAGAATCCGTTCGCGGCACCCCCGGAGGGGATACGCGCGCGTGCCGCACATCACGTCCGCGGCAAGATCACCCGACCGTCGGCGCGCCGGGTGCCTTCACGGAGCCGACGACCCCCGCGGGCGCGCCGGGCGCCTCTCTGCCCCGCTGCAAGCAGCCCAGCAGTATCCGGTTTGCACCGGTTTGTTTGATGATGTCCCTGAGCGGGAAAACGAACGTCAGTGCTTCGGACAGGAGGCACGTCCGTGGGAGCCGGCATCGCCGGACGCCCCGGTGTCCCTCCAGGTCCGAGCGCACCTCCCACGGTGTCTGTCCATCCAGCACCTGAGAGAGGTGCGCACGATGCGTGTCACCGGCACCACGACCCCCCACCCTCACGATGACGCCCCCGACACGGCGGAGTCCTTCGAGCGGCTCGCGCAGCTGCCCGACGGCCCCGAGCGGCGGGCGCTGCGTGACGAGCTGGTCCGTCTGTGGCTGCCCATGGCCGAGCGGATCGCCGTGCGGTTCCGCGGCCGTGGGGAGTCTCTTGAGGATCTGTACCAGGTGGCCGCCCTCGGCCTGGTGAAGGCCGTCGACCACTACGACCCGGAGCGCGGTCGCGCCTTCGAGGCGTACGCGGTGCCCACCATCACCGGCGAGATCAAGCGGCACTTCCGCGATCACATGTGGACCCTGCACGTGCCGCGCCGGGTACAGGACCTGCGCAACCGGGTCCGCACCGCCACGAAGGAACTCTCGCAGAGCACCTCCGGCCGCCCGCCCTCCGTGGCGGAGATCGCCGCCTACACGCGGCTCAGCGAGGACGAGGTGCGCACCGGTATGGAGGCGCTGGAGTGCTTCTCCGCGCTGTCCCTGGACGCCGAGGTGGCCGGCACCGACGGCTACGCCCTCGGGGACTCACTCGGCGCCCCCGACCCCGGATACGACCTCGTGATCGACCGGGCCGCCGTCAAGCCGTGTCTGGAGGCACTGCCGGAACGCGAGCGCACCATCCTCTACCTGCGGTTCTTCCGCGGCATGACACAGAGCCGGATCGCCGAGCAGCTCGGCATCTCGCAGATGCACGTCTCGCGGCTGCTCAGCTCCTGCTTCGACCGGATGCGCGACGAGCTGCTCGCCGAGGCCCGCTGAGCCGGCGCCGGGCCCCCGGAAACATGGGCCCCCGAGACCCCCGCCGGGACTCACTCCTCCGCGGATCCGGGCACCTGCGTGGGCCCGTACCGGTCCAGGGCGTCCTCCAGCGCGGCGCGGACCTCGGGCGGGATGTCGCCGCGGCGGCCCCAGATGAGGATCAGCTCCGCGATGTTGCGCAGCTTGATGTTGGTGTGCTGGGAGACCTCCTTCAGGATCTCCCAGCCCTCGTCCGGGGTCACCCGGCCCAGGGCCACCGTCATCCCGATGGCCTGGTCGACGACCGCATGGGATACGACGGCCTCCTTCAACTGGTCGACCTGCGCCCGCAGCTCGGCGATCTGTTCCGGCTCGCTCGCTCCCATGCCCCCATCGTCCTCGGTGGCCTGGACGGATGCCACCGGGGGTACTCGACAGGCACGCCACCCCCTTCCGGTTGGACACTGGTCCCAGACCGGTGGCCGCCCGGCCCCGAGAGCAGGACGCGACTGCCATGAACCACGACGCCCCCGTCAGTAGTGGACCGCGAAGGCGCGATGTCGTCTCCACGCACTCCGTCTTCGGTGCCCCTTGCTGGGTGAGCCTGACCAGCCGTGACCTCGGGGCCACCCAGGACTTCTACTCCGCCGTCCTCGGCTGGCGCTGGCGCGGCGCCAAGCTCGGCGAGCACTTCCGTATCGCGCTCGCGGACGGGGTGCCGGTGGCGGGGATCGCCGCGGTCGCCGCCATGTGGCAGATGGCGGTGGCCTGGACGCCGTACTTCGCCGTGCCGGACGCCGACGTCGCGGTGGCCCGGGCCCGTGAGCGCGGCGGTACGACGGCGGTCGGGCCGCTGTCCTTCCCGCCGGGCCGGGCCGCGCTGCTCGCCGACCGGGACGGGGCCACGTTCGGCATCTGGCAGGGGGAACTGGTCTCCAACTGGGAGGCGTGGCGGCGGGCGGCCCCCACCTTCGTACGGCTGCACACCCGCAACGCGTTCGACTCCGCGATCTTCTACGGCGAGATCCTCGACTGGGCGTCGGGGCTGCCGGGCTGCTGCGAGGTGGAGTACGACGGCGGCGAGGTGGTGCTGCGCAGCCAGGGCGACGTCGTGGCGCGGATCGACTCGGGCGCGGTGGAGGCGGCGCCGGACCCCTCCGTACGGCCGCACTGGCAGATCCACTTCGCCGTCGCGGACGTGCCGGGGTGTGCTCGGGCGGCGGAGAAGCACGGCGGCAGTGTGCTGAGCGAGGACGAGACCGAGGCGATCCTGCGCGATGCCGACGGGGCCCAGTTCACGGTGACGTCCCGCCGGGCGCGCTGAAGGGGGCAGCTAGCTCGCCACCCGCGACGGTCTCGACAGGAGAATCAGGCTGCGGGCCTCCAGGCGAAGCCTCGTGCCTGCCTTCCGTTCGCGTTCGTCGGGGATGCCGTCGGGGTCGGCGGTATCGATCAGAGTCGTCCAGCGGTCCCCGAAGGAGTTGTCGGGCAGGCGGAAGTCGACCGGCTCCCAGTAGCCGTTGATCAGCAGCAGGAAGGAGTCGTCGACCATGCGGCGCCCGTAGGGATCGCGTTCGGCGATGGCGTCTCCGTTGAGGAACACGCCCATCGAGTGCGCGTCGCCGCGCTGCCAGTCCCGCTCGGTCATCTCACGGGCGTCGGGCCTGAGCCACATCAGGTCGGGCAGCGGCTGCTCGGCGTTGGTCACGGTCTCGCCGCGGAAGAAGCGGCGGCGGCGCAGGACGGGGTGTGCGGCGCGCAGGGCGATCAGGTGCCGGGTGAAGTCGGTGAGGCTCTCCTGACTTTCCGTCAGCTCCCAGTCCACCCAGGAGATGTCGTTGTCCTGGCAGTAGGCGTTGTTGTTGCCCTGCTGGGTACGGCCGAGTTCGTCGCCGTGGCAGAGCATCGGGATGCCCTGGGAGAGCAGCAGCGTGGCGAGGAGGTTGCGCTGCTGGCGGGCGCGCAGATCGAGGACGGCGGGATCGCGGGTCTCACCCTCCACACCGCAGTTCCAGGAGCGGTTGTGGCTCTCGCCGTCCCGGTTGTCCTCTCCGTTGGCCTCGTTGTGCTTGTCGTTGTACGACACGAGGTCGCGCAGCGTGAAACCGTCGTGCGCGGTGACGAAGTTGACGCTCGCGCGCGGCCGGCGCCTGCTGTGCTGGTACAGGTCCGAGGAGCCGGTCAGCCGGGAGGCGAACTCGCCGAGCGAGCCGGGCTCGCCCCGCCAGAAGTCCCGTACGGCGTCCCGGTACTTGCCGTTCCACTCCGACCACAGCGGCGGGAAGTTGCCCACCTGGTAGCCGCCCTCGCCCACGTCCCAGGGTTCGGCGATGAGCTTGACGCGGCTGATCACCGGGTCCTGCTGGATCAGGTCGAAGAACGCCGAGAGCCGGTCCACCTCGTGGAACTGCCGGGCCAGCGTGGCCGCGAGGTCGAAGCGGAAGCCGTCGACATGCATCTCGGTGACCCAGTACCGCAGCGAGTCCATGATCAGCTGCAGCACGTGGGGGTGCCGCATCAGCAGGCTGTTGCCGGTGCCGGTGGTGTCGTAGTAGTGCGCCCAGTCGCCGTCGACCAGGCGGTAGTAGGAGGCGTTGTCGATGCCCCGGAAGGACAGCGTGGGGCCCATCTCGTTGCCCTCGGCGGTGTGGTTGTAGACCACGTCGAGGATGACTTCGAGGCCGGCCGCGTGCAGCGCCTTCACCATGGCCTTGAACTCGTTGACCTGCTGGCCGCGGGTGCCGAAGGCGGCGTAGGCGTTGTGCGGGGCGAAGAAACCGATGGTGTTGTAGCCCCAGTAGTTGGACAGGCCCCGGTCCTGGAGCACACCGTCCTGCACGAACTGGTGCACCGGCATCAGCTCCACCGCGGTCACGCCGAGCGCGGTCAGGTGCTCGATCACGGCGGGGTGCGCGAGGCCGGCGTAGGTGCCGCGCAGCCGCTCGGGGACGTCGGGGTGGGTGCGGGTCAGACCGCGTACGTGGGCTTCGTAGATCACCGAGTCCGAGTACGGTGTCCGGGGCGGGCGGTCGTCTCCCCAGTCGAAGTACGGATCGGTGACCACGCCCAGCATGGAGTGCCCGGCGCTGTCGGCCGGGGCCGGGCCGTCCGGGGCGCGCTCGTACAGCGAGGCGTGGTTGTCGATCTGGCCGTCGACGGCCCGGGCGTACGGGTCCAGCAGCAGCTTCTTCGGATTGCACCGGTGGCCGAGCGAGGGCTGCCAGGGGCCGTGCACCCGGTAGCCGTAGCGCCGGCCGGGCGCGATGCCGGGCAGATAGGCGTGCCAGACGAAGCCGTCGACCTCGTGCAGCCGGACGGGCGTCTCCCTGCCCGCGTCGTCCACGAGGATCAGCTCGACCCGCTCGGCCACCTCGCTGAACAGGGCGAAGTTGGTGCCCTGTCCGTCGAACGCGGCACCCAACGGGTAGGGCTGCCCGCTCCACACGGGCAGCCCTTTCCTTCTCCTGCGGGCGGTCACCGGCTGCCCTCCAGGGCGGCGACACGGGCGGGCGCCGGCGCGGCCAGCACCACGACGGGCTCCGCACGCGGCACTTGGAGACCCGTCCGCAGCGTGGGCGCGGGGGCGGTCGGCACCAGCCGGACACGCTGGCCGGCCCGGGCGCGCTGCGAGAACCAGATGATCTTGGTGCCGTTTGCGGAGGCGCAGCAGCCCCAGCCGTCGCTCATGGCGGCGATGTCGGCGAGACAGGCCCGCAGGTCCTGGTCGGGGCGCAGATCCGGGTCGTCGTCACCGAAGGCGGTGATGAGGTGCTGGCCGTTCCACCACATCTCGACCGACGTGTGCTTGTCGGTGGCGTGCTGGTCGATCGCCCGCAGCAGCAGTTCGGCGCCGCTGCAGACGGGGACCGTGAGGTTCTCCAGGTCCCAGTAGCGGAGGTGGGCGGCCAGGATGCGGCTGACCTGTCCCACCCGTTCCGGGCTGACTTCCACGTCGAGGTGGTAGTAGCAGGGCACTGCGGTCTTCATCGTCGCTTGCTCCTCACCGGCGAAGCTCTCGCTCCCCTCGCCCGTCCGGGAGGGATCCCGGATGTCACGTCCGGGACGCAACCCGGACACACAGCGTGAGCGCTGATAGCTTCTGAGTCACCTCTACGGTGAGGGCACTACGCCATTCGTGCAACATGAGCACCCGACACCGCGCGTGGTTGAAGGTCCAACAAGACGCTGCGTCGTCGTGCGTGCACCATAAGTGAAAGCCTCGATCGCCGTAACGGTGCCGTGCCCTTCCCGCGTGCGGACACCACCCGACCGTCGGGAACGCGCCCAGTCGAGAGCGTGGAGGGTGAAGAGGGCAATGCTGCTACCCGCCAAGGCCGAAGTGGCCCGGGCGTTGCGGCGTTACCGGGCGTGGGAGCGCGTGATGCTCGCCTCGCCCCACGACCGCACGGTCCGGGCCACCTTCGAGGACTCGGGCTACACACTGTGCGTCCTGATGGGCAAGCGCTGCGCCCGCGAGGCCGCGGACGCCGCCGAGCGCTATCTGCGCACGAACCTGGTCACCTACCTGCGCGAGCAGGACGGACGGCCGCGGCCACGCCGATCGGCCAGAAGAGCGCCGCCACCGGAGCGGCGTTCCACGGCGCCAAGCCCCTGACCTGGCACCGTACAAGGCGTTCCCCACGGGACCGACGTCGGTCGGTCCCGTCTCGGATCGCGAAGCCGGGCCGGGTGCCCGGCTTCGCGCACGGCGGAGGTGAGATTACATGCGCAGGACCCCGGCCATCGGCCGTGTACCGGTACGCGACGTCCGGCCGGCCGTGGAGTGCGGCAGGCGCCCGGCGAAAGCGGTGGCCGGGGAAACGTTCCAGGTGACGGCCACCGTGTTCCGCGAAGGGCACGATGCCGTGGGCGCCAATGTGGTCCTGCGCGATCCGAAGGGCCGCCGTGGCCCGTGGACGCCGATGCACGAACTGTCCCCCGGCAGTGACCTCTGGGGCGCGGAGATCACCCCGGACACGACGGGCCGCTGGACCTTCCGGGTGGAGGCCTGGAGTCATCCGCTGGCAACCTGGCGGCACACCGCCTCGGTGAAGGTACCGGCCGGGATCGACATCGGGCTGGTGCTGGAGGAGGGCGCCGAGCTGTACGAGCGGGCGGCCGCCGGAGTGCCGAAGGGCCCGGAGAGAAACGTTGTCCTCGCCGCCGCCCAGGCCCTCGGCGACGACTCCCTGTCCGTGCACGAACGCCTGAAGGCGGCTCTGTCCCCGGAGGTGGACGCGCTGCTGGCCCGCTGGCCGCTGCGGGAGCTGGTCACCGCCTCGGAGTCGCTGCCGCTGCTGGTGGAGCGCGAACGCGCCCTGTACGGCTCCTGGTACGAGTTCTTCCCGCGCTCGGAGGGCACCGCCGAGCAGCCGCACGGTACGTTCCGTACGGCGGCGCGCCGGCTGAAGCCGATCGCGGACATGGGCTTCGACGTCGTCTACCTGCCGCCCGTCCATCCCATCGGCACGACGTTCCGCAAGGGGCCCAACAACACCCTCACCGCCGGGCCGGACGATGTGGGTGTGCCGTGGGCGATCGGCTCGCCCGAGGGCGGCCACGACGCCGTCCACCCCGCCCTCGGCACCCTCGATGACTTCGACCACTTCGTCGCGACAGCCCGCGAACTGGGGCTGGAGGTGGCGCTCGACTTCGCGTTGCAGTGTTCCCCGGACCATCCGTGGGTGCAGAAGCACCCCGAGTGGTTCCATCACCGCCCCGACGGGAGCATCGCCCACGCGGAGAATCCGCCGAAGAAGTACCAGGACATCTATCCGGTTGCCTTCGACGCGGACATGGACGGCCTGGTCGCCGAGACGGTACGGGTGCTGCGGCACTGGATGAGCCACGGGGTGCGGATCTTCCGTGTGGACAACCCGCACACCAAGCCGGTGGTGTTC